>NZ_JBIWJA010000038.1:0-69698 GCF_044764905.1 Streptomyces sp. NPDC093586 | reverse complement strand
GTGCAGGGCGCGGTGTGGGACATCGACTCCTTCGACCAGTGGGGCGTCGAGCTCGGCAAGGTCCTCGCCAAGCGCGTCGAACCCGCCCTCACCGAGGGCGCCGACGTGCCCGGTCTCGACCCGTCCACGGCCGCGCTGGTGGCCGCCTACCGTGAACTGAAGGAAGGGCACTGACATGCAGATCGGTCTCGTTGGTCTCGGCAAGATGGGCGGCAACATGCGCGAGCGCCTGCGCAACGCCGGCCACACCGTCGTCGGATACGACACCAATCCGGAGAAGGCCGACGTCACCAGCCTGGTCGAGCTGGTCGCCCAGCTGGAGCGGCCGCGCGCGGTCTGGGTGATGGTCCCGGCCGGTGCCGCCACCCAGCACGTCATCGACCAGCTGGCGACGCTGCTCAAGCCCGGCGACACCGTCATCGACGGCGGCAACTCCCGCTGGACCGACGACGAGAAGCACGCCGAGGAGCTCGGCAAGCGCGGCATCCACTTCGTCGACGCCGGTGTCTCGGGCGGCGTGTGGGGCCTGAAGAACGGCTACGCCCTGATGGTCGGCGGCGACAAGGAGTGCGTCGACGACCTCATGCCGATCTTCGACGCGCTCAAGCCGGAGGGCCCGTACGGCTTCGTCCACGCGGGCAAGGTCGGCGCCGGTCACTTCTCGAAGATGGTCCACAACGGCATCGAGTACGCCATGATGCAGGCCTACGCCGAGGGCTGGGAGCTGCTGGAGAAGGTCGACTCCGTGGACAACGTCCGCGAGGTCTTCCGGTCCTGGCAGGAGGGCACCGTCATCCGCTCCTGGCTCCTCGACCTGGCCGTCAACGCCCTCGACGAGGACCAGCACCTGGAGAAGCTGCGCGGCTACGCCGAGGACTCCGGCGAGGGCCGCTGGACCGTCGAGGCGGCGATCGACAACGCGGTGCCGCTGCCGGCGATCACCGCGTCGCTGTTCGCCCGGTTCGCGTCCCGGCAGGACGACTCGCCGCAGATGAAGATGATCGCCGCACTGCGCAACCAGTTCGGCGGGCACGCCGTGGAGTCGGCGAAGAAGTAAGCGGCCCGAAAGCGCGTTGACGTGCTCGGCCGGTTCGGGTCAGAGTCCCTCACTGATGGAGATCAACGACCTGACACCGGCCGAGGCGCGCGTCTGGCGGGCCTTCCCCCACGGCGAGATCGTGGACTTCCGGACCGAGGCGGGCGAGGACGCGGCGAACGGCGGGGACTGGGGGCCGGAACGCACCCTGCGGGCCCGGGTCCTGCGGACCCTGCTGGTCACCGCTCCCCGGGAGGACGGTGAGATATCCGCCCTGCGGATCACCGGAGCCCGCATCACCGGTGAGCTCGATCTCACCCACGCGGTGCTCGACCGCCCGGTCCGGATGAGCCACTGCCACTTCACCGACCGCCCCGGGTTCTACGGCCTCCAGGTGCCGCGGCTCAGCCTGCGCGGGTCCGTGATGCCGGGGCTGGACCTGGCGGGCGCCCGCGTCGACGGCATGGTGCAGCTGAGCGACTGCCGGGTGCGGGGCCGGCTGATGTTCGCCGGCACCCAGATAGCGGGCGCGCTGCACCTCGGACACGCCGAACTGCTGGCACCCGAGGACGGCAGTCCCGCCCTCCAGCTCAACCAGGCCACCATCGGCGACGACCTGTGGGCACCCGGCCTGCGGGCCCACGGGGAGCTGCGGCTCACCGGCGCCACCGTCTCCGGATCGATCGACCTCAGCCGGGCACAGCTCACCCACGACGGCCGTCCGGCGCTCGACGCCGAGATCCTCACCGTCGAGGGGCATCTGCTGCTGCGGCACACCCAGGTGCGCGGGTGGATCGGCCTGCGCGCCGCCCGGATCACGGGCCGGGTGGACCTGTCGTACGCCTGTCTGTCCAATCCGGGCGGACCCGCCCTGCGGGCGAGCAGCGCGGTCATCGGGGAGCTGTGGCTGCGCCGGGCCTCCCACCCGGTACGGGGCACCCTCAACCTGCGGCGTGCCCAGCTCGACGTGCTCTTCGCCGAGCCGGAGATGATACCGGACCGGGTCCACGTCAGCGGTCTCGTCTACACCACCCTCACCCCGCACGAACCGGCCGAGCACCGGCTGCCCATGCTGGAGCGCGACGCCGACGGCTACGCCCCGGACGCCTACGAACAGCTGACCGCCGCCTACCGCCGGATCGGCGACGACGACGCGGCCCGGCTGGTCCAGCTCGCCAAGCAGCGGCGGCACCGGCGGACCCTGCCCTGGTACGGCCGGCTGTGGGGGCACCTCCAGGACGTCACCGTCGGGTACGGCTTCCGTCCGCTGCGGGCCGGGATCTGGCTGCTGTCGCTGCTCGCGGCCGGCTCGGCCGCGTTCGGGCTGCACCGCCCGCCGGCGCTGAAGCCCGCCGAATCGCCGGACTTCCACCCGGTCTTCTACACCCTCGACCTGCTGCTGCCGGTGATCTCCTTCGGCCAGGAGAACGCGTTCGCCCCCGTGGGCTGGTACCAGACGCTGTCCTACGTCCTGATCATCATGGGCTGGATCCTGGCCACCACCGTGGTCGCCGGCGTCACCCGCACCGTCAGCCGCCAGTGACCCGGCGGCGGACGGCAGGCGGCTGGCGGGCGGCGGCTGACGGAGGCCGGTGTCGGTGCCTTCTCCCGTGTCAGTGCTTCTTCCGGTGTCGGTACCTTCTCCGGCCCCAGCACCGGCATCGACGGCGCCGGCACCGGTTCAGGCGCCCGTCCCGAAGTCCCCGGTCCGCCGGCCGCGGGGCAGCAGGGCGACGGCGGCGAGCGGGACGGCGGCCAGCGCCAGCCACGGCACGGCGACCGGGAGCCCGCTGTCCAGCAGCAGGCCGGTCGCGGAACTGCCCGCCAGCACGACGAACCCGGACACCGACGACAGGGCGCCCGTGTACAGCCCGAGCCGCCCGTCCTCGGCGAGGTCGGGCACCCAGGCGCGGGCGACGGGCGCGACCAGCATCTGGCCGAGGGTCAGCAGCACCACGAACCCGGCGGCCGGCACCAGCCCGCCCGTCCCCGTCCACCCGGCGGGCCGGGCGAGGGCGACGGCGGCGAACCCGCCCGCGATCAGCACCAGCCCGGCCACCATCGACCGGCGCGGCGTCAGCCGCTCCCCCGCCCACCGTGTCACCGGCAGCTGCGCGGTCACCACCAGCAGCGAGGACAGCGCGAACAGCCAGGCCAGCGGCGCCTGCGAACCGGCGGCCCGCTCCACCTCGGCGGGCAGGGCCAGGTAGAGCTGGTTGTAGGCGAGCAGATAGGCGCCGTACGCGCAGCACAGCGCGAGGAAGGGCCGGTTGCGCAGCAGCAGCCGCGCCCCGCCCCTGGCCCGGACGCGGGCCCGCCCGGGGAGGTGCTGGGGCAGCAGCCACGCGTGTCCGGCGAGGACGAGCACGAAGACGCCGGCGCCGGCCAGGCACGCCGTACGGAAGTCGACGGCCAGCAGCAGCGCGCCCAGCAGCGGTCCGACGAACGCGCCCGCCTGCCCGGCGACGGTGAACAGCGCGAGCACCCGGGTCCGGTCCCCGCCGCCCGCCTCCTCCCACAGGACGGCCTGCCGGGCGACCTCGGACTCGACGGCGGGCGAGAACAGCGCGGCGGCGAACCCGATGAGCAGCACGGCGCCGACGACCGCCCAGGTCCGCTCGGCGTACCCGAGCCACCCGAACCCGGCGATGCGCAGCACGCATCCGGTGAGGACGACGGGCCGGACGCCGTACCGGTCGGCGAGCGCCCCGCCGACCACGAACAGCCCCTGCTGGCTGAACGTCCGCAGCCCGAGCACGAGTCCGACCAGCCAGCCCGCCATGCCCACGGACTGTCCCAGGTGCTCGGCGAGGAAGGGCAGGACGGCGAAGAAGCCGATGTTGAAGGCGAGCTGGGTCAGGACGAGCAGCCGCAGGAGCGGGGAGAGCGGAGTGGCGCGGCGGCCGGAGGCCTTCGCGGGCGGCCGGCCGGTGGGGGTGGCGGTCATCGGGCTCCGGCCGGTTCCTTCTCCTCGACGGCGGTGGGCCGCGGGCCGGTGGCCGGGGGCGCGGGGCGGGGTCGTCGTCGCGGCCGGCGCAGTCCGCCCGCCGCGGTGACGGCGAGCGCACCGAGCAGGGCTAGGACGGCGGCGGGGGCGAGGACGGCCCAGGGGGCGCGTTCGGCGTAGGGCTGGTTCTCGGCGAGGAGCAGGCCCCACTCGGGGGACGGCGGCTGTGCGCCGAGGCCGAGGAAGCCGAGCGAGGCGAGCGCGAGGGCGACGCCGGGCAGCCGCAGCAGGGCGTGGCGGACGACGGGCGGCAGGACGGCGGGGAGCAGTTCACGGCGCAGGAGGTACCAGCGCCCGGCGCCCAGGCCCCGGGTGGCCGTGAGGTGCAGGGTGGCGCGTTCCTGGCGCAGCAGCGACGCGGTGTGCGTGGCGAGCGGCGCCCAGGCCACGGCGCCCACGGCGAGGGCGGGGGTGGCCGCTCCGCTGCCCGCGACGGCGGTGACGAGGAGGGCGGCGAGGACGGGCGGCACGGCGTTGACGGTGTCGACGAGCGGCGCGGACACCCGGGGTACGAGCCCCAGCAGGACGCCCGCGAGCAGGGCGGCGGCGGTGATGGCGGAGGCGAGGAGCAGCGTGTCGAGGGCTCCGTGGCCGACGCGGGCGAGCAGGTCGCGGCCGAGGGCGTCGGTGCCGAAGGGGTGGTCCGGGGAGGGCGGTCGCAGCCGCTGCCCGGTGTCGAGGGCGAGCGGGTCGCGGGCCAGTCCGCAGGCGACGACGACGAGCAGGGTGCCGCCGTGGAGGAGGGGCAGGAGGCCGCGGGCGGGCGGGGCGGGCCGGTGCAGGGAGGACAGGGCGCCGTCGCGCAGCGCGGGCCCGGTGAGCAGGCGGCCGGCGAGGCGGGTGGCGAGGGTCGCGAGCGCGGCGAGCAGGAGGAGGGCGAGGGTGCAGGTCTGGAGGACGGGCAGGTCCTGGGCGAGGGCGGCCTGGAGGGCGGTGCGGCCGAGGCCGGGTATGTCGAAGATCTGCTCGACGGCGACGGCGCCGCCGGTCAGGCCGACGACGAACAAACCCAGGTTGGGCAGCAGTGCGGGCACGCACCGGCGCACCGCCTGCCGGGCGATGCGCCGGCCCGGCAGTCCGCGGGCGGCGGCGGCCAGCGCCCAGGGCTCGCCGAACGCGCCGGGCAGCAGATCGTCGAGGAGCCGCCCCAGCACGGCCCCGGCCGGCAACCCCAGGGCGAGGGCGGGCAGGACGGTCCACTGCGGCCCGTACCAGCCCAGCGCGGGCAGCCAGCCCAGCTGCACCCCGACGACGGTGGCGAGCACGGAGGCGACCAGGAACTCGGGCAGCGCGGCGAGAACGGCGGAGACGGTGCCGCCGCGGCGCCGCCCGTCGAGCCGCCGCCGTGCGCCGAGCCGGAGGGTGCGGGCGCAGACGGCCCCGGCGGTGAGGGCGGCGACCACGAGGGCGGCCGTCATCAGCAGCAGGGAGGCGCCGAGGGCCTGGAGCACGTCGGGCAGGACGTCGTTCCCGGAGATCCACGACTGCCCGGCGTCGCCGTGCGCCAGCCCGCCGAGCCACCGGCCGAGCAGGTGCGACGGCCCGCCGTCCAGCCCCAGTTGCTCACGGATGTCGGCGAGGACCTCGGGCGTGGGATCACGGTCGGCGGACCGGGCCTTGAGGACGGTGTGCGCCGGGTCGGTACGGGTCAGCCACGGCAGCAGACCGATCCCGCACACCAGCCCGGCCGCGAGCACGAACCGCCACACCACGGTGGCCACTTGCCGCCACACGACGGTGGTGAGTTGCCGCCGCACGGCTCAGCGCCGGGTGCCGGTGCCGACGAGGGTGCGCTCGTACGGGTCGAGGACGACACCCTGCACGGACTTGCCGACGCCGGTGATGATGCGCTGGTGGACGAGCGGTACGACGGCGTCGGTGCCGAGGAGGCGGGCCTCGGCGGCCATGGCGGCGTCCTGCCGCTGGGCGGTGTCGGCGATGCCCTCGGCCTTCTTCACCGCGGCGTCGACGTCCTTGTCGCACAGCTGGGCGATGTTGTAGCCGCCGTCGCAGGTGTAGTCGCCGGCGAGGATGGAGACCGGGTCGCCGGTGTCGAGGAGGGTGTTGCGGGCCAGCACGAAGGCGTCGAACTTCCCCGCCAGCGCGTCGCCCTCGAGCCGTGAGTACTCGCGCACGGTGAGCTTCACCGTGAAGCCGGCCTTCTCCAGCTGCTGCTTGACCACCTGGGCGACCTCGGGCAGCTCGGGCCGGTTGTCGTAGGTGGCGAGGGAGACGGTGACCCCGTCCGCCTTCCCGGCGGCGGCCCGCCCGACGGGTGCCTTCCGCTTGCCCTCGGCCCAGGTCACGGCGGGCCCGTAGATGCCGGCCCCGGGGTCGGCGTACCCCTCGTACACGTCCTTGGCGAACACGGAGGTGTCGAGCGCGCCGCGGGCGGCGGCACGCAACCCGGCGTCCTTGAAAGGCCCCGTGGAGGAGTTGAGCAGCAGGCTGGTGGTTCGGGTCGTGGCGGTGTCCCTGCGGCTCTTCTTGTCGAGGCTCGCCGCCTGGGAGACGGGAACGGCCTCGGCGACGTCCAGCTCGCCGGTGCGCAGCGCGTTGGCACGGGCGGTGCCGTCGGCGATGAAGCGGGCGTCGATCCCGGAGGCCTGGGCGCGGCCGCCCCAGTAGTCGTCGAAGCGGTCGAGGGAGGCGGAGGTGGCGCCGTTCACCTTCGTGATCTCGAAGGGCCCGGTGGCGGTGCCGACGGGGTCGACGCGGCCGGTCTTCTCGTACGCCTTCGGGGAGAGGACGGCGAGGCTCGGGCTGGACAGCCGCAGCGGGAGGACGGGGTCGGGCGCGGCGGTGGTGACCCTGACGACGCGGTCGCCGTCGGCCTTCGCGGTGAGGGTGACGCCGGCGAGGGCGGCGGGCGCGGGCTTGGCGGCGGTGGCGCGGGCGAGCGAGTCGGCCACGGCGGCCGGGGTCACGGCGCTGCCGTCCTGGAAGGTGGCGTCGCGGAGGGTGAACTCCCAGGTCTTGTCCCCGTCCCTGCGCCAGGAGGCGGCGAGCGCGGGGGCGGCGGAGCCGTTGGCGTCCAGCGCGGTGAGGCCCTCGGTGACACCGAGCCGGCTGAGCAGCGTCGCGTCGGCACCGTAGGGCGACAGGTTCTCGGCGGGCGGGAAGGCGAGCCCGACCCGGAGACGTGAACCGCCCTCGCCGTCACCGCCCTTGGCGGACTCGCCGCCGCCGGACGCGAAACAGCCGGCTATCAGCGGGAACAGCAGGAGAGGGGCGAGCAGCCGGGAGCGGCGGTGGGAGCGCATGGTCCTCGGATCGGTCGGGGTGGAGAAGGCGGTCTGGGGAACGACGCGGGGAAAGCCTACATGAAAATGGTTTCCACAAGTCCGCCGGGTGCCGCCCGCACGGCAGTGCTACGTGGGGCTACGGCAGGACTACGGCATGGGCACGTCGAAGTGCACGACGCTCTGCCCGCCCCCCGCGTCCTCACGCTCGTCGTGCACGACCTTGGCGAGCGACCGCCAGAACGGCTCGGCCCCGGTGACGGCGGGGTCGGTGTGCAGATACACGGCGCGGTACCCGCCGTCGGCGGCGGCGAAGGCCAGCAACTCGTCGACGAGCCGCCGCGCCAGCCCGCGCCGACGGTGCTCGGGCCGGACGTACACGCGCCGCAGCTGCGCGGTGACGCCGGAGGGATAACGCTCGGCGACGTGCCGGGGATTCGGCGGGTGCGCGGGCCCCCGGCTGTCCAGCGCCCCGGTGGCGACGACCTCGCCGTCCCGCTCGTCGACGGCGACGAGGAGGGTGTGCCGGACGGGCGTCAGGTACGCACCGGCCAGGTCGATGACGTCACCGTGCCAGCGGGGCACGTACCCGGTGCCGAAGTCGCGGTAGACGGTGTCGAGCATGACGGCGCGGGCGGCGTCGAGGTCGGCGGGGGTGGCGGTCCTGATGGTGTAGTCGGTGGTGCGCACTTGCGCATCATATGCAGTAAGGGGAACGCGTCACTCAAGACCCCCTGGTGGTGCCCCCTCCATGCAGCGCCCTCACCGAGCGACACCCGGCCCGGCCACCAGGGCGCGGACCGGGTGGAACGGGGGTCAGCGGTGCCGCCAGAGCTGATAGAGCTGGAACACCTCCATCCGCCAGTGCACCTCGAGGGACATCTCCGGTACGCACTTCCGGCCGAGGCTGTAGCGGACGTGTCGATAGAGGGAGTGCGGCGACAGGTCGGCACCGGCCACCAGCGCGGACAGCGAGCGGCTCCAGAGTCTCCCTGTCCAGCCTGGGGCTTTTCACCCCTCGCCGAGGGCAGGTTCGACCGCACTGTCGGCCGACTCAGGTGTCCTGGCGTCGGGGAGTGCCCCGCTGTTGCCGTTCTCCGCCCGTCGTCGGCACCGGAGGTTTCCGCACCAGCGTCTCAGCCCCGCAACGACCGCTTCCGGCAACGGCCCGTCGAGTCCGCGTCGGATCCGGTCGGCTTCCTTGAGAGCGACTGTGATCTACTCCGCGGTCACCATGGCCCTCCGGCTGCCGAGGTCGCGCAGGATGCGGCGGAGCGCCTTGAGGGATTCCTCCGCCGGCGTCATGTATCCCTGCCCACCCAGCCACTTGACGAGGGCTTCGCCTATGTAGAGGTGGTCGGCGCTGTCCTCACCGAGCGCGGTGCGCGTGCATCGGACGGGTGGACGGTGCGCGAAGTGCGACTTCTTGACGTCGCAGGCATACAGCGTGTTCCTCGTACGGGAGGAACAGAGGGGGTGTGTCCGTCGGGGCCGCCCAGCGCGGCCGTCTGAACCTTGCGGGTGTTCTCTTCACGTCCGACCGGGATCATCGGCGGCCGTCTCCTTGCTGTACGTACAGAGCGCTCGTCCGCACGAGTTCGGACAGCACGTGATCTTCGAATCCGGAGATCACGCTGCGGTTGTGCACGATTCCGTCACATGTGGGCCCGCGCCGCCCTGGACGCCGCACCGGACCCGAAGGCGTCCTCAGCCGACCCGCTTCCACTCCTGGCATCGGTTGGTCTTGAAGTACTCCCCCTTGTTGAGGGCCACCCGGCCGGTGCCCTCCAGGGTGTTGTCGGCGATGATCGAGTCGAACTCGCCGCTGGCGCCCTTGGCCCGCTCCCAGTGCGCAGCCCCACTCGCCCTTGGGCCCGGCCGTCTCGTAGGTGCCGACCTTGGTGTCCTCGCCGACGAGATACTCACCGTCGCCCGAGAAGTTGGCCGCTGGTCCCGGCTCCTCGCTCTTCTCCGGTTCGGCGGTCACGGTATCCGCCACCGTCGGCGCGGGCTCGGCCTCGGCGGCCGGGTCCGTCCCGGTGACGGTGACCGTCGGACGAGGGCGGCCTTCGCGTCGGCCGTCCGCTCCTCCGCGTCGCCGCTCGCACCTATGCCGACTTCGAGGAACAGGGAGACGAGGGCGACGGTGCCGTACTTCAGGGTTGCTCTGCCGCGCGGTCCCAGTCGCCGGGACGGGCCGAGGCCGGGCCGCGGCAGGAGTGGGCCGAGATGCAGGGATCTGGAAGCCCATGAGGTTGTCCGACCGGTTGGGTACGGAGAGCCAAGGCGCACGAGAAGGAACGAGCGGTGGTGATCCGCGCAGTGAGCGGCGCCGACCGGCGTCAACACGGCAGGGCCGAACGCGTGAAGTCGCCCTCTCAGAGGGCTCGAGCGGCTCGATACAGCCCGAGCGCAGCGTATAACTTTGGAAATACATGGAGCATCTTGGAAATCGATGGCCGGGGCGATAGGCTGACCACATGACCGCATCGCTGGAGGAACTGGAGGAGCGTCTTTCGCAGTTGCGTGCCCGGCTGCGTGAGGCACGCCGCGCCCGCGACAACGCCGCCGCTTCCCGCCTCCGCCGTGAACTGCGCACGGCGGAGGAAGCCTGGGAGCGGGCACTGGACGCCGAGGAGACCGCCGGAGCGGCCGCCGAGGACCAGCAGTCACCACTGCACAGCGCGGACTTCAGGGGTACGCGCAGGACGATCTCGCGGCCCGCACCACGGGAGAAACGTTCCCCTGCAGGAGCCGTCCCGGTCCGGGAGCAGGTCCACCAGTCACTGACCCTGCTCGGTGCGCCGGCCTCGCCGAAACTGATCTCCTCCGTGTACGAGGCCTTCTTCAGCGAGCCACTCGTCGCCACCAAGCTCGCCTCGCTCCGCCGCGACGAGGAGCGATCCTTCAGCGCCCAGGGTTACGCCCGCCCGTACTACATCTGTGCGGCGCTCACCCACGACCGGCTCACCCCCGCGCGCGGCCTGCTGGCCGTGTCGGTCTGGCCCCTGGAGCGGCGTATCATCGCCCCGCTCAGCCAGCGCGCCGACTTCCTCACCCATGCCGTCGGCACCGCCGAGCAGATCGAGCGGCTCACCTCGGCCGGCCACCCTCCGTCGGACGCCGCCTGGCAGCTGCTGCGCCGTTTCGCCCTCAATATCCCCGGGGCGTACGACAACGACGACCTCGATCCCGCGCGGGTGATCTCCGCAGCGCGTACGGAGGCCGCGGTCCACCAGGAGTCGGACGACGCCGGGCGAAGAGCGGCCGCGGAACGCGCACGCACACAGCTCACCGACACCCAGCAGCTCTTCGGAGCCGCACCGTTGCACAACGCCCTGCGCGACGCGGGCGGAGCAGGCCACTGACGCTCGGCCGAAGGAGCGGATCGGCGCACGGCACGACCGGACCGCCGCCCGCCGCACCGTCACACCTCCCCCTCCGTGCTAGGACACCGGTAAGAAGAGAAGATGCCTCCGCAACACCCCACCGAGCTTCCCGGGAACCGGCTCGCCACCTTGCGCGGACCGCGGCCCCCGCAGCCGTACACCGCACGCAAGATCACGGCTCTCACCGCCAATCCGGCCTGTTCCCGCCGCGCCGTGCTGGATGCCGCCGGCGTCGACAAAGCCGTACTCGCCCAGCGCATGGGGTACGAGCCGCGGTTCGGCCAGTCACCCTTCGCGATAGCCCGGGAGCGGGCCTTCGAGGCCCTGGTGAAGTGGGGCGGTTACGCGGAACTCATCCGGCTGCTGCGCGAGCAGCTCGGCGTCCCGGTCGAGGAGGCCGCCGTCACCGACCTGAACGAAGTGGGCGGCGACAACTCACTGACCCTGCGGGCGAAGGAGACCCGCAGCCTCCTGGAGCGCCTGGCCTCCGGCAGTGACGAGCGGCTGATCCTCGACCGGCCGCTGCTGACGCTCGATGTCGCCGGTCAGACCGCGTACCTGGAGCCCCAGGCCCTGACCCACCGCGTCGGCGGCAGGTTCTATGTGGTGGAGATCCGCTCCTTCCCCGCGATCGACGGGCAGGCCGACCCGACGGCCGTTGCGCAGACCGCGAAGCAGGCCGCCGTGTCCGTGCTCGCCCTGCACCGCACCTTCGGGCAGCTGGGCCTCGATCCGGCGCAGATCGCCCACGAGTTCCTGCTGATCTGTCCCAAGGACTTCTCCAACCGCCCCTACGGCCGTCTGGTGGACCTGCGTCAGGAACTCGACGCACTCCGTTTCCAGCTGGACCGGCTGCGCCGTGCCGACGACCTGGCACAGGCACTTCCCCCGTCGGCGACTCTCGACACCGACTGCGGTGAGGCCGAACTGAACGACTCGGTGGGCGCGTTGGATGCCTCCTACACTCCCGACTGCCTGTCCTTCTGCGAGATGGCGCGGTACTGCCGGGACGAGGCGACCGCCTGCGCCTCCCCCACCCGTCTGGGCGGCACGGTACGCAACACGCTCCCGGGGATCGATTCCACCCGTACCGCTCTCGCGTATTTGAAGGGAGTCCACGCACCGGGCCCGGCCGAGGCCGCGGCCATCATCCAGTTGCGCGCCGCGGAACGACTGCGCCGTCTCCGCCGGGGTGGTGCCGCATGAGCGCCCTCGCCGCCGTGGCCGCCCTGCGGGCCACCGAGACGGGTCGCGCCGAGCGGCTGACGACCGTACGCCACGACCACCTGGACGACCGCCCCTTCGTGCTGGTGCCGCTGACGCTCGCCGGTGAGGCATGCGCGCCGCTCGCCGCGCTGGCCGGCACCGATCCGGACCACCCGGTGCTGCTGACGGTACGGCAGCCCCGCAACCGGGCCGAGCGATTCGCTTTCGTCGAGCGCCTCGCCGCGCTGCTGCTGCCGTACATCGAGGAGTGCCGTACGGCGGAGACGGAGACGTACACCGTGGGC
The DNA here is from genome assembly GCF_044764905.1 of Streptomyces sp. NPDC093586. Taxonomy (NCBI): domain Bacteria; kingdom Bacillati; phylum Actinomycetota; class Actinomycetes; order Kitasatosporales; family Streptomycetaceae; genus Streptomyces; species Streptomyces sp. NPDC093586. Next base: position 57,513 of record NZ_JBIWJA010000038.1, on the reverse strand, counting down.
CGCGGAGCGGACAAGGAGGAGCGCCTGCGCTCCCTGCGCGCGCCGCAGATCCTGGTGCCCAACGGTGAGGGCATCGCGTATCTGCGGCTGCTCGGCCGGCTGACCAGGCTCCGTGCCGTCGAGGGCCCGTACGCCGTGGATCCGTCCGTGCCCCTCCTCGGGAAGTGGCTGACCTGGTTCGCCGATCGTGCGGAGTTCCCCGGCTCCGGTCTGCTGCAGGCCATGACCCGGCTGCTCGCCGCCCATTGGGCCACCGGGCAGAGCGCCGCCGAGGACTCCCATCTCGCTTCTCTGCTCGCCTGGATCGACCCGCCCGACGGCCGCACGGGCGCGGAGGCCGCCCGGGAGGCGGAGGACCCGCTGCTGTACCCGCCCGCCGGTCCGGCGACGGACGTCGTCTTCGACCGCACCTTGGACGAGCTGATGGCCCGGTACGACGAGACCGCTGACGACCGCGGCCGGGAGGCCGTCGGCCGTCAGATCGACCGCGAGCTGCGCGGCCAGATGCTGCCGACCTGGGAGCTGGTGTGGCGTGGGGTGGAGCTGCTGCGCGGACTGCCCACGGGCGGCCACGTGCCCGAGCGGTGGGCGTACGACCGGCGGCTGTTCGCCGAGTACGCGGCCTACCTCGACGACGACGGCCGCCCGCAGGCCCGCCGCGACCACGCCGTCGGCGCGGCCCGCCGCCTGGCGCGCATGGAAGAGGCGATGGCCCGGTACAACGCGCAGCGGGCGTTCGACGACCCGCTGGTGATGGCGGAGTACGAGCTGACGGGCGAGGCGTTCAGCGGGGTGGTCGTGGCCCGCGACGAGGACCGCTTCCTGCCGGGAGCGCGTAGTCCGAAGTGGCGTCCGGCGATCACCGTGCGCAGCGAGCTGCCCGTACGCCTGCGTCCGGGCACGGAGATCAAGTGCCCGGCGCGCCCCGGCCAGAAGGCCGAGATCGTCGAGGTGATCCCGGACGGCGACGGGCACACCGTACTGGTGCAGCTGAACGGCGGTTTCAACAACAAGCGCAAGCCCCCGGCCCCGCCCGGCACGCTGGCCGAGGTCGGTGAGACCGTCACGTACACCTCCGTCGATCCCAAGGCCATGCCCTCCGTCCTGCCCGCCGAGGAGGACACGCCGTGGACCCACGGGGGTCCGCCCGAGCCGTACGAACCGACCGTCGAGGACGCAGAGGAGATCTGGGAATGACCACAGCCCCGGAGGCCGACCGCACGGCCGCCCCCGGCGTCCTCGCCGACCGGGCGGTCGCGGGCATCCTGTCGAGCCTGGACACGGCCACCGGCCGGGGTGTGGTCGTCGACTCCCCGCCGGGCGCAGGGAAGTCCACGCTGGTGAAGCGCGCCACGGGCCACCTCACCTCGGCCGGTCATCAGCTGATGATCGTCGCGCAGACCAACGAGCAGGTCGACGACCTGGTCGACAACATCGCCCGGGAATACCCGCACCTGGCACTCGGCCGCCTGCACGCGAGCACGTTCACGCTCCCCGAGCGCGTCCGCCGGCACGCCAACGTGACCGGCAGCAAGGAGATCACGGAGCTGCGGGACCTGCCCGTGGTGGTCTCCACGGCCAAGAAGTGGTCCTACGTGAATCCGGACAAGTGCGCTCCGTGGAGCTGGGCGATCGTCGACGAGGCCTATCAGATGCGGTCCGACGCCCTGCTCGCCACGGCGCCGCTCTTCGGTCCCGAGGACTCCCGGGTGCTGTTCGTCGGCGACCCCGGCCAGCTGGACCCGTTCGCCACCGTGGACACCGACCGCTGGCACGGCCTGACCTGGGACCCGCTGCGCAACGCGGTCGACGTCACCCTCGCCCACAACGCGGACCTGGAGCGCCACCAGTTGCCCGTCTCCTGGCGGCTTCCGGAGATGGCGGCGCCCCTGGTGGAGAAGGCGTTCTACCCCTTCTATCCCTTCATCTCGGGCACGAAGGCCGCCGACCGCGTCCTCGCCTTCGGCAGTGCGGCTCACCGCCCGACCCCGCACGACGCCGTCCTGGCCCGCGCCGCCGAGTCGGGCTGGGGGCTGCTGGAGCTGCCGGCCCGGCACACCCTGGACGACGACCCGGAGGTCGCCGAGGCCCTCGCCGCGACGGCGGCCCGTCTCCTGGAACGCGGTGCTCTCGTCAACGGTGAGCCGCTCACCGCCGCCCGCATCGCGATCGGCGCGGCGCGGACGGTCCAGGTGGAGGCGGTACGGTCCCGGCTGGCGGCGCTCGGGCTGACCGGTGTCACCGTGGACACCGCCAACCGCCTGCAGGGCCGCGAGTTCGACGTCACCCTCGTCTGGCACCCGCTCTCCGGCCGCCAGGACGCCTCCGACTTCCACCTGGAGACGGGCCGCCTGTGCGTCCTGCTCTCCCGGCACCGCTTCGCCTGTGTGGTGGTGGCCCGTGCGGGCATCACGGACCTGCTGGACCGGCATCCGCGCAGCAGCCCGGTGTACCTGGACGTGCCGCCGAAGTTCCCGGACGGGTGGCGGGCGCATCAGGTGGTGATGGAGCACCTGGGAAGCGGTGACCACAAGGCCCGCTTCTGATTTCCACACCGTCACCATAGAATTCGTCCGCCCGTGGGGGGCGAGTGTGACAAGGCGAACGTGCCGCGCATAGGGGGATCGATCGGAGACACCGGGCCTGCCCGCATCACCGTGCCCCTGGGAGAAATCCGTCGCTTCCCCCTCCCGGACCTGAGCAATGCAACATGAGAGCAGGGAACCGTGACGACCAATCCGGGTGCATTCGGGGGCGGCAGCGATCTGGAGCGTCTCAAGACGATCCTGGCGGGCTGGCGCACGTCGCTCGTGGATCTCAGTGGTCGCAATCGGCTTCTGAACTTCAAGCACACTCGTGCCTCGACGCTCGAGTTGTCGGCTCCGTCGCCGTCGGCCCTGGTCGGCCTGCTCGAGAATCGGGCCCTGCACTTCGCCCCGCTCCCGGACGAGGTGCCTGCGGAAGGCGAGGAGGAATCGGCATGCCCTCCCCCTGGTGAGAACGACATCGTCACGCAGAAGACCACGGCTCCGGCCCTGCAGAGGGCGTTGCGCTCCCTCCGTTCCAAGGCCACGCAGGTGTTCAACGACTACGGCCTGTGGACCCTCCACCTGGGCGTCGGCATCCTGCACTGGCGCGAGGACGGGGCCACCACCAGCAGCCAGGCACCGTTGGTCCTGTTCCCCGTGGAACTCGTGCGGACGCCCACCGGTCAGATCCTCCTTCAGGCGAACGACGACGAGGATCCCCAGCTCAATCCGGCCCTGCCCATCAAGCTGGAGCAGTTCGGCATCGACTGGACACCGGTCGCGGAGACGGACTGCCGTGATGTGACAGCCGTGGTGGAGGCCGTCCGCAAGGCCGTGTCCGGCAAGTCCCTGTGGGAGGTGGAGGAGCGGGTCGTCATGTCGCTCTTCGCCTCGCACAAAGAATCGATGTACCGGGACCTGCTGGAAAACGAGGACCGGCTTCTGGCGAGCGCCCTGGTGCGCGCGGTGGCGGTGGGACCCGGTTCTGCCCTCGCCGCCAACCGCTTCGACTTCGAGGAGGTGCCGTCGGAGCGGATCGACGAGCTGGCCCCTCCCGAGGACTCGCCCCTGGTCCTCGACGCGGACACCTCGCAGCGGCAGGCGGTCGCCGCGGCGGTGGCCGGCCGGTCGTTCGTGCTCGACGGCCCTCCGGGCACGGGCAAGAGCCAGACGATCACCAACATCATCGCCGGCCTGATGCACGCCGGCCGCAATGTGCTGTTCGTCAGTGAGAAGGCCGCGGCCCTGGACGTCGTCCTGCAGCGCCTGAAGTCGGTCGGGCTGGATTCCTACGCCTTCGCCCTGCACAGCCGTAACACCAGCCGCAAGGCCGTCGCCCAGGAGCTGGGCCGTGCGCTTTCCGAGCAGCCGCAGGCGACGGAACTCCCCGACCAGGAGAGGGCCCAGGCGCGGCTGGACCGCGAGGCGCTGTCCGCGTACGCCGCGGCGATGAACGAGGTGCGCCAGCCGCTGGGCCGTACGCTGCACGACGTCATCGGCCGGGTGGGCCGTCTCGACGACGCGCCTGTCGCCTACCTCTCGTCCTCCGGTGACAACGCCTCCGCGCGGTTCGACGCCTCGTCCCTCACGGCAGGCGATCTGGAGAACCTCCTCATGGCCGCCGACGCCATCGGCGACGCCTGGCAGGCGGTGGCCGATCCGGGCTTCCCGTGGCGCGGACTGCGCACGGACCGGCCGCACCCCGGCCCGGTGCTGGAGGAGACGCGAACCGCCCTGGCCGGCCTCCGGTCCGCCCTGAGCGGCTACGAGGCGCTCAACACGGACGGTGCGCAGTTCACGACGTCGAGCCAGGTCGCACGTCTCGTCCGGTTGCTGGACCTGCTGGACGAGCGGCTCCCAGTGCCCGAATGGTGGCTCACCGACGACGACGTCGCGCTCGACGTGACCGGTCCGGTCGAGTCCTTCCTCGACGCGTTGCGTCACGTCCGGCGCGCGCAGCAGACCGCCCGGGACCTGGTGGGTGACCGCTGGCAGGAAGTGTCTCCGCGGCTGCGTGCCGAGCCGGCGGCGACCGAGCAGGCGCTGGCCTCTCTGCAACCACGAGGTCTTGAACTGGCCGGCCTGACCGAGCCGCAGGCAAAGGAACTGGGCCGGGACCTGGCCGGTGCGGCCGACCTCCTGGTGGGCGCGACAGCCTCGGCCCGCGAGCTGTCCCGACTCCTGGAAGTCGACGAACCGGCCTCCCTGGCCGAGGCGAAGGCCCTGTGCTATCTGGCCGACCTGTCCGCTGTCCCGCATCGTCCGCTGGAGGCGTGGTTCTCTCCGGAGGGCCTGGCCGCCGCACAGCAGGAGGCCGTCGGCCTCGTGACTGCCGCGGTACGTGAGTTCGAGGACCGCCGTGCGCGCACGGTCACGGCGCGCACCACCGCGCAGGAGCACGCCGGGCCAGGCTGGGCGGACCTGCCGTCGCATCTGCCCCGGCAGCCGGAGGCCGCGGAGGAGGCGCTCGGTGTTCTCGAACCGCCCGGCGCCGATCTCACCGTTCTCGGCCGGGACGAAGCCGGTGCGCTGGCTTCTCGCTGGGACGCCCTCGCCGACATGCTGGAGGACACCGCGCGGTGTGCGGCGGACGCGGCAAGCCTGCTGGGCTGCGACCTACCAGGCACCGCTTCGGAGGTCCGGTCGGTGGCGGATCTCGTCGTGCTGTCCACCGCTGCCCACCGGGCACCCGAGGCCTGGTTCGATCCCGCGGTGCTGCCGCGGGCACGCCAGGTCGTGGGCGAACTGCGTGTCCTCATGGACGCTCTCGACCGGGCCCGGCAAGCGGCACAGGGCGTGTTCGGTCCCGCCACTCCGCACACCGCGGGCTTGGCCGACACCGTACGCCGGCTCTCGGAGAACGGCCGACGGTTCGCGGCGGGTCTCTCCGCACAGGTGCGGGCCGACCGGAAGCTCGTCGGCGGGGTGAGCATCGGCGGATCGTGGCAGAGCGGCCTGCAGCAGGACCTGGACAAGGCAGCGGCCTGGCAGCAGGCGCACCAGGCCGTGCGGGCCAAGGTGGCCGAGCAGACGGAGCTGCTCGGCGCGCACGCCGGTGACGGCCTGCCCGATCTCGACGCGCTGGACGGTGCGCTGCGCCAGGCCGAGGACGCCCACCGGCTCGCCCCGGCGGTGGTGGCCGATCCGGACCGCCGCCGCCGGCTCGTCGCACAGCTGGCCCACGGCTTCGCTCCTGACAGCGAACTCCACGCATGGGGCGAGCGGTTGAAGAGCTCGCTGAGCACGTGGGAGGCGGCGCTGCGGGAGCCGCGACTGCGTCCGCACAGCATCGCCCTGGCGCCTCTCGGACCGGCAGCGGCGGCCGCGTGGCTGCGCGCTCATGTGCCGGTGCTGGAAAGCGCCGTGCGGCTCATCGACGCCGTCCAGTCCGTCGGCCGCAGGGACTTCGGTGAGGGAGCGGGGCACACCCTCGCCTCCGCGCGCACGGCGGTCGCCTGCGCGCACGCGGCGCAGCGGGAGGATGCGGCGTTCGCGTCCCAGGAGACCTACGACCGGGAACTGCTGTGCTCCTGGTACGCGGGCCTGGACACGCGTCTCGACGACCTGTCGAGTCCCGATGACGGCGCATCGGTGGAAGGGGATCTGCTGCGGCGCGCCCTGCGGCTGACGGCACCGGACGACGGCTCCTCCGGAGCAAGACCGACCACTCACGAAGCGATGGAGATCCTGGGCGACTACGCTCCGGGCGGCCGGCCGCGCACCGCGGCCCTGGCAGCCGCGCTCGCCGCCGCGTCGGAGGCGCACCGGCTGGCGGGGCCGGTCCTCGCGGACCCTGCCCGTCGCAGCGGTCTCGTCCGCGCACTCGGCGCCCGGCACCCCGTCGTCGCCGGACTGCTGGAGACGGCCGCCCGTCTGCGGGCACAGTGCGCCGACTGGGAGACCTTCACGAACGCACCGGCACTGGCACCCGCCGCTTCCGGACTGCGGGCGCGCTCGCTCGCCGAGGCCATGGCGTGGTTGCGCGCCCATCTCGACCCGCTCGACGAGGCGGCTTCCCTGATCCATGCGGTGGCTCGTGCCACCGGCCCCTCGGGAAGCTCCCCCGACTGGCTGACGTTGAGCGGGGCTCGCGCCTCCCTGGCAGCCGTGGTGGCCGCACGGGCCGCCGAGGAGGACTTCCTGCGGTCGGAAGCGGAGCACCGCCGACTGCTCGGTGGCCTCTACGAAGGCATCAACACGTCCCGGGACACCGTCGACCGTGCCCTGGACTGGACCCTCACCGTCAGGCGCACCGCTTCCGCCACCGGCGCGGCGGCTCCCCTGGCGCCCGAGGCCGCGCGCCTTCTGCTGCACACTGCACCGGATGCGTCGGTGAAGCGCCGCAACCGCGACTGGCTGGACCGTACGGAAGTGCTCATCGGTCACTTCTCCCCTGCGCGGGCGGCGGAGATCCGCGGCGAGCTGGAGGCCGGGTTCCCGTCCGCGGAGGCCCTGCTCGACCGCATGTCCGACGACCCGTACGGTCCGGACGCCTGGATCCGTTCCGCCGAGGCCCGCGACGTGCTGGGCGGCTACGGTCTGGAGGAGCTGCCGTCTCAGTTGGCGGAGCGCGACGTGCCGGCGTCGCTGTTCCGGGTGGCCGTGGAACGTACCGTGCTGCGTGTCTGGGTGGAGCACCAGCTGGCGACCGACAGCCGTCTGTCCGCGGTGCGGGCCACCGACCGGGACCAGCTGGTGGAGCGCTACCGCCGGCTGGACCGTGGACTGGTCCAGGCCGCCCATGCGACGGTGATCGCCGCCTGCAACGCCCGGCGTCCCCGGAGGGCGACGACCGGCCAGGCCGCGATCCTGAGCCGTCAGGCGAAACTGCAGCGACGGCACATGCCGGTGCGGCGGCTCCTGGACGAGACCCGGGTCGTCGTCCAGCGGCTCAAGCCGTGCTTCATGATGAGCCCCCTGACGGTCAGCCAGTACCTTCCGCCGGACTTCCGTTTCGACGTGGTCATCTTCGACGAGGCGTCGCAGGTGCTCCCGCAGGACGCCGTCAACGCCGTCTACCGCGGTGACGCCCTGATCGTGGCGGGTGACCCGCGGCAGCTCCCGCCCACGTCGTTCTTCAGCTCCGGCGGCGACGCCGACGATGACGACGAGTGGGACGAGGAGATCCCCGACTCCTTCGAGTCCATCCTGGACGCCTGCAAGGCCAGTGGCGTGTTGCGCGAGATGTCACTGCGCTGGCACTACCGCAGCCGTCACGAGAACCTGATCGCCTTCAGCAACCACGAGTTCTACGACGACTCGATGGTCGTGTTCCCGGGCGCGGTCACCGACGGCCACGACGTGGGTGTGGCGTTCTTCAAGGCCGACGGCGTCTACGACCGCAGCAACCGGCGTGACAACGTCCGCGAGGCCCAGCTGGTGGCCGAGCGGGTCATCCACCACTTCTCCACGCGGCCCGGCCTGTCCTTGGGCATCGTCACGCTCTCCAAGGCGCAGGCCGATGCCGTGGAGGACGCCATCGCCGAGGCTCGCAAGGCCCGGCCCGACCTCGACGAGTACTTCACCGAGGACCGTCTGGGCGGCTTCTTCGTGAAGAACCTGGAAACCGTGCAGGGTGATGAACGCGACGTGATCATCCTGTCGGTCGGCTACGGCCCCGACGCCCAGGGCAAGCTGCGTGCCCAGTTCGGCCCGATCAACCGCGAGGGCGGCTGGCGGCGGCTGAACGTGGCCGTCACCCGCGCCCGGCACCGGGTGGAGGTCGTGGCGTCCTTCCACGGCGCCGACCTGCCGGACAGCACCAACAAGAGCGTCCAGCACCTCAAGCGGTACCTGCAGTACGCGGAGCAGGGCCCCGCCGTCCTGGCCACGGCCGCGCCGGACGCGGACGCGGCGCCGGAGAGCCCGTTCGAGGAGGACGTGCTGGCGGTCCTGCGGGACTGGGGCTACGACGTGCAGCCCCAGGTGGGCGTCGCGGGTTTCCGGATCGACATGGCGGTCCGGCACCCGGGAGCTCCCGGCTCGTACGCCCTGGGGATCGAGTGCGACGGTGCGATGTACCACTCGTCCCGTGCCGCGCGCGACCGCGACCGGCTGCGGGAGGAGATCCTGCGCGGTCTGGGGTGGAACCTCCACCGGATCTGGGGCACCGACTGGTACCGCAACCGCAAGGATGCGCAACGGCGGCTGCGCGAGGCCGTCGAGGCCGCCTGCGCGGCCGATCCGTACGCGCCCGTGCCGGAGGCCGCACCGGTCCCCGCACCCCGGAAGGCACCGGCGGAGATAGCGATCGTTCCGGTGGCCGAGTCCGACCGCTCGGAGTGGAGCCGACCGTACCGTGCTCTGGGGTGGGAGGAGTTGTACGAGCTGAAGGACGCCCTGTCCACGGCGGCCGGGCTTCCGCGGATCGATCTGCGCGACCCCGCAGCGCGTACCGTGGTGGCCGAGGTGGCCCACCACATCATCACGATGGAAGGCCCCGTCGAGGAGGACGTCCTGATCGGCCGGGTCCGCAGTGCATGGCTGCTCGACCGTTCGGGCCAGATCGTGCAGAGCAGCGTTCGCGACGCTCTGCAACTGCTGCGCAAGAAGCAGAAGGCCGTGCGGACCGGCACCGTGTGGGACCTGCCCGGCCGGGAGGTGACCGTGGCCCGTACGCCGAGCCCGGACTTCGACCGCAAGAAGGTCTCCCAGGTTCCGCCGGCGGAGCGCCAGGTCGCTCTGCTCGGCATCCTGTCCGAGTCACCGGGCATGCGGCGCGAGGAGCTGGCCAGGGAGACGGCCCGCTTCTTCGGGTGGCTGCGCCTGGGCACGGACATCAAGGCCGCCTTCGACAAGGACATCGAGGAGCTGCTGGCCCGGAACGCGGTCGAGGAGGGGCCCTCGGGGCTGGTTCCCCTAGAGGGCCCTGCCGGAAGCCGCTGACCGGCATCGGTGTTGGTGGCGTCCACCGTGGCCTTGGCGGACGCCACCCGCCGAGGCCACGGCAAGCGCGCCCGGATCGCCGGGCCTCGGGTCACTGCCCCTGCTCGAACCGCACCGTTTCCGCCAGCACCGAGCGGGCGTTCTCGAAGTCGGCCAGTCGTGCCGCGACCGTGGCGACGGCGAGGCGTTCGGGAAGGGCGGCGGAGAACTTCAGTCCGCGTACCGCCCGGCGGTCCACGTCAGGCAGGACGAGGTTGTCGCCGACGCTCTCCCGGGCCGCGCGCCAGGCGGCCGGTGTCACGTCCTCACGCAGGCGTACCCAGCAGTCGGTGGGGCGCTGCAGGGGGTCACTGACCGAGGACAGGGTGGCCGCGAGGGTGGCGTTGGCGCGGTAGCCGGCCCAGGTCCACCAGCGCACGTCGTTGCCGGCACGCGTGACGAGGGTGCCGCCCGGGTGCACGGTGTCGGGTGCGTCGCTCTCGCGCTGCTCGGCCAGGCACGCCTCGGCACGCCGGGTGAGAGAGACGGGCGGATCCGTGCCCAGCAGCACCTCTCGCATGGCGCGGGTCAGGGCGTACGACAGGCCGGCGATACCACCGTTCATCCACTTGGCGACACCGCCGCCGTCGGCGGGTTCGACGAAGACGCGTTTGCGCAGCCAGTCGATGTAGGCGACCTGCCAACTGCGTCCGCCCAGCAGCAGTCGCCGAGGACCCGGGCGTTCCTCGGTGAGCACGCTCGGGTCGGTGCGACCGATCTCGGTACGGCCGGACAGGACGGTGAACTGCGGCGGCGCGGTGAAGGACGCCGTCAGTTCGATGAAATGCCGCTTGCCGAAACGGCGTTCCGCCTCGGGTCCGACGAACAGCATGCCGCCGTCGTTGTCGAGGAAGCCTTCGTCGGTGAGGTGGCGCAGGATCGGGGCGGCGGACCGGTCGAAGGGGGCGAGGCCGTTCCACTGCTGGTCCCACAGCTGGTCGCCGAGCTTGTGCTGTTGCAGGGTGACGGCGAGGAGCTGCTGGGCCACGAGGTGGCGCGGCTCGGGCGGTGCGACGACCGGTTCGACCCAGCCGCGCGACCAGAGCAGGAGCAGCCCGGCCGCTTGCAGAAGGGTGTCCGGCCGGGTGGTGAGGAACAGGCAGTTGCGCACCGTGCCCGCGCGCCGGCCGGTGCGGCCGATGCGCTGCAGGAAAGAGGCGACAGAGGCCGGTGAGTCGATCTGGATGACCCGGTCCAGGTCACCGACATCGATGCCGAGTTCGAGGGTCGAGGTGGAGACGATGACGCAGTCACGGGCCTCGGCGAAGGCCTGCTCGGAGCGGGTGCGTTCGTCGACGGAGAGGGAGGCGTGGGACAGGAAGACGGTCACCTCGCGGGCACGCAGCGCGGCGCCCAGTTCCTCGACCTGGCGGCGCGAATCGCAGAAGACGAGCCGCTTCTCGCCACGGTGCAGGGCCGCGATGAGTTTGGCGGCGTTGTCCAGGGAGCCCACGTAGTCGAGTTCCACCTCGCCCGCGGGCCTGGGGGTTTGTTCCGCGGTTGCCGTGCCGGACCCGGGTGGTGGTGAGACGTCCGGGGCGACGACCTGCCCCGTACGGCTCCCGGCGCCTGATCCCTGCAGCCAGTGCAGGAGCTGGCCGGGGTTGCCGACGGTCGCGGACAGTCCGATCCGCTGGATGGACCGTCCGGTGACCCGCTCCAGCCGTTCCAGTACGGCCAGCAGGTGCCAGCCCCGGTCGTCGCCCGCGAAGGCGTGCACCTCGTCGACGACAATGGCTCGTACGCCGCCCAGCAGCCGTGCGTGGTCGGTCTTGACGCCGATCAGCATCGCCTCGAGCGACTCGGGCGTGGTCAGCAGGATGTCCGGTGCCTCGGCGCGGATGCGCTGTCGCTGCGACTCCTTGGTGTCGCCGTGCCAGAGCGCCGCGCGCCGCCCCAGCCACTGGGCGTACGTGTCGACGCGGCCGACGAGGTTGTTGAGGAGCGCCTTGAGGGGGCACAGGTACAGCACGGAGGTGCCGGTCCACTTCTGTTCCGCCATCGCCGACAGCAGAGGGAAGCAAGCCGCCTCGGTCTTGCCGCCGGCCGTCGGTGCCAGGAGCACGGCGTCCTCGCCGTCCATGAGCGGGGTGATCGACGCCCGCTGGAGAGGGCGCAGGTCCGGCCAGCCGAGGGTGTTGACGATGTGGTGCAGGACGACGGGGTCGAGCCGGTCGAGCACGTCGGTCCCTCCCCCGGCCGGCCCCGTCCCGGCCGGGCTGTCGGCGTCGGCCATCACAGCTCCAGGTCGATGTCGTCGGCGGACGCGGAACCGCCGGTGACCGCGACGGCCAGGTTCCGCTCCACGTCGGTGAGTTCGCTGTTCGCGACGGTCAGCTTGTAGTGCTGCCGGGGGTCGAAGTCGTCGAACTGGTCCACGCGGTCGAGGACATCCCCGACGAGCTTCTTCAGGAACAGCCGGGGCGCCACACCGACCTTCCCGCCCAGCGCTCCGCCGACGGCCCGCGCGAGGTCCGCGACGTAGGCGTCGTCGACGACCGTCCGCACGCGCTCGGGAGCCTGTGCGGCGTCCGCATACAGGTCCCGGATGGTGACGCCGAGGCCGACCAGGGACTCCTGGGTGAAGCCGGGCAGCCGGATCTGGACGGCGCGGGGGTTGTCGAAGCGCGGGTCGGTGGTGAAGTCGGTGGCGAGCCGCTGGGCGAGCGGGGCCAGGCGCTGGACGCCCTGCTGACCGTCGTAGAAGGCGGGGGTGCCGGTGATGACGAGGTACAGGCCGGGGAAACGGCCGGAGTGCACCTCGTCGATGAGCTGGCGCAGCGCGTTGAGTGCCTTGTCGCGGGCGTCGGACCGCACCCGCTGCAGGGTCTCGACCTCATCGAGGACGACGAAGAGCCCGGTGTGCCCGGAGTCGCGCAGCACGGTGAGCAGACCCTGCAGGAAGCCGAGCGCCCCGAAGTGGTCCAGGTCACCGCGCACCCCGGCGGACCGGCGCGCGGCGGCGGCGACGTGTGGCTGACCGCCGAGCCACGCCAGGACGGCCGCGGCGGTCGCCTCGTCGCCGTCGGCGAGGGCGGCCCGGTAGCCGCGCAGGGCGGTGGCGAAGGACGGGGCGTGCCGGGAGACCTCGGCGAGCCGCGCGACGAGCAGTTTCTCCACCTCGCCGGGCAGCTCCTCCTCGGTCGCGCCGGCGGCAAGGGCGTCCTCCTCCAAGGCGTAGAACCAGGCGTCGACCACGGGACGCAGTGCGCTGGGCGGGAAGCTGGAGGTGGTGAGGCGCTCGGTGAGCCGCCGGTAGACCGTCTCCAGCTTGTGCAGCGGCGTCTCGGTCTCGGAGATCTGGATCTCGGCCACAGCGAAGTTGCGGCGCTTGGCCCGCTCCCCCAGCCAGCGGGTGAAGAACGTCTTGCCGGACCCGTACTCACCACGCACGGCCTTGAACACGGAACCGCCGGACGCCACGGCGTCCAGTTCCGCATCAAGGGCCGTCTCGAACCGGTCGAGCCCGGTGGCCAGCAGGTCGAGCCCGCTCTCGGGCACGGCCCCGCGGCGCAGGGCGTCGATGACGGTACGGCGGCGGGCGGCACTGACCTGTGCGGGGCGCTTGGATCCGGTGGTGCTCACGGAGAACAGTGTTCCATCTCCTCGTAGCTCAACGCCCGAACGAAGAGGCAAAATATCCGATTAACTTCTAAATGTCCGATTGTTTGAATTTCGCGCTCGAAACCGATGGCGAGTCGACGATGACGGGGTTTCCACCGCAGCCCCTTATGCTGCGCGAGGCAGTTGGTGTGAACAGTGCATTGGGGGGGCGCAGCACATGGCCGACGAGATCAAGTACGAGTACAAGACCGTGCAGACCGTTCGCGGCACCGATGGCTTGGTGATCTCGAAGATGCAGAAGGACGGCTGGGAGTTCGTCGAACAGTCCCAGAGCACGCTCCGCTCCACCCTCAACTTCCGCCGGCCGAAGAAGCCGCTGCCGTGGCCCCTGATCGGCACGGGAGCCGCCGGCCTCGCGATCTTGGCCATCGTCATCGGCACTGCCACCGCACTCAGCAACGGAGATGAGAAAAAGGGCGAGGCAGCCAAGCCAACGGCCGCCGCGAGCGAGAAGCCTTCGGCTACGCCGACTCCGACCGCGGCCGAGCTGGCTGCCACCGAGATGATCACGCCTGAGAACAGCCCGGAGTTCGCGGCGCTACTGAAGACGGCGGACACCTGCGACAATGCGAACGCAGACTTCGCGACCACGCATAGGGGCCAGACGATCGCGTTCAACGGCTCGATTGTCGACATGACACCTCACGGTGACTACGACACCCGCTACGACTTCCTCCTGGGCCCTGGCGACAAGGGGTCAAACACGACGGTCGGCCCAGCCTTCAAATACGAGGACGTCAACATCGCCGAACTGAGACTGACCGGCAAGAACGTCCCGGCCACCGTCGGCGTAGGTGACAAATTCCGCTTCGTCGCCGAGGTGGGCGACTTCAACGCAGGCCAGTGCCTGCTCTACCTCGACCCTGTCTCGACGGCAACTCGGTAACATCCCTTCTCCGACAGGGGTACCAAGAACCTCTCTCCGCCAGCCGGTGCTTACAGGTTGTCTCGTCCATCTTCGAACCGGCTTGACCGTCACCACAGGGCGCTGCTGGAATCACTCTCCGTACAGGAAACAGGGCAGAGAGTGGAGACACATGGCGGCCCTCGACAACGTGAAGCTCAAGGACGTTCTGGCGGATGTCGCCTCGGGCTCCTTGCAACTGCCTGACTTCCAGCGGAACTGGAAGTGGGACGACGACCGGATCCGGGCGATCATCGCGACGGTCACGCTGGACTATCCGCTCGGCGTCGTGATGACGCTGCAGACCGGCGGCGCCACCCGGTTCCGCTCCCGGACCCTCACCGGCGCACAGCCGCACGGTGATCCGCCGGCCGACCTCCTGCTGCTGGACGGGCAGCAGCGTCTCACCTCCCTCTTCCAGGCCCTGTGGCTGGACGCCCCGGTGGAGACGGCGGACGCGCGGGGCAAGCCCATTCAGCGGTGGTACTACGTCGACATCGCGAAGGCCGTCGGGCCGTCCGCGGACCGCGACGAGGCCATCGTGTCCGTCCCTGCTGACAAGGTGCTCCGGACGGACTTCAACCGCACCGTGGTGCTGGACCTGAGCACCACGGAGGCCGAGTGCGCGGCCGGCCTCTTCCCTCTGCACTTCGTCTTCGACGCCCAGCGTGTGAACGAGTGGAAGAAGGCCTACATCAAGGCGGACGAGGACCGGAACTGGGACCTGTGGGGCCAGTTCGACGAGGCGGTCCTCCAGCAGGTCCGCGCCTTTCAGGTTCCGATGATCCGGCTGGCCGCCTCCACCTCCATGGACGCCGTCTGCGCGGTGTTCGAGCGGGTCAACACGGGCGGCGTGCCCCTGAACGTCTTCGAACTGCTCACCGCCACCTACGCCGGGGACCGCGAGTACGTGGAGCGGACCGGGGACTACTACCAGCTTCCCGTGGTGTGGCGGGAGATCAAGCAGGCACTGGCGAGCAAGTACCCGGTCTTCGGCCGTCTGGAGAGCGGCATCGAGAACGGGCTGAGCAGCATCGACTTTCTGCAGGCCATCGCCCTGGTACGCACCTGGGAGCGGAAACAGGAGGGCATCGGTGCCACGGTGTCCTGCAAGCGCCGCGACCTGCTGGACCTCCCCCTGGCCGACTTCGTCCGCCTGGCACCCAGGCTCGCCGACGCCTTCGCGTGGGTGGGTGACTTCCTGGAACGCCAGTGCATCGTCCGCCCGGCCGACCTGCCGTACAGGACGCAGCTCATCCCGCTCGCCGCCCTCCGCGCCATCCTGGACACGGCGACGGACGGTCTGGGAGCGGAGGAGAAGATCGAGCAGTGGTACTGGTGCGGGGTACTCGGGGAGATGTACGGCGGCTCCACGGAGACGCGTTTCACCAAGGACATCGAACAACTCGTCCCCTGGATCAGGCAGGGTGACAGGGCGCCCGAAACGGTCACGGAAGCGTTCTTCTTCGCCGAGCGCCTCGACACCCTCACCACTCGCAACAGCGCCGCCTACAAGGGCATCTACGCTCTGCTGATCAAGCAGGGGGCGGTGGATTGGCATCACACAAGCGCCCCGCTCAGTCCCGGCCGGCTGGACGAGTACGGCGTGGACGTGCGGCAGATCTTCCCCAGGACGTGGTTCCGGCGGGGCAACAGCAGCGGCCTGCCCACGAATTCGATCGTGAACAAGACGCCCTTGTCGTACCGAGCCGCGATGGACATGACGGGGGCGCCCTCGTCGTACCTGTCCACGATGATCGCCGCGTCCGACATGCGGCCCGAGTGGTTCGACGACGTCCTGACCACGCATCTGATCGATCCTGACGCGCTGCGCGAGAACGACTACGAGCGTTTCTACCGCGACCGTTCCAAGCAGTTGCAGGAGCTCGTGCACTCCGCCATGGGCAAGAGGACGATGCTCCGTGACCTGCCTGAGGACGACGCCCGATGACGATCAGGCCGCACGAGCAGGACGTCTCCTCCCTCAAGGGCAGGACAGTTTCTGTGCAGGAGATCCTGGACCTGTTCCAGGTCAGAGTCCGCGATCACCGGACGGTGCACCGTATCTCGCAGGCCCTGACCGACGCCGGGCTGACCACCCTGCCGGACTTCGCCGTCTGCGGTCTGCGCAGCACCGTCGACGTCGTGCCTCTGGCGTCCGTCCCCGCACAGCGCACGCCGGCCGACGCGGACGACGAGCCTGACGCGGCGGAAGAGGCCCTGCCCTCGCAGGCCCTGCCTCAGCGTCTGCTGCTCGGCGACATCCCGTCGGCGCGACGTGGCCTGGTGTCCGTGGGTCCCGGTACGCCCCTGTCCCAGACGACCTTCCTCATGCGTACGAAAGGTCTCTCCCAGATCCCTGTGACCAGCGGCATGGCGCAGGTCCACGGGGTGGTCACCTGGGGGTCCGTGGCCAAGATGTACGAGGCTGGCAAGGAGGCCACCCTCGACAACGCCATGGAGAAGGACTCGCTGCCCGTCGCCGACGCCCGCCAGGAATTCTTCGCCGCCCTCCCGGTCATTCGCGAACACGGCTACTTGCTCGTCCGGGGTGACGACGGCTGCCTCGCGGGTATCGTCACCGCCGCAGACGTCACGGAGCGTTTCGAAGGGGCGGCGCGCCCCTTCTTCATCGTGGGCGAGATCGAGTCGCTGCTGCGCCGTTGCCTGGGTGCGGCACTGGACACGGAGACCATCAAAACGGTCCAGACGAACAAGAAACCGGAGCACCGTACCGGCCAGGTGTCGGACCTCATGTTCGGCGACTACCTGAGACTCCTGGACGGTGATCAGACAAAGCAGTCCCTCGCCCAGCAGGCCGACCGCAACTGGGAGGCCCTGAAGTGGCCCAACATGCCCCGGGCGCAGTTCATCGACCTGCTGAAGCGAGTGAAGGACATCCGCAACCGGATCGCCCACTTCGACGAGAAGCCGCTTCCGCAGGAGATGCTCGACGAGCTGACGACCTTCGCGAAGGTGCTGCGGGCGTTCGCGTCGTGACTGTCGCAAGGCAGCGGGACAGGGCTGCTCACCACGGGCACGCGATCTCGGCCCACACCGTCTTCGTGCAGGTGTTCCGCGCCTCGCAGCCCCAGCGTTCGGCGTACGCCGACACCAGGACCAGTCCCCGTCCTGAGTCCGCATCCAGTGAGCAGGGCTCGGCGGCGGGGGCCGTCGGTGGCAGTCGTTCGGGCCGCGCGTCGGTCACCTCGACACGGACGTGCCCCGGAAGCCGCAGCAGGGAGAGCCTGAAGTCCCGTCCCGGCAGCCGGCCGTGGGTGACGGCGTTGGTGGCCAGTTCGGCTGTGACGACGGCGACGGCGTGGGACGCCTCGCTGTCGTACGGGACGCCCCAGGCCGCGAGTTGTTGCACGGCGAGACGGCGGGCGAGGCGTGCTCCGCGTCTCGTGGCGCTGAGGCGAATGGTGAACTGCGGGAGGTGAGCGGTTGCCTCGGCTACTGCATCGATCGACTTCATACAGTGACTGTCTCGTCACGGACACCGCCCGGCCAGGTCGGTCGGTCGTACCCGGGTGCACGGTACGGCCGTTGTACGGGTCGGTACGGCATCTGTACGGGCCCGGGGCCGAGACCGGACAGCCGGTTGGCTCGTTACGGACGGTACGGGACACTGCGACGGGCAGGGGGCGCCATGGGCAGGACGAGCGAGCGCGAGTGCCGGACGACGGGCAGGCGTCCACCGGGCAAGGAACACCCCGCGGTGTGGAGCGCGTACGGCAAGCTGGTCCGCCTCTTCCGCGAACGGGCGGGGCTGACCCAGCAGGCCCTCGCCGAGGCCATCGGGTACTCGTTGGAACAGGTCGCCTCGGTGGAGCAGGGGCGGCGCCCGGCCAAGGCTGCGTTCACGGAGGCTACGGAACGGGTACTGGGGGCGGGCGGGGCGCTGCGGGTGCTTCAGGAGGACGTGGACCGGGCCAAGTTGCCCGAGTTCTTCCAAGACTTCGCCTTGCTGGAGGCCGAGGCGGTCAGTCGGTTCTCCTATGATCCAATGCTGGTGCCAGGGCTGTTGCAGACCGAGTCATACGCTCGCGCCCTTCTTGAAGCACACTTTCCGCCGCTTGACGATGACGCAATCGAACAGCATCTCACCGCCCGGCTTGCTCGACAGGCTCTTCTCAGCCGGAAGAACCCGTGCGTCGTGTTCTCCTTCATCTTGGAGGAAGGATCACTCCACCGCATGGTGGGTGGCACGGCGGTCATGCAGGAGCAACTGGGATGGCTTCAAGAGTGCAGCCGCCTGCGGAACGTGGAGATTCAAGTGATGCCCACCCAGCGCGCTGCCCACAGCGGGGTCAACGGTCAAATGGTCCTACTGGAGACACTCGGACATCGGCAGTTCGTCTGTATCGAAGCTCAAGGCATCATGAGCATCCGTTCCAACCGGAACGAAGTCAGCGAGTTCTGGTTGCGGTATGGAATGCTGCGGTCACAGGCCCTCCACACGGAAGAGTCTGCCCGCCTCATCGAGCACATGGCAGGGGAGCTATGAGCATCGAACAGCACACCAAGCAACTTGGTGAACTGGCTTGGTTCAAAAGCAGCTACAGCGGCACGAACGGCGGCGACTGCGTAGAGGTCGCCGCCGCGCCCGGCGCCGTACATGTCCGGGACTCGAAGGCGCAGGAAGGCGCGGTGCTGGCCTTCCCTCGGGAGCAGTGGGCGACGTTCATCGCCTACGCGGGTGAGACCACCGCCTGAGAACAGACCGCTCGGGGTGCCTCCAGGACGAGATCCGGAGGCACTCCGAGTCGTGTCGTCAGCCTGTTCCGAGGGCGAACTGTTCGCGCAGCAGCGCCTCGTGGAGCCGCAGCGTACGGCCGTCCGGCAGGGTCTCCAGGACCTGTACGCCGTCGTAGTTGAGGAGCTGACGCAACACGGCGGCGAAGCCGTCACCCCGCGTGGTGGGCATACCCGCGCGCTGGGCGAGGGCGGTGACGGGCAGGGTGCCGCCCGCGTCGAGCAGGGCTGCGAGTGCCTTGTGGACCTGCTCCTGCTGCGGCTTGCGGGCCAGGCCGCCGAGCTGTGCCTGGTACGTCTCCGAGTCGAGCAGCGCCGTCACGAGCGTCTCCGTTCGGGAGACGACGGTCGGAGTGAGGAGCGCGTCGTCTCCCCCGGCGGTTAGCGTGACGTCGAAGAGTGCCTCGTGGGTCCGGTCGACTTCCGCCTGTTGCTTCTTGGCCTTGGTGGTCGGCTTCTTGGGAGCGGCCGGGATCCCGCCGACCGCCGGCCGAGCGGTCTGCTCGCTCGGCAGCGCGGCACTCCCGGTCTCCTCCGGGGCCCACCAGCTCGGCCGCTGATCTCCCAGTTCCCGCCAGCCCTTGGGGGGTTCCGCCCCGAAGGGCAGGAAGGCAAGCACCGGGATGGTGAACTCGGCGAGTGACGCCCCGCCGTGGTAGCCGGCCTTGAGGGCGGTGTAGCGGGAGTCGGCGTCCCACAGCGCGACGATGGACGCGCCGGGCTCGGGCCAGACCACGCGCGGCCCGGTCAGCGCGACCTCGCGTTCGTCGAGCGGGCCTTCGCCGGGCGCGCGGTGGCGGGCGGAGGCCGGATCGGCGGCGGCGACCTTCGTGCCGTGCCGGTCGACGACGTGGCCGTGGTCGCTGGTGACGATGACCGCCATGCCCTGTGTGGCCGCTGCCCTCAGCAGTTCTCGCAGGCCAGGCACGTCGTCCACCCGCCAGGCCCCGTCGCCGAGCTTCTGCTCCTTGGCGAGCCGGTCGTCGATGGCGTTGAGGACGACGGCCACATGGGTCCTGCCGTCGCCGAGCGCTTCCGTGAGCGCCGGGCCGAAGGTGTCGCCCGCGGTCTCGGTGCGCAGGTCGTCCTTGTGGAACACGGCGGCGGGGGCCCCGCCCCATAGCTTCAGTGCGGGGAAGAGCCGTGTCTCGTCGGTCTGGGTGCCCTTCATCAGCGTGCCGGCGAAGAGGGAGGTGCGGGACACCGCCGTCACGGTGGGCAGGGCGGCGGCCATCGCCCGTCGGTGCGGGGCGTCCTCGATCGGCAGCGGATCGAACTCCGCCCAGGTACGGCGCAGTTCCTCGCCGAGTTCGTTCGCGATGGCCGCGCTCATGCCGTCGAGGACGAGCAGGAGCACCCGTCGCTCCTCTCCGCGCCGGACGACGGGGCCGATCACGCGGTCGAGGAAGGTCTCGACGGTGAGCATCTTGCCGGGCGTGGTGCCGGCCTCCGTCCAGGAGGCCAGGGAGCGTGCGAAGGCTTCGTCGATGTGCCGGCGCCGGTCCCTGACACGGGTGCCGAGGGTGTCGTACGCGGCCTTGAGGACGGGGTCCGGATCGCCGCCGGCCTCGATGTGCTCCAGGGCGAGGTCGGCCCAGCCAGTCTCGTCGATGTGCCGCTGTATGGCGTCGGCGACGGTGGGGACGTCGACGCTCGGGTCGGTGGCCAGCCAGCGGGTGAGGCGCTGCCCCATGCGGGCGCATTCGATGCGGGCGGCTTCCTCCGGTTCGGTGGCGAGCCGGTGGTTCTCCAGCTTCCGTACGGCATCCGCCACGGCGGCCGTGTCACCCGTGGCGAGGGCCTGGCCGACGGCGGTGAACCGGGCGTCGAGTCCGCCACGCAGGACGGGGCTCGCCGCGACGGCCCGCTCGGCGCCGAACTGGCGGGCCAGCGTGGCCGCCCGGTCGAGCACGATGCCGGTGGTACGGCGTGCCTCGCGGGCCTGGTCGGTGTCGGTGCCGCCGGTGCGGTGGCCGACCGCCAGCAGGGTGGTCACGTACTCCTCGGCGGCTCGGCCGAAGACGGTCACCAGAGCGTCGAGCTGGTCACCGGCCGCCGGGGGCTGCTCGCCGAAGTAGCGCTCGGCGCGGCCCCGGGCCTGGTACGTCTCGGGGGCCGGTTCGGCGTGCTGCCACAGTGCGGCGCAGACGAGGCCGAAGGCGGCGGCGTCCGTGCCGCGTTCCGCGTCGACGAGGGCGAGCAGGGCGCGGCCGGCGAGACCCGCCTGGTCCTCCTCGCCGAGGAAGGCGGTCAGTCCGGCGCGTTCGGGGCCACGCAGGGCGAGGAGCCGTTCGGGGGCGCCGGGCCGCGTCGACCAGTTCAGCAGGGTCTGCGCGTCGAGCCGGTCGTCGCCGGGGCGCAGCCGTGTGCCGTTCTCGGTGTCGTAACGCCCGAGGCGCAGGCGGCGGTGGGCGAGCGCGGTGAGTGCGTACTGGCGGGACAGCCAGCCGCCGGACACGGACGGCCAGCCGCCGGGCGGGGTGGCGTCGAGGAGGGCTTCGGCGGCCCAGTTGACGTCCTTGAGGCGCGGGTCGATCTGCCGGGCGCCGAACGCCTCGCGGACGACGTCCCAGCTGTCGACCGTGTCGATGCGCTGCTTGTGGACGCGGGCGAGGATCGCCGGGTCGAGTTCGTTCTGCTCGCGGTCGGTGAGGACGACCAGGACGGCGGGGCCGGGCCGGCGGCCCGCCAGGTGGTCGAGGACGAGCTCGTGCACGGCGAGCGGCGACGGTGCCACCGCGACACCCGCCGTCCGGCCGCCGTCCCAGGCCGGTTCGGCGGGGCCGTCCCACTGAGGTGCGGACCGCAGCAGCACGGCGCGGCGCCTGCCCTCACCGTCCCCCGTCAGGGAGTCGACGAGAGAGGACTGCGAGGCCAGGTACTGGGTGACGGTCGCGGTGTTCAGCCGGACCGCGCCCGGGGCGGCGGTGACGGTGCCCGTCATTCGATGACCTGCCAGGTGATCTCGATGGTCGCGTCGGGGTGGCGGGCGGCCAGGTCGGACAGTTCCGCCTGCAGGTCGGCGGCGGCCCGCGCCGCGGTCGTGCTGCGGCGTCCGGACTTCCGCGCCGTGCCGTCGCCGCTCGCCGGGGCGGGCGTCTCCTGCGACGGGGTGTACGGGATCCGCGGGTCGCTGGTCGGCGTGTCCAGGGACAGGTCGCCGGCCGTGGGCTGCGGTGCGGCGGGTGCGGGCGGCGGAGTGGCGGCGGCTTGGCTGCGCTTGACCAGGGCGACGACCTCACGCTGGGTGCGAGAGAGGGCGTCGCGCAGGTCGGCGGTGCGCTGGTCGTCGCGGGCGACGTTGCGCAGCGAGTCGAGCAGCGCCGCACCCTCGGGGCCGAGCCCGGCGGCGAGTTCCAGGGTGCTCCAGGGTGCGGAGGCGACGGCCTCGGCGACGGCGCGGGCCTTCTTGATGGAGGTGCCGTACCGGTCGGCGCTGGTCTCGCCCAGGTCGAAGGAGGCGAGGGCCTCCACGGTCTTCTTCGCCCCGGCCGCACCCTTGCCGGCCTCCGCCGTGAGCGCGTCCAGCAGTTCCAGGGAGTGACGGGCGAGGGCGAGGCGTCCGGTGTCGGCGGTCTGGTCGAGGCCGAGGAAGGAGGCGTGGGCCTCCAGCTGGTGCACCAGGTCGGCCGCGTGGTCCCGGTGGGCGCGGGCGGCCTCGATGATCTGCCGGGCGAACTGGTTGACCATCCGGCCGCGCCGCAGCGCGGGCGGCTTCGCCCCGAAGATCGTCTCAAAGCGCTGCCGTGCGATGTCCCAGTCGGACTCGGCGGGCAGCGGCTGGCTGCGCAGCGCGTCGTGGTCCCTGATCGCGGACAGCTCGGGCGCGGGGTCGAGGACGGTGCCGCCGCGCACCCACACCCGGTCGTCCATCTCGGCGAAGGAAGCGACGACGAGCCGGGCGAGGAAGTCGGGCAGGCCGCGCGGCTCCGGCTGGTCGGTCCAGTCGGTGAGCGTGATCAGGGACAGGTCCCCGGTGACGCCCTGGGAGCTGGCCTGCTGACGGAAGTGGTCGGCCCAGTAGCGGGACAGCTCGAAGTACGCTTCCTTCTGCTGTCCGAGACGCAGGGGTCCGGCGATCCGCTGCATGAGCTTGCGGTCGGCGGCCGGGACCTCGATCCGTCCGTCGCGCGCCTCGGCGGCGGCCCGGACGTGGGTGAACACCTTCTTCGTGTCGGCAGGCTTGACGGCTGTGCCGGTGGCGTCGGGGTCGAGGTCGGGGTGGGCCGGGTACTGATGGGCGAGCAACTTGCCCGCGACATGCCGGATGCCGTCGTACAGGCTCTGTCCGAAGGACAGGGTGAGGCCGTCGACGTCGGGCAGCGCGACGAGGTGGTCGTCGAAGTCGGGCACGACGTCGGCGGCCTGCTTCTGCGCGAGGCCGTACGCCTGCTTGAAGGCACCCTTGACCTGCTTGAGCAGGGCTTCGCGCTGGGTTTCGAGCAGGCCCTTGGCGCGGCTGCGGTTGTCGGCGTTGAGGTGGCCGGCGTACTGGGTGTCGAAGCGGTGCTCGTCGGCGAGGGCCTTGTCGATGACGACGAGACGCCGGAAGTCGGCGAAGCGCTGCGCGGACAGGTGGGCGGGCAGCCAGGCGACGGTGCGGGACCGCTCGCCCTGCTGGCGCTCGCGCAGCCGCTGGATCCGGTTGACGTCCTCGACCGGGCCCCACTCGCCCTCGTCGAAGGGGAGGTCTATGGCGATGCGCCAGCGGCCCTCCTCCTGCGGCATCAGGTCGTGGTCGGGCAGCTCGTCCTCGTCGGCGACGTTACCGAAGACGATCTCGGCGGTACGCGCGGTGCCGCGCCAGGTGAAGCCGAGCTGGTCGCTCAGCTGGCCGTGCTCGACGCCCAGTTCCTCGGACAGCAGGCGGCGAGCGAGTGCGACGCGGTTTCCTGGGTTGTCGTTGACCTGGGCGTTGGCGATGACGGAGTCCACGTCGACGCCGGAGAGCTCGAGGCGGACGCCGGGGTTGGCGTCGGTGCCGGTCTCCTTGATCTCCGGGAACCTGGCCGCCCACTCGGCGACCTTGTTCTTGATGATGCCGACCTCGGCGCCCGGGATCGGCGCGAGGACCGACCCGTGGTTGAGCGCGCCGAGCCGCCGGATGGTCAGGTCGGACAGGGCGGGCACGCTGGGCGCGAGTGCGGAGAGCAGCAGGGTGCACACGAGGCGGTTGTCGCCGACGAACATCCGGCAGCGGTTGGCGCGCTGCGGGTCGGTGATGGCCTCGGGCCGGTTGCGGTACTGCTCGACGTCGTCCTCGGTGATGTCGTACGAGCTGAGGAGGTAGGGGCGGAGCTTGATCTTGTAGAGCTTGTCGGCAGCCTCGAAGACGACCTTCAGGCTGTCGGTGAACGGCTTGTCGCCGCCCTCCGCGATCACCGGGTAGAGGTCACCGACGGGGATGAGCTGGCCGAGGCGGATCTCGTTGCGGTGGTCGGCGAGGAGCTGGCCCATCAGCTTCAGACCGGTACGGGACCGCTGCAGCGCGGAGGAGATGTGGACGAGGGTGTCCATGAACGCCGGCGAAAACGGGTATGTCAGCCGGAACGACTCCGCGTCCGCGCCGGTCGTGCCCTTGTCCGAGCCGAGGAGGGTGTCCCAGACCTGGGAGCCGACCCGCTTGGTCTGCTCGAAGGCCGCGTCGATGAGCTTGTCCGCCTCGGCGTCCTTGGGCTTGAGGAGGCGGGCGTGGGCGATCTGAGGGAGGTTGCGGTCCTCGAGGGTGATCTTGTCGAACCGGCCGGAGGCCAGGTTCAGGGTGTCCTGGATGGACGACTCGGCGGCACCGGACACCTCCTCGCCGACCAGTTCGCGCAGATCGCGCTGGCGGGCGATGAACGACACGATCGGGATGGCACGGCGGGCGTCGCCGCCCTCTACGAAGTTCGTGATCTTGCTGGCCTCGCGGGCCACGAACTTCTGGTCGTGGATGAGGGTGGCCAGCCAGAGGATCAGCTCGTCCATGAACAGGATCAGGCCGTCGTAGCCGAGCGACTTGGCGTGCTCGGCGATGACGGAGAGGCCAGCGTCCAGGGAGATGAAGCCGTGCTCGTCCTCGGCGGCGTTCTTGGTGAAGCCGGGGAGGAGGTTGGTGCCGGCGTCGTTGACGAGCTTGGCGCGCAGCTCGGCCGGGGTGGAGGGGTTGAGGAGGTTGAGCGAGACACCCGCCTCGTGGTTCTCCTCGGCGGCGAGCGCGGTGTCGAGGAGCTGCGGGGTCCAGGCGAAGCCCTCGCCCCACTCGTCCTCATCATCGTCGTCCACGCCACTGCTGCCCAGGCCACGGATGACGGCCTCGTCACCCGTGCTGGCGCGCAGTGCGCGGATGTCATCGAAAAGGGAGTCGGTCCGGTAGACCTGCGGGGTCGGGGCCTCCGGGTGCAGCTTCTTGACGTGGTGCACGTACCCGCCGAGGACGCGCTGTTCCAGGGCCTTCGCGCCGAGCATGTGGTACGGCACGAGCAGGAACTTCTTGCCCTCCGTGCTCAGCCACTCGTGCTTGGTCAGCACCGGGTCGAACTCGGTGCGGGCACGGGCGGCCGGGTTGCCGCTGAGCAGCGCGTACAGCACGGCCATGAAGTGCGACTTACCTGAACCGAAGGAGCCGTGGAGGTAGGCGGCCTTGGAGCGGTGCCCGTCGAGCGAGGACTTGATGAGGGCCAGCGCCTCGTTGAAGTTCTCCAGCAGCCGCTCGGTGACTACGTAGTCCTTGAGCGCGTGCTGGGCGCCCTCGGGTGTCGTCGCCTCGGCGAGAGACAACACGAAGTCCGAGGTGGAGATGGACTCCTTGATGTCGATGACATCGCGGAGGAGGGGCTGCTGGGCCATTGCGGGTTCTCGCTCTCCTTGCGGACGTGCGGGGTGGGGTCTGTGGGGCGGGGCGAGGGACGGGCTGCCGTTGGTGAACTGGGCTGTCCGCCCCTGGCTCTGCTTCTGTTCTGCTACTTCTTCACGGCGGTGCGACGGCCTCGGGTTGCGGCCGAGGGCCGCCAGGCGCGGAGGTCGTCATCGGTGAGGCCGTGCTCGCCCTGCTTCTGCTGGCGGTAGGCGGCGAAGAAGTCCGCCGGGGAGCCGCTGTAGAGCATGTCGAACTCGTTGTGCCACTGGTACAGCCACGGCTGGAGTTCCAGCAGACCGGCGAGGAACGGCGTGATCTCCTCGGTGGAAAGGGCGGTATTGGTGAAGTACGTCGCCAACGCCTGCGCCTGCTCCTTGTGATCCCAGCCGGCCCACCCGTACAGCTCGGGGGTGGCGGCGTTGGTCTGCCCATAGGAGATGAACCGCTCCTTGGGCACGTCCAGCTTGCCGCGCGCCTTCCAGTAAGAGGTGCGGAGGAAGTCGGCTGAGGTGTACTTCGGCGGCACGGGGATGGAGTCCCGGATCTTCCGCTTGGCCAGCTCGTCGGGCGCGGCGTCCTCCTTGCGCTGGAGGTCCCACACCTCTTCCCAGTCCGCCCGCTTCTTCAGCCCGGACGGCTTGTAGCGCAGAGCCGAGAGGAACGGCACGTGCTCATCGGTGATCAGCTCGGCGACGACCTTCGCGAGTTCCTTGCGGGGCGCGTAGAGCTTGGCGACGGAGACGAAGTCCTCGTCATGGGAGAGGGCGTCGGTGAGGCGGGCCAGGGTGAGGATGGTGGGCTGGCCGTTCTCGTCGAACCAGAGGTCGCGCTTCTCCATGCGGTCGAGCAGCCAGGAGCGGAGGGCCTTCTCCTGGAGTGCGTCCCACCCCTCGGTGGCCCACCGACGCTTGTACTCGGGGCGTTCGACCATGCCGATGGCACGGTTTGACTCGATCGCTTCGATCCGCTTCTGGACGATCTTGCGGTAGGGGACGGGCCAGTGGGCGGGGATCTCCGTGATGGGGGTGGAGCCGTGCCGCTTGAACCACTCGTCGCTGGCCTCACCCGCGGCTACGCGGCGTGCAAGAACGATCTCGAAGACGCGCTCACCGAGGGCGAGTTCGGGAATTTTGGGGTCGTCGGGGCCCCCGGAGACGCGGAGGTCTTCGGGGTGAAGGTTGTAGAGGGAGTAGACCTGCCAGTCCAACTCTTCCTGGAGGGCGATCATGCGGGCACGCAGGGACGTCCAGCGGGACTTAGCCTCGCGGAGAACGGAAGCGTTAGGTGTTTCCCTCTCGGCAAGGGCCAGGGGGGATGCAGCAGAGAGCTGCTGGGCCAGAGTGTCGAGGGCCGTGGCCAGTTCGGTGGGGTAGTTGGCAGGAAGCGGCAACTCCTGCAACTTCGTACCAGTGAACTCGTACCTGTCAGACCATGGATGCACGCTTACGCGCGCACCCTCGTCACCGACCGGATCTCCGCCCTTCGGATAGCTCACCTGCCGCAGCCAGAAGCCAGCCGTGGAACTATTCAGCAGCCCAAGCAACCGCAGGTGCTCCTCCTCACTCGCCCCCTCCCGCAACTTGATCACCGGAGCAGTACTGCCAAACAAAGCCCCGTCGCGGTCGAACGCGACATGGTTGTGCGTTGCAACGAATGGGAAGGTCAAGCCGCTTCGGGTTCGAAGCCTTTTGGAATAGCTCTCCAAGTGGGCGTACCACGGTCGCCCATGCTCGACCATCGTCTTCCCGAAGAGTCTGCGCCTACGGAGCAAGGTACGAGCTGCCCATAGGTAACGTGAGACCACATGGCTCGTCTCGTCAATCGGATGCTCATTCTTGCGGTCCTGATAGGGAGCACAGAGGGTAATCGTGTCGGCGATCTGAAAGTCGCGAACGCTCGTTCCCACGACCAGCGAACGAACACTGTCGTTCAAGCGAAGACGTCGAGCCGCCGCCGCATTGGGCAGAAAATAGATGTCGTCGGCGCCAGACTTCGTCGTGCGCCCAATCACCTCCACCACTTGCCCCAAAGATACATCGGAGACGTGCTGCAGTTGCTCTACCATCTCCAACCCACCATCGGCCAAGATCCAAGGCTGCTGACCGAAATATCTCTTCCGATCCAGGTCATCGACGGATACCCACTGGCTAACAGAGCCCGGCTTGTCAATCTGTTCAACGATCGCCCGCCACACCAGGCCCTCCTCAGCATTCTCTGGGGCGGCAGGCTCTCCCTGTACGCTGCGTACGGTGCGGATAATCGGCGCTCGTCCGTCCCCACCTCGCTGCTTACCAATCAGGATTACCGTCGGCGTTCCATGTCCCGGAATATACGCTCCTGAGGTGTCGATGACCTCGGTCAGCTCCACTGTGTGCCCGAAGTATCCCTCGATAAGCTTGGATCCGAACTCCCGCTTCATGAAGGAATTGGCGGTGATCTGCCCAACCATGCCGAAGCCGCGGCCCTCAGCGTTTCCGCGCTTAGCCAGTTCGAAGAACCGTTGAGCAAACGGTACCGACAGTGCATATGTGCCCGCACACGCCGAATAGAGCTCTCGGTACAGCTCGTTGAGTTTCTTGTCCTCCACCGTGATGTAGGGCGGGTTCCCCACCACCACGTGGTATCGCCCCCGCCGCAGGATCTCTGGGTACTCGTGTACATCCTCGGTGGCGTACTTGAACTCGGCCAGCTCGTCTTCGTGTTCTTCGTCCACCTCGCCGAACAGGTTGCCCTGCTGGGAGCGGCGGGACTTGATCAGCGAGTCTCCCACAGCCAGGTTCACCGGCCACTCGTATTTCGCCGCCTCCGCCAGCGTTCGCACACCGCTCGCAGCCATCGCCGCAACCAGCAGCCGGAATCGCGCAACAGCCACCGCGAACGGGTTGACGTCCACCCCGTGCACCGAGTCGAGCGCAGCCCGCACCCGCTCGTGCACGTCCTTCCCCGGCTGCCCCTCCCCCCACAGCCGCACCAACCGCCGAAACGCTCCCAGCACAAAGTGCCCTGACCCGCACGTAGGGTCGATCATCTTCAGTTCCTCGTACCCGAACTCCCGCACCGCCGGGTTCATCGTCCGGTCGAGGATGAATTCCTCCACGAACTCCGGCGTCTGGAGCAGCGCGTACGTCTTCCGGGCGGCCTCGCTCAGGTCCTGGTACAGGTCGCCCAGGAACCGCGTGTCCCAACCCTCCGTGCCGTCCTCGTTCAGCGCGTCGGTGAAGTCGTGGACGAGGACGCCCGCCTCGTTGCGCCGGCGCCAGAACTCGACCAGCTCGCGTGCACCGTCGTGCGAGAGCGGGATCTGGTACAGCGGGTTGTGCCGCTTGTCGAAGAGGAGCCGGCCGGCCTGGCCCTGGCCCAGCTCGTCGAACGCCTTCTCCAGCCAGCCGCGGTAGGTCGGGTTGTCGTCCGTCTCCACGTACGCGTCGTACCGGGCCTCCGCCAGCTCGCGTCGGTCACCGTCCGGCCCCGTCAGGTACGGCTCGGGAATCAGCCGGTTGTCCTCGCAGAACCGCACGAAGACCGTGCCCAGCACCCACGCCACCGCGACCTGGGTGACCCGCTCGTCCAGCCACGAGTTCCACGTCGCCGCCGTGCGCCCGAGCTTGCGCGCCTGATCGTACTCGGCGCGCAGTCGCGCACCGACCTCGTCCAGCGCCTTCACCTGCTTGCCCAAGTCGGCCTCGACCGCCTTGACCTGCTGCTTCAGGTCGTCCAACAGAGCCTTGCGGTCGATCACTTGACGTCTCCCTCGACACCACTTGCCACGATCTCACCGGACCCGCGATGGGCGTTGTCCACCCACGTGTCCGGAAGCTGAATCCACTCCCCCAGGCCGGCCTGGTACGGCACGGCCACCTGCCCGAGCCGGGGCTCGCGCGAGGGGTCGCTCTGCGGGACCAGGAGCCACAGCCCCCGCCCGCCCCGCCGGGCCTCCGACGCCAGCCGGTCCAGTACGCCCATCGCGTCGTACCGGGCGAACACCCCGGCCTCCGTCAGCAGGATGGGACCCGCACCGCCGCCACCGTTGCCCAGCAGCTCCATGATCCGGGGCTCGACCCCGCCCCACGCCGTGCGCGCGTACTCCGCGAACCGCACCGCGCCCTTGGAACCCGGCTCGGCGGCGTCCGCCTTGAGCAGGGTCTCCCAGGTGGGCTTGGTGCCCGGGGTGACCTGGGCGTGCAGGGCCTGGAGGAACAGCTCGGTCACCGAGACCGCCTCGGCCCCGATCCGTTCGCTGCCCAGCCCGGCCACGGCCTGGCGCACCGACCGCTGCCCCACCGTCAGCACCCGGTACCCGTCCCGGCGGGCCGACGCGAGCAGCCGTTCCTCCGCACGCACCGCGCCCGCGAGCTGCGGGTCGTCCGCGTACCGCGTGACCGCGCCCGTACGTGTCGACTGTCGCCACGCCCCCGTCGTGAGGTAGCTGGAGGCGTCGTCCACCTTCGTCGGCAGGTAGCGCAGCGTGCCTGTGTCCTCACGCATGCTGAGCGACAGCTCGAAGCCCGCGTCGCGCAAAGCCTTGGTGAGCGGACCGCCCGTCGGCAGTTCGTGGGTCGTGCCGCCGCGCCCGTCCGGGACGACCAGTTCGGGGAAGCGGACGCGGACCCGCTCGTGCACGTCCTCGCCGGTCAGGCCGGGCTGGCGTCCCTCGGGCACACCCGGGATCCAGCGGACCAGGCCCGCCTGGGTCAGCCGCAGCGCCCGGACGAGCGGCAGGTCTCGCGGGTAGATCTCCAGGCGCGGAGTGGCGGCGGCGTTCACGGACGCGGCGGCGGCCAGTTCCACCATGCGCCGCTCGTCCCAGTCGATCGTGCCGGGCGGCACGGTCAGCGCGCCCAGCTCGGCCAACACGGTGGCCGCCGTCGGCAGGGTGTCCAGCTTGGCGAGCCGGTCGGCCGTTCTGCCGAGCCGCGTCGCGTACTCCAGCAGGCCGGGCGCGGTCGGGGTGTCCGGGCCGTCGTTCTCACGGACGTCGAGGGCGAGCAGGCCGGCGCCGAGCGACTCGTCGGTCGCCTTGCGGTTCGCCTGGTGCTGGAACTCGGCCTCCTGCGGCACCAGTTGCTCGGCCTCGACGACGGCCCGTACCGCCGCCAGGGCCATCGCGCGCCGCTGCTCGCGTCCGGCGAGGTGCGTGCCGCGCCGGACGGCGAGGGCGTCGGCGATCTCCACGGCGGAGGCGACGCGTCCCATGCTCACCAGCAGGTCGATGATCTCGTCCCGCAGTGCCTGGACGGCGGGCTCCGCCTTCCAGCGCTTGCGCTCCTCCTTGAGCATCTGCGGGATGCGTCCGTGGCTCAGGCCGAGCGCGTCGGCGACGTCCTTCTGCTTCGGCCAGACGCCGATGTCGGGCAGGACACCGTGCTCGTCGGGCAGGCGCAGCAGCAGTCGCACCATCTCCGCCTTGTTGCGGTTGGAGCCGTTGTTGTTGACGGCCGGCACGAAGACGGTGGCGAGGGTGTCGAGGCTGACCGAGCGCAGGGTGCGGGCGGACAGCGTGCCCGCCGCCCCGCCCGTCACGAGCTGGCCGGCGAGGGCCGACTCGGCGGCGGTGAGCTGCTCCAGCTCCTCCTTGGCCTCCGCCCGCCCCTTCGGCGTGAGCGGCGAGACGGGGGCCTCGCGCAGCCGCTCGCCCCACTCCCGCTGGCGCCGCTGGACCTCGTTGCGGGTCTTGGCACCGAGGCCCGGGGCGTTGACGAGCTTGCGGCGGCTGTAGTCGAGGAGTTCACCGACCGTCGTGATGCCCAGGCCGTAGAGGAAGGACTGGGCGGCGGGGGTGAGGCCGGAGACGGTCAGCGGGGTGTCGAGGGCGGCCTCGGCTGCGAGCCGGTCGCGCTGCTGGTCGGCGGTCTCCGGCTCGGCGTCCGCGATGCCCGCAGCAACGGCGGCGGTCTCGACGGGGGCTCCCTCACCGGCCGACGTGGCGGCGGGGGCAGCGTGGCGGGTGCGGTGGCTGGAGGGGACGGTCTGCGAGGCGTCGAGGAAGACCTTGCGCCAGGCGTCGCGCATCGGCTTCAGCTCGGGGAACCGCTTGCCCGCGTCGCGGTGCAGGGCCTTCTGGAAGAAGGCGACGAGCCCATCCCGCACGGCCGGGTCGAAGGCCTCGGCCGCGATGGTCGGGTACGGCCACTCCTTCGGGTCGGTCATGCGGGGCAGCACGCTGCCGTCACCCCACTTGGGCAGCTCGCCGGAGGCCATCTGGTGCAGGGTGACGGCGACGGCGTACCGCTCGGCGTGCGAGTCGTACGAGCCGCGGGTGATGACGTCGACGAAGGGGTCGAGGTAGCCCTCGGTGCCCGCTTCGGTGCTCTTCGCCGGGAAACCGGCCAGCGAGAAGTCGATGAGGACGAGCTCGCGGGTGCGGTTGGGGCGGATGCGGACGGCGATGTTGTCCGGCTTGATGTCGCGGTGCCAGACGCCCTCGCCCTCCAGGAAGTCGACGGCGCCGAAGAGGTAGTCGCCGTACGCCTCCAGCTGGTCGACCGGGAGACGGCCGTGCTCGCGGAGCTGGCGGGCGACGGTCTCCTCGCGGCGGCGCGGGCGGGCCGTGCCCTCGGCGCCCTGGCCGTCGTCCTCGCGCTCGTCGCCGACGTACTCGATCGCCAGGACGGTGC
This sequence comes from Streptomyces sp. NPDC093586, assembly GCF_044764905.1. Classification (NCBI taxonomy): domain Bacteria; kingdom Bacillati; phylum Actinomycetota; class Actinomycetes; order Kitasatosporales; family Streptomycetaceae; genus Streptomyces; species Streptomyces sp. NPDC093586. The sequence continues at coordinate 25,323 of NZ_JBIWJA010000038.1, read as the reverse complement.
GGCCGCCGATGTGCAGCGGCTCGGGCTCGACGAGGCGGATGATGCCGGAGTGGGGGCGCAGGCGGCCCATGGCCTCGGCCTCGCGGACGAGGATCTCGCCGCGACTGTCGGACAGGGCGACCTTCAGCACGGCCAGCGGACGGGTCTTGCGGGCTTCGGCCTCGAGGTCGCGGACGAGGAAGGCGCGGCTGGTGGAGCCGGTGCCGAGGCGGCGGCGGACCTCCCACCGTCCCGCGAGCACGTCGCCGGCGACGGCCTCCAGCGGATCCTTGTCGGCTGCAGTCCTGTCCTCCTCGCCCCGCCCGTCGTCCGGGCCGGTGGCCGCTGCGGTGGCGGGGGCGGTCAGGGAGTCCTCGACGACCTCCAGCAGCTCCAGGAACTCGTCGACGCTGGAGAGGCGCTGTCCGGGCCGGTAGGCGGTGGCGGCCTGCACCAGCTCGTCCACGTCCTCGGACAGGCCGTCCACCAGGGAGCTGGGGCGCAGGCCCTCCCCCGCCTCCAGACGGGCCAGCAGCTCGGCCTGGCTGGCGGCCGGGGCCTTGCCGGTGACCAGCAGGTAGGTGAGGACGCCGAGCCCGTACACGTCGAGGTAGACCGGGTCGGGGTTGAGCGCGGTGAGCTCGGGGGCGAGGTAGGCGTCGGCGTCGTCGGCCAGGTGCATGGCGGACAGGGTGGTGGGCGCGAACCGGGTCAGGCCCTGCCCCGGCGAGGAGTCACCGCTGCGCTGGGTGGCGATCTGCCAGTCGGAGATCTGCAGTTGCGGGGCGAGCCAGGCGGCCTCCTCCCCGACGGCACGTCCCTTGCCGCCGCGCGGCCGGGGCACGACGAGCACGGAGCGGGCGGCGAGTGCCCGGTGGTGGATGCGGCTGGCGTGCGCGGAGCGGATGGTCTCGGCGAGCTGGCGCACCAGTGCCATCCGGCCGAGGATGTCGAGCTTCTCGCCGTACTGGACCAGGTACTCGTCCAGTTTCAGCGTGTGCGGGTGGTAGTCGAAGATCAGCGCCGGGCCGGCCGCGTGACCGGAGGGGAAGTACTGCTTGAGCTGCACGGCGCCCGGGTGCTTGAAGCGGCCGAGCACGGCGGCCTCGCGGCGGGCGGCGTTCTCGACGGACTGGCGCAGGGAGGCGTCGGAGCCGCGTTCGCTGAGGTAGATGCGGACGCGGACGGCCTCGGGAAGGTCGCTGTGGCGGGCGAGATAGTCGGCCCAGGTCGGTCCGGAGTCGAAGGACTTCCGCTCCAGCTCGTAGGGGCCGACCTTGTACTGGGCGTCGCTGCGCCGCACGCCGACCTTCTCGAGGGCGGCCCTGACCTCGCGGGAGTCGATGGCGGTGACGCGGCGCCGCTCGTCGCGCGGGGGCTGCTTGAGCATCTCGACCAGTTCGTCGACGGTGTAGACGCCGTTCTGGTCGTGAGCGGGCAGCCGTACGCGCAGGTTGTTGTCCGTGAAGCAGACGGCCTCGGCGACCCAGACCCGCTTGCCGCCGGTCTGCCCGAGCAGGCCGGCCAGCTCCTTCGCCTTGCGGTTGACCAGGTGGAGCGGGTTGCCGTGGGTGCGGCGGTGGCCGCCGGGGGTGGTCTGGACCCAGGTGCCGTTCTCGGAGGTGACCGAGCCGTGCCAGTCCTTCAGCTCGATCATGCACAGACCGCCGGGGGCGACGACCAGCAGGTCGACCTCGCGGACGTGGCCGGTGTTCGCGGTGAAGGTGAAGTTCGACCAGGCACGCCAGGGGTCGGAGTCCGGCAGCTTCTGGCGGATCGCCTCCAGGCCGCGGCGTTCGTGATCGAACTCGGACTCGGTGACCGTGACCCACCGGCCTTCCCGCATGCCTGTTCCCCGCTCTTCGTTCGCTTCAAGGGCCGCCGTTCCCCATGGTCAGACCCTCGCTGCGCATCCTAGTGGTTGCATGCCACATGAGAAGAGGCGGTGAAGGACGGGACTATAGGACATTCGACCCACTCTGGCGAAATGCCCGGTTCCTTTGAATATGGCCAACTTGAGAAATAAGAGCACTTGGTGGCGCATGGAAGGACCCGGCCTCGATGAGGAGGGGCAGACCTGAAACGCATGTTGACACAGCACGCCTGTACTGCTGCAGCTCACCATGAAGCAGGCAGAACGGTGCCGTTCAGCATGAACCGATGATTGTCATACCGTCCCACTAACCTCCTCGGTATGGGTCTTGGAAATCTAACTCGCGCAGGGGTGTTGGCCGCGGTCGCCGAGTGTCAGCAGCTGGGGCGCGAAACGTTTCGTCGCCAGTACGGTTTCGGCCGGGCAAAGACATACGAGCTGGTCGTGGGCGGCAGCCGCTTCGACTCGAAGGCCATCGCAGGGGTGGCACACCTGTACTCGGCCGGCAGCCTGCTGTCGGCCGAAGACTTCAGCGGTGGCGCGCGCACGGTCGCCCACCGTCTGCGTGCGCTCGGCTTCACCGTGGAGGACGGGAGCGCCGTCACAGACGGTCGGCAAGGAGAACCGCAGGTGGTTCTCCAGCCCCGCGGCGGCGCCCGGGATCGTGGACCGCAGAATTTCGCCAAGTCGGTACGGCAAGGTGTACCGATCACAGACATCGAAGACGCGCTCGGCGAGCAGGTGCGCGTGTTCACCGCGTTGTACCCGGACGGGGTCGCTCGGCTGTGGGGGTCCACTCCCACCACGCAGGCCAACAACGAGAAGGCGAAGGCTCTGCGCAACCGCCGAGTCGGGGATGACGTGCTGTTCTACGCAGAGAACCACTTCATCGCTCGCGCTCGCATCCTCCACCTGTTCGACAGTCTGCCCGTGGCACAGGAAGTCTGGGGTACGGACGAGGACAACGCCACGTGGGAACACATCATGGCCCTGGGGGAAGTCGAGGAGTTCCCCACGCCGCTTCCCGCGGCGCCCATACTGGCACGCCTGAACGTTCCTGCACCGTTGCGCAGCCTCACCCTTCGGTCGGGTGAGGACTACCGCCGTACTGTCGAACTCCTTCCCGAAAGGCGCAGGAACGCTTCTTCCGAGCCACCGCATCCGCTTCCAGCTGTGTCCGCCCCGCTGACCGCCAAAGACCTGCTGTACCGGATCGGCTCCCTCAACACTCATCGCCGCACGGGCAGCGATGCTCCCAGTCGTCACCAACCGCTGTCTCTGCTGTGGGCGATCTCCCGAATCGCGGCGGGAAAGCCGCGCCTGGCGCCGTGGTCTTCCTTCCGCTCGGAAGTCAGTCAGCTCCTGGCCGATTTCGGCCTGCCGGATTCCAAGGTCACTCCTGAGTACCCCTTCTGGCACTTGCAGGGCAGTGGCCTCTGGGAGGTGCACGGCGTCCCGAGCGATGCCGGCTCCATGCCGCAGGTGGTGACCTTCAACACGGTGCAACCTGTCGCGGGCCTCACTCGGGCGAGCGCTGAACTACTGCAGAACCCGCTGACTCGCTTGGAAGCCGTGATCAAGCTCTGCAGTACCTACCTCGATGACGTCGATCAGCGGGCGCTGCTCGGTCGGGTGGGTCTCGCCGGGTACGCCACAGCCGATGGCCTGGTCGATGGTGACGAGGACAGCCCTGTCCCCGAGACCGACCACGAAGAGCGGGCGACCGGCCCGGCGACCCGCCGGGAAGCCACTGTGTCCCGACTGGTTCGCGATGCTGCGATCGCCAACCGCGTCAAGGAATTGCACGGCCATGCCTGCCAGGTGTGCGACACCCGCCTGCAGTACAAGCGCAGGCCCTACAGCGAGGCCGCTCACATTCGTGGTCTGGGGTCTCCTCATGACGGTCCGGACGAATTGCAGAACCTGCTCTGCCTGTGTCCCAACCATCACGTTCTGTTCGACGGTCTCGAGATCTACGTGGACGTTGACGGCATCGTGAAGCGGACCCACGGGGGCGATCCCTTGGGACGTCTGCGCCGGCACGACGACCACCAGATCGATGAGGCATACCTGCACTACCACCGCACTCTGTGCGAACTCAACATGCTGACGAAGAAGTAACGGCTCAGGTACGACGCCGCCGATCGGCACCCTTGGATCTCAGATCACACGGGTGCCGATCGGACCGAAGATTCTTCCGGGTCCGTCCGTCGGCCTCAATCCGTGCGGGCACACGGACATCGCACCTGTTGTGTCAAGCGGTCGGCACTGCTTCCCGTACGTCCCCGCCTGCCAGCTCCCGCAGCTTCTGCCGCGTCTCCGGGTCCGTCGAGTAGACGACGGTGCCGACCATGCCGCGCGTCAGCAGCACTTTGTAGGTGTTGCGGATCAGCCGGTCGACGTCGTCGTCCGGGGTCGACTTCTTGAAGACCGGATCCTTCGACGCCGTGCGGTCCGTGATCCACCGGTCGCCGCGCCAGAGCAGGTCGGGACCGATGATGACGCCGGACCAGTCGTACTCGAAACCCTGGGCTGTGTAGACGCAGCCGACCTGGCCGAAACCTGCCGGGTCGGTGGCCCACAGGGCGGCCGGAGGCGCACCGGAGACGGAACGGTCGCCGCGCAGGTTCCAGGGGCGCGCCCAGTCACCGATGACCACGTCGGGCGGGAGCGGCTCTCCGGGCTTGGGTTCCGGTGACCAGCGCCAGCAGTAACCGGCGGACATGCGGGCGCCGTAGCCCTGGGAGCGGCGGGCTTCCAGGAATGCCTCCATCTCCTGCGGGCTGTCGGCGACCAGCAGCTGCATGCGGCCGTCGGGTTCCCAGACCACCGGACCACCGGTCTCGAGGCCCAGGAGCCGGACCACCCAGCGCAGGTAGGCGTCACTGCCACCACAGCGGAACTGACTGTCCAGCGGAACGACGTGACAGGGGATGCCCCGTCTCGCAGCCGCCTCCTTGATGTCGGCCACGGTGCCCATCTCGCCGGGGCGGACGACCTGATGCTCATCGAGGAAGAAGACCGGGACGTAGGCCACGTCGATGAGTTCGTCGACCTGGGCCCGGCCGGTCCGCAGCTCGGCGCGCGTGTAGCGGTTGGCCGAGGTCTCCCGGATGCGGTGGGCCTCGTCGCAGATCAGGGCGCCGAGACTGTTTTTCTCGGCAGTCATGAAGCTGTTGAAGTACTTGAAGAGGTCCTGGACTTCCCTCTTGCGGGCTCCGGCGATCTTGCGCATCGTCTTCGTGAAGGACTGGGAGCCGGTGGCGTGCAGTGCGGGTACGCCGCGTCGGTACAGCTCGCCGAGCAGCTGGAGGGCGATGACGCTCTTGCCGGTTCCGGGACCGCCCGTGACGATGACGACTTCCTTGCGGTCGGCGTTCTTCGCCTTCTGCACCGCGTTGAGCACCATGCGGTACGCGACCTGCTGCTCGTCGAGAAGGACGAACTGCGTGCGCTCGCGCACCTCTTCGGCTGCCACGGACATGAGCTGCTTCGAGGGCACCGCGACACCGTCACACAGCTCGTCCGCCGCCCGGGCGCCCGAGTGCTTGTCGCTGAGCCGGGCGCGAAGGTGGTCCATGAAAGCGCCACGACGTTCTCCGGTGAAGAGCAGGCCGTGACCGTCCCGCTCGATCTCCCGCAGTCCGGCGACTCCGAACTCGGTGGCGTTGTGCAGGAAAGCCACCCCGTTGACCCGATGCCCGTACTCCGCCACAGCACCGTTGAAGTTGACCAGGTATTCGCAGTATCGGCGTACTTGCTCAATGGGGTTGAGAACGGGGTGGGTGTAAGCATCCACATGACACAGGGTGGGGTCGTCCTCGTTCGGGAGTGCCTGGCTCCACTGCTTCAGCTCCACAACGACGTACGACGGTTCCCCCGTGGCCGGATGCACACCGGCGAGTACGGCGTCTGCGCGTTTGCTGTTGAGCGGAAGCGCATACTCGAGCATGACCTCGACGTCACCGAGACCCGCGTCGTTGAGGACCGCCGCCAGTGCGGGGATGCTCCGCTCCCAGGAGCGGACCTCCGCGGCGCTGGGCCGGTAACCGTGCATGTGGACGAATTGCTCGGTGAGGTGCAGATAGAGCGAGCTGTCGAGCGCCCTCGCGGCGATCGACTTGGCGGACTCGCGGAGCAGCAAGGACTTCCCCCAGGCAGCACGAAGTGACTCGTGCGGGTGGGGGCATGTCCTTTGAGACTCCACCGGGGTGGAGCGGAAGCCCGTCGGGCCGCGTTGACGATATGTGCGAGATTACCTTGTGGCACTGACAGAGGTCCCTGGTGGCCGCCGAGGCGCCGGGGGACCGTGTTCTCCGGGCGGTCCCTTCGCCTCCCGATCGTGGTCCCGTCAGCGGTGTGAGCGTGCCGCGGCGATGCTCGCGCGCCATTCCGGAGCGTCCGGCTCCTCGTGGAACTCCAGAAGGTGCTGGCCGGCGTGCTGGGCGAGCGCTTCGCGGACCTGGGCCGGGGTGGCATGGAAGAACTCGCGACGCGCGTTGACCCTGTTGACCCTTTGCTCCTCGAAGTCCTGGTGCAGTGCGCGCTCCAGGCCTACGGCGTCGTCGCTGTAGATCAGCGCGTGGACGTCGAAGCGGAACGGTACGGACGCGTCGCCGAGTTCGTTGACCCGGTCCATGGGGTCCAGACGGCGGGTGAGGCCGATCTTGACCATCGACTCGCCGAAGGCGCCGATGTTGGAGATGACGTACACGTACCCGGCACGGCGGTTGGCCTCGCGCCGGTCGATGGCCTCTTCCTCAGCATCGATATCGCCGAGCTTCCGCTCCAGTTCCGCGATCTGGGCGGCGTCCGCCTGGCCCGCCGCGCGGGCCCGGTTCAGTGCCAGGACCAGCCGGTTGCGCTCCTTGTCGAGCCGGGCGCGCTCGCGGGCGATCTCCCGCTCCAGTCGCTCCTCCTCACGCTGACGTGCCCGTTCCTCCCGGCGTTGCTCCTTCTCCTCCTCGACCTTGGCCAGATGGTCCGCGGTCAGTTCCAGCTCGCGCACTCGCAGGCGGTGGTACTCGTCGGTGACCCGGATCTGCATGGTCTTGCCGAGCCGTGCGATGGTCTCCCGGGACTTGTCCAGCCTGTCGATGAGAGAGGTGAGACGGTGCGGTTTCATGCCTCGCACCGCTGCGTCCGCCTCGGCGTTGTAGGCGCGCAGCATCAGCTTGGAGAAGTCACGCACCATGCGACGGCCTTCGGCGGCGGAGCCGTTGACCGTCCACTCGGTGACACCGACGACGGCTCGCCCGTTCTTGGTGAGAACCTTGTACTGGTCCTTGATGCGGTCGAGTTGTGCCTTGTAGGCGACGGCGTCGGCGAGCGGGTGGCGATACTCGTAGATACCGGCCTCCTGCATCAACGCCAGATCGTCCGTGAGAACCAGACCGGCCCTGGCCGCGGTGAGCCGGCGTTCCGCCTCCTGGACCTGTGTCTCCAGCTCGTGCAACCGCTGCCGGGCGCCCTGGAGGTCCCGCTCAGCGCGTTCGACGGCGGCCTCCACCTTCGCGTCGAGTACGGCGTCGATCCTCTGCAGCTCGGCCAGGTGCTCGGAGTGGGTGCGGCGGATCCGTTCGGTCTCCTGGACCAGCCGGACCGCGTCGGCACCGGCGACGGCGCTCAGCCCGGTCAGCAGGCGATGGTTCTCCGCCCGCAGGGCATCGGCCTCGGTGGTCCTGGCGAGCAGTTCCTCACCGAGGCGCACGGCTTCCGCCTCCGCCTCTCTGCGGCGCCGACCGAAGAGTCCTCCGCCTCCGGACGACTGTGCCGGCACAGGAGCGAGAGTGGTGGCGGGCTGTACTGGCTGTGGGGGAACGACCGGTGCCGGCGCAGCCGTACCAGGCTGTCCCGCGTACCACTGCCGCCACTGCTGGAGGCGGTCGGCGAGATTCTGGCCGTCCCGCTTGTCCATGTTCTTGAACTCGGCCGCCCATCCGGCGACGAACAGGGTGAGCACGCCCTGTCCCAAGCCGCCCGACCAGCGCACGTCGGTGATCTCGACGAGGGCGTGCGACACGAGCCGCTGCCCCGCCCAGCCCTGCGCCCGGAACAGCGCGCGGCGGTCGGTCAGGGCGAGGACGCCCAGGACACCGTCGTGATGGGCCACGGCGAGGGCCTGGACCGTCTCGTCGGATGTCAGTACCTCCGGGAGGCTCTTCACGGTGCCCCTGACCGGGAACGAGATGCCTTTCATCGCAGCGGCCGCCGCATCGACATCGGGGCGGGAAGACTGTACGGACAAGGGGGTTCGCTTTCTCTCAGTCAGTGTCGTGCACACGTGGGGAGTCCGAGCCGGTGGGGGCCGAGACAGGTTCGGCCCCCACCGGTGTGGGTCACTGTTTCGCGTCGACCACTCGCAGCGCCGCGTGGAGGACCGGTTCGACGCGCAGGCGGTTGCCGTCACGGTCCAGGGCCTGAAGGGTTTCCAGGCAGGTGAGTGACCACCGTGCGTCGTCGGAGGCGAGGCCCGCGAGTTCGGCCGCGGCCACGCAGTCGGCCTCGGCGTTCCATCCGGTGCCGAGCTGCTCGACGATCGCGTCGTAGCCCGCCCGGAGCGATTCCTGCTCCAGGAAACCCGTGGCGTCGGCGAACTCCTCCGCGCTGTCCGACCGCCCGAGCCGCTGTTCCAGCTCGTGCAGGGCGCGGTCCTGGTCCTTGTACTGCTCGCGCAGTTCCAGCACGCGGTCCAGGAGGAACGGCCAGCCGCCGGTGACCGCGGCCAGCCGTGCCATCCGTTCCTCGGTCTCGTAGGCGCTGTGGTACTGCGTCCAGTCCCGCAGGCCTCGCCGGTCGTAGCGGCGCAGCACCACCATGAGGTCGTCCCCGTCCGCCAGTGCCTCGGTGTCACCGAACAACTCGCGCCAGAAGGCGAGCTGCGCGGCGCTCGAGACCAGGACCACGGACCGGGTGGCGTCGGCGACGGCGGGCAGGATGGTCCTGGCCTGTTCCAGCGACTCCCGGCAGGTCTTGTCGCTGCACGCGGCCAGGTCGCTGATGAGCAGCCGTCGTTCGCCGGCCCGGCCCTCCGCGAGTGCCTTGCGGTAGGTGTTGGCGCTGCCGATCGGCGGCAGGGTCCAGCCGGCCACGCGGCCGGTGGCGTCCCGCAGGGTGCGTTCCACGTCACCGATTCCCGTGGCACGGGTGCCGAGCACGACGCGGACCTGGTTGCCGCCCTCGCCGAGCAGGTAGTCGATCTGGTTGATCGTCAGTGGTGCGGAGCGACGGCCGCCGTCGAGCCCGGGACGGCTTTCCAGGACGACGGCCTCCTCCAGGCGTGACTCCTGCTCGGCGCCCCAGAGCCGGGCCTCGATCTCCTGAGCGGTGCCGATCATGCGGAGCGCGTTCGGACCGCGCAGGTGCCAGCCCTGTCCGTCATGGTTGGGTGCCAGGACACCGAGGCCCACCATTTCCTGCAGGTAGGCGCGGAAGCCCTCGCTGTCCAGCTTGGCGAAGCCCTGCGGCCACCAGCCGGCGCACTCCTCGCGCAGTTCCCGGTCGCTGAGCCTGGTCTCCAGTCCGTTGTCGCGGGCGTGCTGGGCGAGGACGTTGGCGATGACGTTGTAGCGGTCGTCGAGAGCGAGGGTGTCCTTGAAGGCCGCGGTGATGTCCGAGCGCAGTGAGGCGTCCTGCTCCACCTCGTCCACGTCGGCCGCCTCGATGGTGTACGGGGGCGGCAGGAGCGGCTGGCGGGCCCGCTTGTCCTGCATGACCTGCACCATGCGACTGCCGAAGATCTGCAGCAGGAAGGGCTGGTACGAGCAGAAGCCGAGCACCCGGTTGACCAGATCGACGTCGGCGAACTCGAAGCCGAGGGCCCGCATCGGGTGGACGATCAGGTCCGCGGCGAACTGCGGGGTGAGCGGTCCGACGACGGTCGGCGTCTGTGCCAGGTGGCTGAACGGGCCGTTCCTGGCCAGGCGGGTGAACCGCTGCACGGAGTGCAGACCGGCGAAGACCACCTTGGCCCGGCCCCGGGAGTCCTCGCCCAGGCCGCGCAGGCGGCGGGTCTCCGTGCACTCGGGCACGTCCGCCTCGAAGAAACGGTCGCATTCGTCGAGGAGGATGAGCAGCCGCCGGTCGGCGTCGTGCGCCAGCCACTTGGCGATGCCCTCGGTGACCCGCTGCCAGGGCTCCGGACGGGGTCCCTTGCGGCGAGGCTCCTCCAAGACCCCCGACTTGGTCAGTTCCTGGTCCAGGGTGGTCCAGATCGCGGCGGCACCGAGAGCGGTTCCCTTGCCGATGCCGATCTTGTCGAGGTTGAGGTAGAGCTTGCGGTGCGCCCCGGGCCGCTGTTCCACGAACCGGTCGCCCGCGTCGGCGAGCAGGGCGGACTTGCCGAGGCCGCGGCCGCCGTAGATGATCTGCGTCCCGGCCGGATCGATGATGCTCTTGCGTTCCCGGTCACGTCCGTAGAACATCTCGCGGCCGATCTGGCCCCGCTTCTCCTTGATGTACGGGTTCACCCCGGAGAACGGCAGCAGCGTCTCCGTGGCGGCGTCCACCCGCCGGTTGCCGTGCGCGGTGAGGTAGGCGAGGGCCGCGTCGTCCACGACCAGGATGGGTTTGCTGCCCTGGGAGGCGGCGGCGAGTTCGGTGCGCGTCCTGCTGTCGAGCGTACCGAAGTGCACGACGAGCAGGCTGCTCTCGTCGGGGTCCTGGGAGATGCGGCTGATCAGCAGCTTCGCCGGCGGACATCCCCAGATCAGCAGGGCACGCAGCTTGTTGCCGCGGTCCTTGATCTGCGATCCGAAGGCCGGGGCCCAGGCACGGCCGGTGACCTCCGTCTCCCCGAGTTCGAAGAACCGGTAGTCCTTGCCGTACCGCAACTCGCGCAGCGGCACCGCCTTCCTCGCCTCGAAACCGAGCAGGGACAGGGCGGGGATCAGGTCGATCCGGGGGTTGATGTTGGCCCGGTCCCGGGTCGTGGCAAGCTTCGCCCACCGTTCGAGGGCGTCGGCCGCTCGTTCCGCCTCGCCCTCGGACAGCGACGAGTAGTCCAGCACCGCCGGCCTGCGCAGTCGTCCTCGGGACCGGACGGCCTGGATCAGATCAGGGGTGATGCCTCCGGGCAGCGCGTCGGGCACGGCAGGGAAGAACATCTCCAGGTGCGAGTCCTCGGCACGGATCTCCGGGACGGGCTCGCCCAGTTCGAGGAAGTAGACCAGTTCCGCGGCCGTGGCCAGGCTGTCGGTGTCCAGGTTGCGCCGGACGCGTTCCCGGTCTTCCTCGCTGATGTCGGTCAGGGCATCGAGCCGGGCGCGGAGCCGGTCGGCGGCCTCCTTGCGGTAGTGCGGCAGCAGTTCGGCGACCCGGTCGAGGTTGCGCCGGATCACCGACAGTTCGCGGGGCTCGCCGCTCTCGGTGCGTCCGGTGGCGTCGGCGAGCAGTTCCTGGAGGTTGACGTCCTGCTCGTCGGTGAGCGCCCCGTCCGCCTGGGCACGGCGCAGCTCCGCGCCGAGCGAGCGGGCCTGCTCGGTGAGCGCGTCGTGCCGCTGCTGTTCCGCCTGTGCAAGCCGGGCGAGGCGGTCGTCGGACAGCTCCAGGCCGTCGGCTGCGGGCAGGACTCTCCTTTCCGCGAGGCGCAGGATGGTCCGTACCGCGGCGAACCCGTCCCGGGCGGTCTGGAAACCGATCGCGTCGTCCCACGTCCGGTCCACCGCTGCGAGCAGCCCGGAGACCGTGGGCGCCGTGTACGGCCAGTCCGGCAGCTTGTGCAGCTCGATGTCGAGCAGCTCGGAGACCTCGGTCTCGGGCACCGCCGACGTCGACGCCGGAGTGGTTCCGTTCTCCAGCTCAGCGAGGATCTTTTCGAGCATGTCACCGGCGGCGTGGGCGGCGGCCCTGGCCACCGGGCGACTCCGGCGGCCTGCGGAGGCCAGCTCTTCCAGGGCCCTCTTGCGCAGCCCGAGCAGGGACAGGCGCAGGCCGGCCACGGACTCGGCGGCCCAGGCGGTCTCCTCTGAGCTCGCCATACCCAGTTCACGCTGGGCGTTGCGCCACTCCCACACCGCAGCGCGCACCCGCTCGACGAACTGCCGCACGTTGTTGCGTCCGGCTCCGTGGATGACGCGTCCGCCGGTGCCGCGCAGCTCACCGTCCATCCGGTCGATCTCGTCCTCGATGTACGACGGCCGGTCCAGCCGCTTCAGCAGGGCGTCCGCCCGTTCCTCCGCGTCCGCGGCACCGTTGACGACAGCGGTCAGAACGCTGCCGAGCAGCCCGTGGGGCGCCAGCCACTGCTTCACCATCTGGGAGGCACGCTGGAACCGCATTCGCGGCGGCACGAGCTGGTTCCGGCATGCCTCGACCGCGTCCTGCAAACGGCTCTCGGTCTGCGAGGCGTCGGCGACGACGGTGTGCAAGGGGGCCAGCAGCAGCGCGCTGTTCAGGGTGCGTTCCGCCACTTCCGCGGCCACCTGCTGCAGCGAACCCGGCAGGTGCTGGGACAGTGCCCGCAGCTGGGCGCCGACGACCGGGGCACCGGTCACCAGGGCGGCCTGCACGAGGACGGGCAGCAGGAGCAGTTCCAGACCGCCGGCCGTGGTGTCCTCCTGTCCGTCCCACTCACGCAGCGAGTCCTCGACGAAGCGTGCGGCCCGGTCCGAGCGCGGGGTCAGCAGGACCGACGCGGCGGACAGGCGCAGCGCGGCTGACTCCGTCTCCGGCCGTCCGGCTGTGCGGGAGAGGTGGGCGGCGAGGCCGAACCGCTTCTCGGCGATGAGGCGGGCGAGGGTCGGCTCCACCTCCTGCACCTGTCGGTCGCCGGGAGCTGCCGGGATCTCCGGGTGCACGGATGCGGTGCCGGCCGGGGCGTGGTCGGCAGCAGCCGTCTCACCGGTGGTGGGCTCGGCCGGAGCGGTGGGAACAGCCGCCGATGCTTCCGAGGTGTCGGCCGGCTCGGCGGACGGTTCGGGTGCGTCCGGCGGCTCCGGCAGGTCGGCCGGGGGCGAGTCGGGCGGTGTGGGTACGCCCGTGGACGCAGCCGGTGTTTCCGACGCCGTCTCGGTGGGCGTCCGGCTGCCCGCATCCGGCCGTCCGCTCTGCTGCGGGGGCACCTTGGCTCTGGCGTCCCGGTCCGTCACCACGGTGATCTGCTCGTGCAGCACGGCGGCCACGGCGTACGGCGGGTGGGCCAGCGACAGCTGTTGCTGCAACTCGATGATCGCCGGTCCCGAACCAGCCTGTTCCCTCAGTTCAACGAGACGTACCAACAGGCTGAGGAAGTGTGCGCAGGCGTCGTCCTGTTCGTCCCAGGTTCGCTTGGCGAGCAGCCCTCCGGCACGCCGCCGGGCATCGGCGATCACCTCGGCCACCGCGCTGCCCGGCGGGCACTCCAGCGTCAGCACGGTCGCCAACAGGCGACGGACCTGCTCGTTCCGCTCGTTCCTCTCGGCTGCCTCCCGCACGGTGTCGATCGCCGCGAGCACGTCGGTGAGGCGGTCGGTGACGCCGGTGACACCGGCCGCCGAGAGCACCTCCCGTGCCCGGGAGAAAGCCGGCGCGACGGCGGTGAGCGCCTCCAGGTCGGAGGCGGCGGGCGGACATCCGTCCAACAGGGCCGCACTGGCCCGCTCCGCGGCCTTCCGCGCCTCGTCGACGGTGTGCCGCAGCACCTCGCCCGCGGAAGCGGGGTCGTCGATGACCGACCGCTCTCCCTGCGACTGTCGAGCCCTGCCCGTTTCCGGCATCGGCTCCTCCTTTCGTCCGGTCTCCGCGAGCACCTTCCCGGGTTCGTCACCTCGGGTCTGTCGGAGGGCAGAGGCCGCCGTCGGATCACGGTCCTCCTCGGTGTCCTGGCCTACCTTCGGTGTGGGCAGCAGTCCGAAGTCGGGCGTCGCATCGATCACCCGCTGCGCCGCCTCGGTCACCGCGGCCCTGGTGGCCTCGTCCGCCTCGACACCGCACCAGTCGTGGCCGGAGGCCCACATCAGCAGGCGGGCGTCGAACGCCGATGCCTGAAGGTGGGAGAACAGCGCGAGGCGTACCAGGCGGGTTCCCCAGCGCTCCACCGGACCGGTGTCCTGCCGTGCGGACGAGTGTCCCAGGGCCGCGTGGACGACGTCGTCGATGATCCGGACGGTGAGATGAGACACGGCGTGTCTGCGGTCCGGTCCGTGCTTCAGCCGCTGCACCCGCTTGAGCACCTGCTCGCTGAGCACCCGGCCGAAGCGACGTGGTTCGACCTTGCGGAAGCCGAGGCCCCGCATGATGGTCTGACGGGCCGTGGGCGCCAAGGAGTTGAGTGCGAGTTCCGTCTCCTCGACGGTGAGCCCGGCAAGGGAGGAATCGAGCACGGAACCGAGTCCGTCCAGGGCGGTGGCCAGGTCCGTGAGCAGGTCGACGGATATACCCGGCGGGGTGAACGGGGGGTCTGCGACCACCGGATGGCTGAAGGTCATACAGTGCCGACTTTCTTGTAGCGATGTGATGTTGCCGTGGTGAACATGGAGAGTATGTGAGGGCTGCAGGCGGGAGAGCCCGAATCGGTGAGGAACGGCGAGAGGATCCGGTGGCCGCGGCCGGGAGCCTGTCAGCGACGGCGGGAGTGCGCGGTGACGAAGGTGTAGCCGTGGGGCAGTTCCCAGCCGTCCGCCTTTCCGACGCGGCGACAGTGCTCGCGATAGGCCGCACGCTGCGCGTCGGTCGGCTCCCAACCGGCGGGCAGCCGCCGCAGGAAGCCGTGAACGAAGTGTTCCGTCCCTATGACCTGCCCGGGTCCGGGTCCGCCTGTACCGGGCCGTGGCAGCACCACGGGGTTCGGTGCGTAACCGATCAGAGGGATCGGAATCTCACCCTCACGTGCGGGATGGTGCGGTTGCCCGTCCGCCCCGCGGCTGCCGGTGGCCGCGTACAGGTGCCGCTCGTCGAGGAGTTCCCCCACCGCCTGTTCCAGCGCGGTGATCTGGTGTGCGGCAGGGCTTGTGGCGTAGACACCTCTCGGCAGCGCCGCGCGGTCGAGCAGAGCGTGCCCGTCGGGTGTGAGCCGGCCGAGTCGGCGTACGGCGCGCAGGACGAGGCGCCGGGTGTCGAGGCCGTCGGACGAGTCGCCGTCGCGTCCGCTTCCGGGTGCGCCGTCGCGGGTCAGCACCTGGGGGTCGTAGCGGTGGCTGATCAGCTGCCCGTCGACGTCGACCGGCTCCTCGAGTTCGGCCGTGGAGAGCCGGAAGACGGTGCCGCCGCGCGGCCACTGGACGTAGATCCGGAGGCCGGGGAAGAAGTCGATGGGCCACTGGACGCCGCGCAGCGCGCCGGTCTCCCCGGTGAGGTCCAGTGTGACCTCCTGTACCTCTTCAGAGGCCTCGAGCGTGCCCCCGGGATGGCCGAGTTCCAGCCGTACGGAGAGGGTTTCGGCACCGAGGAGGCGAAGCATGTCGCAGACCATCGGGGTGAGTGGAAGGTAATCCTCCATGAGGTGGGCGAGGCGGAGCGGTGTCTGCCAGCACAGCTCACTGTCGGCGATGCGGAGGTAGTTCTGGATACCGATCGTCTCGTCGGTGAGTGCCTGGTCGGCGAACGGAGCTTCCGGGACCTCCTCCATTTCTGCGGTGTGATCGGTGGCCTCGGTGGCCGGCGTCTCGGGCGGTCGGACGGTGTCCCGCCAGCCGCGTCCGGCCGGGGTGAGGGGATCGCTGCCGTCGGCCTCGTCCGCACCGGGGTGGTGGGAACGCCAGATGCCACCGCTCTCGAAGTCGTCGTCCAGCGTGATCCGTACTCCGCTGCCGACGCGCAGGCCGTTGTCCGTGTCCCTCCGGACGAAGTCCGCGACGGCGAGGTTGGCCCGGCACACCGAGACCGCGTATTCCACACCGGTCAGCAGGGGTTCGGCACCTGCCAGGGCACGCAGCCACGGACCGATCGCCGTGAAGGCCGTGCGCGGGCCCTGCAGACCATGGCGTCGGCGGGTGGTCGGGGCGGCGGCACGTTCCACAGAGCCTGTGAGGGCGTACAGGTCCGCCTCGCCCAGCGCTCCGTCGTGGCGGAGCCCTGACGCGATGCGGGTGCGGGCCAGGACGTAGTGACCCCAGCTGCGCAGTGCTTCGCTGGTGCGCAGGGCGTACCGGACCGTGTCGAGCAGCCCGGTGAGTGCCTCCCTCAGCCACTCCTCCTCGCCGCCGCCACCCGCCAGTTGGACGATGGACACTGGAACAAGCGGGCTCAGCAGGGATTCCCGCTGGCGAGTGAGCAGATGGTGCACGAAGGCCGCGGTGTCGTCGAGTTCCGCCTCGGACGCGGAGGCGTAGCGAGCGTCCACGACGACGTGGCCGTCCTTGTTGAGCCACTTCTGACGTGCGCGGAACCGCTTGAGTTTGGCCTCGGGCAGTTGGAGAGCGGGGCCGAAGACCGTCAGGTCGGGGACGAGAAGCTCCCGGCGTACGGGGCTCGACGCGTCCTGCCACCGGCCCGGTCCTTCGGCACCGGCCGGTGCACCGGACAGCCAGGCCGGGATGTCGGCGCCGGACGACATACAGGGGTGGCGCCCTTCCTTGTACACGATCTCGGCATGCAGCGGATCGGAGCCCGTCTCGATGCGGACGAGTGCGCCGACGGGCAGGGCCGGTGTCTCGTCCCCCAGAGTCAGGGCGGGGAAGGTGTCAATGTCGAAGGCACCGTTGCCGTAACCCTCACCGCCCAGTTCGTATCCGAAGTAGGCGGCGTTGAAGGCGACCGCGGTGTGCACCGGGCCGCCCCGACGGTCGTCGACGACGGCTTCCAGGTACCTCCGGAGCCTGTCCATCTCCTTCCCGGGCGTGGCCCGGTGGCCTTCGGTCATGGCGGGGGTGAGCACGGGCTCGTCCTCGTACGGCTGCCAGGTGTTCGCTCCGGCGGTGCTCATCGTCGTCACGCGCCACTCCTCTTCTGTTCCGGTCCGCTCCCCGCAGGCCGTGCCGCGCGGATCGCACGCCAGAGCCCCTGGCCGTCCTCGGTGGCGGCTCCCGCTGCGGCGAGCCGGGCCAGACTCTCGCCGACGGCGGCATAGGCCAGGTCGGCGCGGCCTCCGAAGTGGCGGCTGTCACGCAGGGCCGCCGGCAGGGCGATCATCCTTCGGCTCCTGGGGTTGTACGAGGTCTCGTCACCGCGCAGCGCGTGCCAGAGCCTGCGCGGATGGATGCCCTGTGGCTGGAGTTGCAGCAGCCGGTGGACCTGCAGGTCGACCCGGCGGTCACGCAGCGAGGTGTCGGCCCGGCCTCCGTCCTGGGGCCGCGGGCTGTGGAAGGCCTCGGCGACTGCGGGACGCCTCTCGCCGACCGTTCCGCGGTTGGTGTCCCAGCAGGCCGAGCAACGGCAGCGGGCCGTGCTGCAACAGCCCGCGGGGAGGTCTGTCACGCCGAAGTAGTCGGCGAAGAGACGCTGGGAGCAGACCGTGTGGGCGTCGAAGAAATTCCTCAGCCTGGCCAGTTCCTCCGCGGCCCGCCGACTGCGTCGGCCGAGCAACCCCAGATAGCCGTCCGGCAGGGTGCGTCGGCGCACGGTGAGGCCCGTGACCAGTCGTCGGCTGGGTGCGGCCGAGACGTCGAGGAGACCTCGGTCGTGCAGGTCGGCGAGGAGCTCCCAGGTCGCCGCGGGACCGTCGGCATACGCGGGGTAGTCGGCGCAGTGCACGGTGAGGTGCCGGTGAAGGAGACGGACGTCGACTCTGCCGGGGGTGTCCCAGGACAGGGCTGTGTGGATGACGGCCCGCTCGAGCCGGATCAGCTCGCTCTCCTCTTTTCCGGCAGAGTCGTCCGTGCCCTGTACGGCGGACGACGCCGGCCACAGGTCGCCGGGTTTCACCGCGCAGTACGGGGGGTGGTCGCCGTGGTCCTCGACGGCTCCGAGGTCGGCGAGAGCACTGAAGGCCCGCATGACGCCGTTCTGATAGCGCTCCTGGGTGTACCGGTCCTCCAGTTCGGACTCGCCGAGAGTGCCGTCAGCGGCGTCCTCTGCCATGAGGAGACCGGCCAAGTGCGACGGATCGAGTGTGCCCTCGTGCTGGGCCAGGACGAGGTTGCCCATGCGCCGCAGCAAGGAGGGCGGCAGTTCCTGGCCGGTCATGAAGCGGACCATGCGTATCCCGCGGCTCGTGGCCAGAGCGAGGCCGCTGTTGACGGGACCGTCCGCGGCCGTGCCCCGGTCCGCGCTGTCGCGTCCGGCCCGTCCGATCTGCTGGTACAGCGCCGCCAGGTCGGTGGGGGGCGACACGCACATCACGGTGCGTACGTCGGGCCGGTTGACTCCGAGGCCGAAGGCAGAGGTGGCGACCACGACGACGGGGACGAAGGCGTCGTCGTCCTGATGTGGTGCCTCGCGGAACTCGGTCATGACGGCGGACTTCTCCGCCTCGGTGAGACGGCCGTGGAAGCGCAGTACCCGGACGCCGGTGTCTCCGACGTACTCACGCAAGTGGGTGTAGAGGGTGTTGACCTCCTTGACCGTGAGGCAGTAGAGGACGGCGTGGCCGTCCAGTGCGTCGACCACGCGCTCCACCAGCCCTGCGACACCTCCCTGTCCCAGCCGGTCGAGGGAGCGCCGGAAGACGGCCAGTTCGGGCCGGATCGGGTTCTCCCGCACTGTCACGAGTCCACCGACGACCTCGGGGCGTTCCGCTTCGTCGCGTGCCTCGGCCGTCCCGGGTTCGGGAACGACTGCCGGCAGGGCGAACAGCCCTTCGCGGATGGCCTCGTGGACGGCCCGGTTCGCTGTCGCGGTCACCGCGGTGACGGCCACGCCGTGGTCGCGGCGCAGTTCGTTCAGGAACCGGCCGACCCGGCGCATGCTGGGCCGGAAGTCCTCCCACTGGGCCAGGGTGTGCGCCTCGTCGACGGCGATGCGGGTGAGCCGGCCGGCCTGCGCCGCCTTCCGTACGACCTCACGGAAGCGCCGTTGGCACAGTCTTTCCGGGCTGACGTACACCAGTCGGATGCCGTGCTCGGCTCGACCGAGCAGCTGGTCCGCCACTTCGGTCTTGCCGGCTCTGCTGCTGGACTCGCGCAGCGGTGAGATCAGGGCGCGGACCGCTCCCCCGATGGAGCGGTTGAGTTCGAGGGCCTGGTCGTGCATGAGGGCGACGAGCGGGCTGACCACGACGGTGACCCCGGGCAGAACCAGCGCGGGCAGCTGGAAGGTGAAGCTCTTCCCGAATCCGGTGGGCAACAGCCCGAGGACGTTGCGGCCCTCGGCCGCGGCGGTGACGACGGCCTGCTGGGCGGGCTTGAGGGACACCGGATCATCGGACAGTCGCAGCAGGCCGCCGATACTGGCGCAGCGCTCCAGCACTTCTTCGGCGAGTGTGCCCTGGTCTCGCAGCTTCTGGACATCCTCTGTCGTGAGGGTCAGGTCCCGGATACGCCGGGTGTGGGGCAGCAGGGTGTGCTGTTCGAGGGCTTCGTCGGTGCACAGTTCGTCGGCTCGTGCCGGGTCGAGGGCTCCATGGTCCGCCATGAACCGCCAGATGCGGCGCCACCCTTCGGCCATGGTGGTGACGTTGCCGCCGCCGGTCTCGCCGGTGTCCGGGTGGGGTCGCTCCAGCCCTTCGTCGAGACTCCCGAGGAAGGCTCGCCGGTAGGAACGGCGCAGGCTGCTCTGACCGCCGAGTTTACGGTCGCTGATGACGACGACACCGCGGTGCCGGTCGGACCGGATGAGCCGTCCGACCGCCTGGCGGAGCTGGAGCGCGGCGAGCGGCAGATAGTAGTGCTCGGTGGCGGCGCCGTCCGGATCGGGGTGTCCCGCCTGCGCCGCGCGGGCGGCGACGGCTGCGCGGCGAGCCTCGACGACCGGGGCGGCGAACGGTGCGAAGGGCAACTTGTTGATCCAGACCAGGCGCATCCGTGCGGCGTCGGAGACGTCGACACCCTGCCACAGTCCCTTGGTCCCGACGAGAAAACCACCGCCGTCCTGGGGGTCGGTGAAGGTCTGGTAAGCGCGGGCGTTGCCGAGGGGGACCGCTTCGACGACCGGGATATCCCGAGCACGGGAACGCAGCTCGGCCACGAGGTGACAACCGATGCCGGCGGCGGTCGAGCGAGCAGTGGTGAGGATCAGCCCACCGCCGTCGAACCCCTGGCCGTCGGGACGCCTGTACGTCATTTCCTCCGCGAATCCGGCGACTTGGTGGGCGACGGTGCGCAGCGCCCCTTCTTCCTGTTCGGCCCAGGAGGGGAAGTCGGAGAAGCACACCACTTCGGCCTGGTTCCCCAGATCGAACGGTGAGGGCAGGGCCAGGGCGGGCAAGTCCTCCGGCAGACCGAGCCGGCTCCGTACGAAATCCCACTCCCCGGCGACGCGGAGGGTGGCGGAGACGTAGTGGACTCGGTCGAAGGACTCCAGACAGCGCCGCCATTCCGGATCGGCGGGCAGGTCGACGGGGCTGGTGGCGATCCGGAACCGGTAGGACCGCAACTCTGCCTTCGGTTCGGCCAGCTCCTCCAGGTGGATGACGCGCGAGGGGAGCGCATCGTCCAGTGTGACGGCGGGGTCGAGGAAAACGCCGATGTCGGCCGTGATGCGGTCGAGGGCCACGGTGAGGGCGTCTGTGCGCTGTGCGAGTGCGGTCAGGCGTTCCTGCGTGAACGCATCGATCCGGGCTGCGTGTTGTGCGATGTACCGTTCCAGAGCGACACGGCAGGTCGAGAGCGCTTTGGCGACACGGTCCAGCAGCCGGGACAGCCGGCGGGTGTCCCGGCTTCCGGCGGTACCCGAGTACGGGCTGGCGAGCGTGGTCGTGCGGTTGCCGATGCGTACGCCCACTCCCTTGGCACAGGCGTCGAATGCCTGTGCGGCGAGCCGGGGCAGGCGTTCGTCGTCGAGGAGACGTTCCAGTTCGCCGATCGCCGTGGCGGCCCGGTCCTGTTCGGTGCCGGCGAATGCCGAGGCCAGCCATGCCTGGTGCTCTGTCAGCACCGCTTCCAGGTCCTGGTAGTCGACGGCGGTCGTCAACGCCGAGGTGGCGGCGCTCTCCAATTCGTGCGCCTCGTCGAGCACAAGGAGGATGTCCGGGCCGAGGGCACGCAGATCATCCAGGTGGGAGAGGACCAGGGCGTGGTTGGCAAGGATGAGGCGGTGGCCGTCGATGGCTTCGCGGACGGTGTCTGTGTGGGCGGCGAGCGGATTACCCGCGTCGGAGGTGTAGTCCCCGTCACGTTGGGACAGCGTCTCCAGCCATGAGGGCAGGGCAGGCCCCATGTACGGGGGGAAGAAGGCGGGCAGGTCCACAATGTCCACGGAACGTGCTACCCATGACTGCGGGGGCTTCTTGTCGGTGAGCAGCCGCAGCGCGAGGAAGACGATCAGCTCCCGGAAGCGTGGCTGCGCGGCACCCCGGACGCGGACCGGACTCCGTGACGGCCCCGGGCGGGTGGCGTCGGCCAGTGCTTTGGTGAGCGCCGCCAGGGAGAGCCGACTGGACTTGCCCTTGACCAGGTCGGCGACCCCGAGAACATCGGGCAGTGCCTGTTCCAGGTCGTGCAGGTCCCGTGCCATCTGGCTCTGCAGCTGCTTGGTGTATGTGGCGATGACCGCCGTACGGTCCTCGCCACCGGCCAGCCAGTCGAGCGCGGCGGCGAGTACTGCGTAGCTCTTGCCGGTACCCGTGGGCGCCTCCAACAGGCCGCTGACACCGCGGTCGGTCCACTCGTGCAGTGCCTTCGTCATCCGCTGCTGGGCCGGGCGCGGCTCCACGCGCGAGCCGTGCACGACGCGTGCGAGGGCGGTCGGGTCGACCCGGCCGTCGGAGTCCCGGAGCGTGTCGGGAACGACCACCGCACCGAGCCCCGGAGGCCGGCTGCCAGGAATACGACGCGGCGGGTGCTGCGCGAGCTCGGCGCCCAGCAGCCGGGCCACGTGGGCCTGTTCCCACACGAGGTGCTCACGCTCGCCGGCCGACTGACCGGAGGCCAGTTCCCGCAGCAGCCGCCAAGCGTCGGAATCCGGGCAGACATCGGCGACGAGATCACGCCATCCGGGCGCTCGGTTCGCGAACTCCGCGGCGGCCTGCTCCAGCAATCCGACGAGCAGGGACACGTCACCGTCCGCTGTGTGTGCGCGGAGTCCCGTCACGGTGACACCCAGCTCTCGCGCCAGGTCGTGGAGCCGGTGCGACGGAGCCGTCGGCCACAGGGCATGGGTGAGGTACAGAGCGTCGACCGTTCGCGGGGCGGCAAGGGGGTCTTCGGTCCCTGACTGCGTCGCCGCTTCGGTGATGAGGGGAAAGTCGAGTGCGCTGCCGTTGTACGCGACCACGACATCGGCGTCCTTCAGGAAGACATGCAGTTCCTTCCACGCCTGTTCGGCGGAAACCCCTCGTTCCACCACGGTGTTCCGTACGTCGGGATCGTGCAGCTCCTGAGCGTCTCCCGGGAATCTGAGGTGCCGTTGCCAGGGACTGCCTGCTCGCACCCATTCGGAATCCGCTCCGAACCGTACGGCCGCCACCTGGTAGACGTGGCGTTCCACGTAGGGCGCGGTTGTCGTGCTGCGCACGATGCTCTCCACGTCGATCACCACCGCTCGAAGCGAGGTCGCCTCGGACCGCACTGCACCGTCGTCCGGTACCGGGCCACCCTCCGATGTCGGACCGAGAGGGGCCGACTGCGGTGGCGCGACAGGTCGGAGGCGGCCATCGGAAAGCGTCAGCAACCCTGCGTCCAGGGCCTCGTTGATCAGCTTGGCCAGTCGCTGTTTCGGAAGCCTCTCGAAGCACTGTGAGGCCTTCTGGACCAGGTCGCGTTCCGTGAGCCCGGCGGGAAAATCTCGAGCCAGTTCCGCGACCTTGCGTGCCGCGGCAGAGGCACCCTGTCGTTCAGTCACAGCTTCCCTCCCCCGGCGCTTTACGACGGCACCCATCGTAGCCCCCTTTGGAAAACTTTGGAATCGGGAGGAAATAATTGGGTCGACGCCCTTTGTTCACGGGCACACGGGAAGAACCTGATGAACCACATGACGACCCCCGCCCTCAGGCGGCCGCCGGAAGAGGGCCGCCCCGGAGTCGAGTGTGCGCAGGATGCGGATCTCCTCCTTGCGAGCCGCTGCGGGAGGGATGCGGCCGGTGGCTCGGCGGAGGGTGAGGCGGGCGAAGGTGTCGGCGGTCTCGTTGAGGTCGTGTCCGATGTGGCCTTGAGCCAGCGGACCTGGACGCGGTCACGGTGGTGCAGCAGACGGCCCATCAGGTGGCGGCTCTCCGGGAAGAGGAGGGTGCGGTGAGCGGCCGCCGGGTCGGCGCTGCGCAGGGCGGTGTCGGCCGCCTCGACGGCCGGGAGCGTCTCCGCCGGGAGTTCGCCGCCACCCTCGCCGACGCCGCCCCGCCCGGGCCGGACGCTGTTGGTTAATTCGGGGCCCGCGTGACGTCGGTCTCCAAGACCCGGTTGTGGTCTTGGAGACCGACGTTCCTGTAGGGGGAGAGTGTCGATGCCGATGCGGCCGGTGGCGCAGGGGAAGGTCCCGGAAGAGACCGCGCGGGTGGCGAAGGCTGCCTTTCCCAAGGGCAGCCTGGCGATCCGGGTCCGGGACGAGCTGGGCCCGCTGTTCACCGACGACCAGTTCACCGACCTGTTTCCGTCATGGGGCAAGCCCGCTTGGTCGCCGGGCCGGCTGATTGTGGTGCTGGTGCTGCGGTTCGTGGAGGGGCTGACCGACCGGCAGGCCGCGGAGGCGGTGCGGGCGAGGATCGTCTTCAAGTACGCGCTCGGTCTGGAGCTGACCGATCCTGGCTTCGATTTCTCGGTGCTGTCGGAGTTCCGCGACCGCATCATCGAGGCAGATGCCGGGCGGCGGGTGCTGGACGGCATCCTGAATGCTGCCCGGACCAGGGGTTTACTCGTCGGCGGCGGGAAAGCACGGACCGACTCCACTCACTTGCTGTCGGCGGCGCGGGAGCTGCGCTGGCTGGAGATGGTGGCGGAGGCTTTGTGCGCCGCGTTGAACGCACTGGCCCAGACCGCTCCCGAGTGGCTGGGCCAGATCGCTGAGCCGGACTGGTTCAGGCACTACGCCACCCGGGCCGAGGACTCACGTTTCCCCAAGGCCCACTCCGAACGGGAGGAGATCGGTCGGCGGATCGGCACCGACGGCATGCGGCTGCTCCAAGCGGTGACCTCGCCCAATACGCCGTGCCATCTGCGTGCTCTGCCGCAGGTGGAGGTCCTGCGGCAGATCTGGATCCAGCACTTCCACCTGGTCGAAGGCGAGGTGCAGCGCCGGGCCCCAAAAGACCACCCGCCAGGCACACAACGCCTGGTCACCCCCTACGACACCGAGACCCGCACCGGCTCCAAGCGTGACCTGTACTGGGACGGCTACAAGGTCCACCTCACCGAGACGTGCGGCCCCGACGTCCTGCACCTGATCATGAATGTGGTCACCACCGCCGCTGCCGTCCATGCCGGGCTCGCCCGGCGGGAACTCCTGCCCGACGAGCACTGGGTCGACACCGGCTACGCCAACAGCCCCGCGATGGTCGCAGCCCGCCGCGACTACGGCGTCGAGCTGCACGGCCCGCTTCAACCGGTCAACAGTGTCCAGTCCGCGCGTGGTGACGGCGCCTGGGACCAGGACGCCTTCACCATCGACTGGGAGAACCAGCGCGCCACCTGCCCGAACGGCCGCACCAGCAAAGCCTGGGCCGTGCACAGCTCACAGTGGCGCATGCCCGTCATCCGGGTCGCCTTCTCAGTGCTGGACTGCCGTACTGAGCTGATCCCGGTTTCGTGGAGTCCCTGAAGCCAGGCTTATGGTCCTGGCCCGAAGGAGAACCACGAGCAGTGCCGGCACCACGTGAATACCCGGACGAGCTCCGCGAGCGGGCCGTCCGCGAGGTCCGTACCACCGGCCGTCCGATCGCGCATGTCGCGAAAGACCTGGGCATCCACAAGGAGGCCCTGCGCGGCCGGGTCCGCCAAGTCGAGGCGGACACCGGCGAACGCGACGACCTGCTGACCACCGCCGAGCGGGAAGAGCTCAGGAAACTCCGGCGCGAGAACGCGGAGTTGAGGCGGGTGAACGAGATCCTGAAGGCCGCGAGCGCGTTTTTGCGGCGGAACTCGACCGTCCCCGGACGAGGCCGACCAGGTGATCAAGCACCTCAGGGACAAGGGCCTCGGGGCCGGGTTCGCCTGCCGGGTGCCGGGGCTGCCCGAGCCGGCGTACTGCGCGCGTAAGAAGCGGCCGAAGTCGGCCCGCCGGCTGCGTGACGAGCAGCTCATGCCGCTGACCGGACAGGTCCGTGCCGAATCCGGCGGCACCTATGGCGTCCGCCGGATCACCCGCGCGCTTCAGCGCAAGGGTGTGCACGTGGCTCGCCGCACGGTCGAGCGGCTGATGGCCGAGCTGGGCCCGGAGGGCGTCATCCGCGGCCGGCGGCGCCGCACCACCGTGCCGGAGCCGTCGACGCCCAGGCCGCCGGACCTGGTCGACCGTGACTTCACCGCGAGCCGGCCCGACCAGCTCCGGGTGGCCGATATGACCTATGTCCGCACCTGGACGGGCTGGGTGTA
>NZ_JBIWJA010000037.1:0-70155 GCF_044764905.1 Streptomyces sp. NPDC093586 | reverse complement strand
CGCGACGCCCGGCACGCTCCCCCGGAGGGGGTGCCCCCACTCGCCGCACCGGACGCCGCTCCTCACCGGGCGAACGTCGCCTGCCGCGGCACTAGATCCGGTTGAGGCAGACGTCCCCGGTGAAACGCTCGGCCGGGGCCTTGGCGGTGGGGCGGAGGTGATGTGTTCCACGACGGCTTTCCTTGTTCCTCGAAGGGAGCGGGCTGGGAGGGAGACGGGGGAAGGGCCTGGACAGATGACTCGCTCGTCGGCGATCTTCTTCAGCCGGGTGATCGCCGTCATGGCGTTGGGCCACCCGGCGTGGAAGGCCAGGTGCGTGATGGCCTCGGACAGCTCCTCCACGGTGAGCCCGTTGTCCAGGGCCACACCCAGGTGGTAGGGCAGCTGCTCGCCGCGGTAGAGGGCGGCCAGCACACTGACCGTGACCAGGCTGCGGTCCCGCGGCGACAGCCCGGGCCGCTCCCACACGTCCGCGAACAGCACCTCGTCGGTGATCTCGACCAGCTTCGGTGCGATGCCGGCCAGCTCCCTGGGTGCGGACTGCTTCGCCATATGATGCCTCCCCGCGATGGTTCGAACACATGGATGCGGTGCGGTCCGCCGTCGGCCCCTACCGGCCGGTGGGCATCCGCAGGCGGGTTCCCGCCGCTCGCGGTCTGTACGCCGCATTCGCTCACCATCGAGGAAACCGCAGCTCAGGGCCCGCGGAAGGCACTGCGGTTACAGGTACGGGCAGAACCCCCCCAGCTCTGCTCCGGCCCGCTCGGCTTGGGCGGCACGGACACCGTGCATCGTCGGCGCGGTGGTGTGACCGGCAGGGGGCACGGTGACCTGCTTCCCCCGTGTCGGCCCGTTCACGTCGGTCTCGGACGGCTGCGGCATCACCGGCAGCGCGGGCGAACCGGGTTCTCCGTCGTCCTGGACAATTCCTCCGTGCGCGGCACCTGCCGCGCACCGGCTCGTTCCCGGCGACCACGACAAGGTACAGATCTCGTCATGACCCTCACACGCATTCTCGTCACCGGCGGCGCGGGATTCATCGGTTCGCACTACGTCCGTACGCTGCTCGGCGCAGGCGGGCCCGGTGACGTGAGCATCACCGTGCTGGACAAGCTCACCTACGCGGGCAACCCGGCCAACCTCGACCCGGTCCGCGGACACGCCGGATTCCGGTTCGTGCGGGGTGACATCTGTGACCGGGACCTGGTCACCGCGCTGGTTGCCGAGCACGACCAGATCGTGCACTTCGCGGCGGAATCCCACGTCGACCGCTCCCTGCTGGGCGCGGCCGAGTTCGTCACCACCAACGTGCTGGGCACCCAGACCCTGCTGGACGCGGCGCTGCGCAGGCCCGGGGGCAGCGCGCGGTTCCTGCACGTGTCCACCGACGAGGTGTACGGGTCTCTGGCCCGGGGTTCCTGGCCGGAGAGCGATCCCGTGCGGCCCACTTCCCCCTACGCCGCGTCGAAGGCCTCCTCCGACCTGATGGCGCTGTCGTACCACCGCTCCTTCGGCCTGGATGTGCGGGTCACCCGCTGCTCCAACAACTACGGCCCTCACCAGTTCCCGGAGAAGGTCATCCCACTGTTCGTCACCAACCTGCTCGACGGCCGCAAGGTGCCGCTGTACGGGGACGGCATGAACGTGCGGGACTGGCTGCACATCGACGACCACGTGCGGGGCCTGGAACTCGTGCGCGGCTCGGGCCGGCCCGGCGAGGTGTACAACATCGGCGGCGGCACCGAGCTGACCAACAAAGAACTCACCACGCTCCTGCTGGAGCTGGCCGGGGCCGGCTGGGACAGCGTGGAGCAGGTGCCCGACCGGCCCGGTCACGACCTGCGCTACTCCGTCGACTGCACCAAGATCTCCACCGAGCTGGGCTACCGCCCGCGCAAGGACTTCACCGAGGGGCTGGCGGAGACGTTCGCCTGGTACCGCGACCACCGTGACTGGTGGGAACCCCTGAAGGCACGCGCCGCCCTGTGAGCGACGGCCCCGTCGCCTGCGCGGACCCGCGCACCCGGCCATGGGACCGGGTGGTGCGGCATCCTCCGCTTCGAGGGGCCGTTTCTGATCGTCTCCGCGTCCCCCTGCCGGTCCTGCGGTGTGTGATCGGGTGTTCGCCCGGATACTCGCCGGGCATGAGTTTGCCGGCGGGACTTCGTGCGGCGGACCGGCGAATGCCCCGGCGTATGGCGGCATGGGATCCCTGGAGGATCGGCAGGCCGCTGTCGGTGGTGGAGGAGGAGGCGGAGAGCACCAAGCTGTGGTGGGGGGCGGCCGCGGTGACGGCACGGTGGGGCGGTCGGCGCGGGCGCCGTGCAGCGGCCGCGGGACCGGCGGCCACGGCGGTGGCCCCGGCCGCCGACGGCGTCGGCCCAGGGGCGGGCGTCGTCGAACATGCGCAGCGGATCACCGGCGGGACACACCCCGCCCAGCGGCCGGATGCGAGCCGGCCGAAGGCGGAGTCGCGCCCGGGCACCGCGAGAACGACGAGGCCGGGTGTTCAGCAGGCGGCGTCCAGGCACTGATCAGGTCACCACGAACAGGAAGTCGGGGCCTTGCGGTCCAGGTGCAGATGAACGCTCCACCGCCCCCTCGCCCACGGTCTCGGGCAGTCGCTGGGTGTCACCGGCTTCCTGCCCGGTCAGCTGTACATCGCCACCCGGTGGAGAGCCGCGAGCGCGTCGTCGATGGGGCGGGGCTGCGGCCGCATCGCCCTCTCCCTCGACACCCGCCCCGACTTCGCCAACCCCCTCGGCACCGTCCGCGGCGGCATCGCCGCCACCCTCCTCGACTCCGCCATGGGCCGCGCCGTCCACTCCGCCCTCCCCGCCCGCACCGACGGCCGACCCCTCACCGCCTAAGGCACCGTCATCCACGCCGGACGGCGTACCGCCACCGCCGAGGGCAGGGTGCTGGACGAACAGGGCGGACCGATCGCCCACGCCACCACCACCCGCATGATCCTCCCGCCTGCCGACCGGGCCGCGCCCGCCTCGTTCCCGTGGGCTGACGAGCGGGACGGCGGACCGCTCGGCGCACCTCCCGATCCTGGAACACGTGAGTGTCCCCAGGCACCGGCGTGTCTCGTCAGGCATGCTCCCGTCGGGACGGCCGGGTTTGTGGGCGTTCTGGTCCTGACCGCCCTCACTTACCGTGACCGTTCACGGATTGACGCTCACCGCGGCGGTCCCCAAGCTGGTGGAAAGGGCTGCTGAAGGGACCGCGGTCGTGAGCGCTGGACAGAGTATGTATCCCCGGCTGCTGACCGCAGCGGAGACAGCGGCACCGGCTGACGCCGCCGATGTGGTCGCGGAGGACCTGCGGCGGCGTTTCGGAGCCACGAAGGTCTCTTTCCTCGTCGTCGACCTGACGGGGAAGGCGGTGGCCCGCCTGTCCACCGCCATCGGTGTGGAGGGCGAGCGGGAGGCGGAGCGGATCCCCATGGCCGGCAGCGTCTACGAGGAGGTGATCCGGACCCAGCGGCGGTACCAGGAGGCGACCGCCCGGGGACAGCGGGTGGTCATGCCGGTCACCAACCGGGGGGACGCGATCGGGCTGCTGGAACTGTTCCTGCCGGCCGCCTCCGGAGAGGACATCCTCGAGGCGGTCGGGGAAGCCGCCCACGTCCTGGCCTATGTCGTGATCGCCAACGGACGCTTCACGGATCTCTACACGTGGGGCAAACGCTCCGTTCCCCCCACTCTGGCAGCGGAGATCCAGTACCAGCTGCTGCCCCCGTCGCTGTCGTGCGAGGCCGCGCAGTTCACCCTGTGCGGGCACCTGGAACCGTCCGACGACCTCAGCGGTGACACCTTCGACTACATCGTGGACCGCGACCACCTGCACGTGTCGGTGACCGACCCCATGGGCCACGACATCGAATCCGCCCTGGCCGCCACGGTGCTGGTGGGCGCCCTGCGCGGCGCCCGTCGGGCGGGCGCCGGCCTGGCCGAGCAGGCCCGCCGAGCCGACGAGGCGCTGCTCGCCCACGGCCACGGCCACGCCACCGGACAGCTGCTGCGCATCGATCTCCACACCGGGCGGGCCCGGCTCGTCAACGCGGGTCACCCCTGGCCACTGCGCATGCGCGAGGGGGCTGTGGAGGTGGTCACCTGCGAGGTGGACCATCCCTTCGGCCTGTCCGAGCTGAGCCCCCACCCCTACCGTGTGCAGGACCTCGATCTGCGGCCCGGCGACCGTCTGCTCATGTTCACCGACGGCATGCTCGAACGGCACAGTGAACAGGTCGACTTGGCCGCCCTGCTGGAGAGCACCCGGGAACTGCACCCACGGGAGACCACGATGGCGCTGACGTCCGCGGTCCGGGACGCCGCTCGTGGCCGTCTCGAAGACGATGCCACCGCCGTGTGCCTGGACTGGCACGGCCCCCAGGAGACACAACGGCACGTCAACTCCGGCGCGGACCCGCGGCAGGCCTCGGCCGCACGCACGAAGCACCAGCCGTGACCCGGGTGGACGTGCCCACCGCCGAGGAGAGCGCCGCCGCACCGGAAGAGGCCGCCCGGAACATGCGCCGACAGCCGACCGGGGCATTCACGGCCGCTCGACCGGTCCGGCGACGACGGGATGCTGTGCCGCTGTGGACACGACATCACCGGGCCATGCCCCGGACCTGGTCGAAGCGGGTTGGCAGAAGGTACGCGCCGACGGGCGGATCCGTCCGGAACTGCTCGAAGCGGCCTACGCCGAACCCCGCCCACGCCAGTTGTTCCCCTGGACGGGAATGGGGGAACTGCACTTCAGCCGCTGCACGAAGTGGCCATGGACAGGGGACATCCCCTACCTCCAGCCCGCGCCGGAAGGCGCGTACCGGGTCTCCGGCCCGCTGCGCAGCGAGTCCGTGGGCCCGGCCGCGACACCGCGACAGGCCGTCACGATGGTGGCCGACCGTCTTCCCCTCGACTGCGGGCCCGCCTTCGTCGGCGCTCGGGAGGAACTCGCCGTCCACGACGCCGCGACCCTGTCCGCGGACTCCGAGGCAGGGGACCCCGACCGCTGCACGAGCTGGTCTCGGCGCGTTGTCACCGGGACGGACGGAGCACGCCGGCGCCCCTTCTCGTTCGCGGCGGCGGCCCGTCGGGGGCCCTGAGACAGCCTAGGGGGACGGCGCCGGGCGACAAGTCGAGCCGCGCTGGTGGAAGCGGGCGCGGGTGAGCCGGGGCGCGGCGGGTTCCTCGCCGGCGATGAGGGCCTGGAGGATGTCCAGCAGGGCCCCCGAACTGCCCACCGGGTCCAGCTCCAGTGCCGAGACGGCCGGCCGGCTGTGGCGGGCGTGCTCGGAGTCCGATCCGGCCGCCACCATCGTCCGCTCCGGCACCTCGACGCCGCGCGCCATCAGCCCGCGCTGCACCCCGGCCGCGTGCCGGCCGGTGAGGCAGAAGACGGCGTCCGGGACACCGTCGTCGACGATCCGGCCGGCCAGGCCCGCCCCGCCCTCGACGCCCGCCCGCTCGGCCAGCTCGTACAGCCGGGGCGTACTGCCGCGCTCGGCGCACCAGTTCAGGTAGAGGTCCTGGTGGTCGAGGTTCCACGCGTTGCGGTCGGTGCCGCACACGAGGGCGACGCTGTCCGCGCCCGCGGCCACCAGGTGGTCCAGGACCAGCCGCGCCGAGGCCTCGTCGTCCTCCGAGACCCAGTACGGGAAGCCGGGCCGCCCGGGGGCGCGGCCGTAGGTGACGTAGGGGATGCCGCGTTTCTCCAGCAGGGCGACGACGGGGTCGTCCACGTGCGGGTTGGTGACGATGTAGCCGTCCATGGAGAAGGCCAGCGGCGGTACCGGCACGCGGGTCAGGTCCGGTACGAGCATGAGGCTCAGGCCGCGGGCCAGGGCCTGTGAGGCGGCGGCGCCCACGAACCTCTCGAAGACGTCCACGCCGGCCGGGGTGTAGTCGCCCAGGGCGTCGAGGGACCGGAGCACCAGTCCCACCGCGCCCACGGTGGAGCGCCGCAGGCCGC
This sequence comes from Streptomyces sp. NPDC093586, assembly GCF_044764905.1. Classification (NCBI taxonomy): domain Bacteria; kingdom Bacillati; phylum Actinomycetota; class Actinomycetes; order Kitasatosporales; family Streptomycetaceae; genus Streptomyces; species Streptomyces sp. NPDC093586. Next base: position 64,170 of record NZ_JBIWJA010000037.1, on the reverse strand, counting down.
GGGCGAGCGCGTCGGCCTCGTATCCCATCTGTGTGGCGACGGCGCGGATGTGCTCGCGGGTGGCCGCGCTCAGCGTGCCTTTGCCGTTGAGCGCGTGCGAGACGGCGGTGATGGAGTACCCGGCGCTGCGGGCCACGTCCTTGATGGTGATGCCCTGTGTCCGTGCCATGGTGCCGCCTGGGGTCGGGGTACGGGGTCGCGAGCGGAGTCCGGGGAACGAAAGTCCGCTCGGGGCATTGTATAAAACCTTTTACCTTCCTAGCGTGAGCCGCCTCGCCTCCCCGTGAACGGCGCCGCTCCCGTGAGGTCTCCCCCGACGGCGCCGTGCGCGGGCACGCCGGGCGCCCCCCGTTCCCGCTCGAAGGATCCGCTGCCGTGAAACTGCACACCCTCACCACCGAGACGGCCGACCCCCGTGACCGCGGGTCCCTGCTGGGCACCCGGTTCGGCAGCCGCATACGGCGGGGCGCGGAGCTGTACCTAGACCACTTCGCCGTACTGGGCGTCCCGGTGGAACAGGCGCGTGCCATCGCCGAGCGCAGTCACGCGGCGCTGCGGGACTGGGCCCCGGCGCTGGCCGAGGAGTCGGACGCCTGCGCGGACGCAGCCGGTGTCGCCCGGTGGGCGGTGGCCGCCGTCGGCGCCCGGACCGAGATCCTCGCCGCCTGTCCGCCGGCCGGGGCGGGCGAGTGCTCGACCGCGGTGTTCGCGCCCGCGGGAGCGGTCCCGCAGACCGTGCAGACCTGGGACTGGCACGACGTGCTCGTCCCTGATGCCCTGCTGCACGAGCTGAGCCCCGCGCCGGGACGCACGGTGAAGCTCTTCACCGAGTTCGGCGCCCCGGGCAAGATCGGCGTGAACAGCGCCGGTCTCGGCGTGCACTTCAACATCCTGTTCCACCGTTCGGACTCCGACGCAGGAGGTGTCCCGGTGCACGCGGTCGCCCGCCGCATCCTCGACGAGGCGGACACCCTCGACGAGGCCGTGGCACTCGCCGCGACGGCACAGGTCAGCGCCTCCACCTCGCTCACCGTGGTCACCCGCGACTCCGGCGCCGCGAGCCTCGAACTCTCCCCGGCCGGACTCGCGGTGGTGCCGGCCGGCGAGGACGGCTGGCTGCTGCACACCAATCACTTCCTGGACGCCGGGCTCGGCGCCGGGGACGTCTGCCCGGCCGACTCCTCGACGGCGGAACGCTTGGCGCATCTGCGGGACGTCCGCGCGGTGATGGCGGGGCTCGCTCCCGCCGAACGGGCGAAGGCGCTGTGCGGCGAGACGGGCGCGGGCGCCGTCGTCTGCATGCGGCCGGACCCGGCCAGGCCGCCGCACGAGCAGTGGGGCACCCTGCTCACCGTCGCTCTCGACGTGGACGGCTGCGCTCTGGACCACGCGGCAGGGACCCCGGCCGAAGCCGCCGAGCTGGGCTTCGCGCGCTTCTGATCCCTCTCTCCCTTCACCCTCGTCACCCCCCGCTCCCCTCCCCGCCTCCCCGTCCCCGGAAGGACCCGACATGACGCAGACCGCCCGGCCGGATCTGAGAGCCCAGGTCGCCACGGTCACCCGCACCTTCTTCGTCTCCGGTTTCGGAACGGCCCTGGAGTTCTACGACTTCATCATCTACGGCCTCGCCGCCGCACTCGTCTTCCCCACCCTGTTCTTCCCCAGCTTCGACCACACGGTGGGCACGCTGGTGGCCTTCGCGGCGTTCGGCATCGGCTTCGTCGCCCGCCCGCTCGGCGGCATCGTCTTCGGTCATTTCGGCGACCGGATCGGGCGCAAGGCCATGCTGGTGCTCACCCTGCTGATCATGGGCACCAGCACCTTCCTCATCGGCTGCCTGCCCGTCTACGGCACGGTGGGCATCGCCGCACCCGTCATGCTGGTCGCGCTGCGCCTCGTGCAGGGGTTCGCGGCCGGCGGCGAGTGGGGCGGCGCGTCCCTCTTCGGCATCGAGAACGCCCCTGAGGACCGGCGCGGTCTGTGGGGCAGTTTCACCAGCGTCGGCATCGGCATCGGCAGCCTGTTCGGCACGGGGGTGTTCACCCTGATCAGTCTGCTGCCGAAGAACCAGCTGACGGACTGGGCCTGGCGCGTGCCGTTCTGGCTCGGCGGTCTGCTGGTCCTCGTGGGCATCGTGGCCCGCAGCCGCATGCCGCAGGAAGAGCGCCGCACCGACCACGCCCCCAGGGTCCCGATCCTCGAAGCCGTCAGGCGACACCCGCGTCACATGCTGCTGGCCATCGGCGTGGCCTTCGGCTACAACACGCTGGCGTACATCGGCACGATCTTCACGGTGACCTACGCCGAGGAGCGTGGCTACGACTCCACCGAGTCGCTGCTGCTCCAGGTCGCGGGCTCCGTCGCCTTCACCATCGCCGTGCCGGTCATGGCCCATCTCTCCGACCGGTTCGGCCGCAAGCGCGTGGTCGTCCTCGGCACCATCGCCTACGGGGCGTTCTTCTTCGCCTACTTCCCCATGGTCGACGGGCATGTCATGGTGTCCGCGACCGTCGCGTACGTCCTGGTGAACGTGCTCATGGCCGCTCCGCAGGGCTGTATCCCGGCGTTCCTGGGCGAGCAGTTCTCCAGCGCCACCCGCTACTCCTCCATCTCCGCCACGTACCAGACCGGTGCCGCGCTGGGCGGCGGCACCGCGGCGAGCATCGCGACGGCCCTGCTCCTGGCCTTCGACGGTGACCCGATCGGTGTCGGGCTGTACTCCGCCGCGGCGGCCACCGTGCTCGCACTGTGCGCCTGGGGCCTGCGGGAGACCTTCAAGGTCCCGACGGCGGAGCTGGGCGAGCGTCCGGCGAAGGGCGGCGGGACCGCCCACGGCACGGCCGCCGAGGCCGCCGGTGCCGCTCGCCCGGCCGGCACGGTCGCCTCGGACTGACCACCGCCGGCTCTCCGGGGAACGGCCGCCGTCGGCGAGGCGGGCGTGGCGTCCGGTGCCGCGACCGACCACCCGTCACCCACGCCATCCGCGTTCCCGTAGGTGTCCGGTGCTTCCTCAGAGCTTGTGGATGCGACCGGCGGTGCTGCCGGTGACGGCCGCCAACCGGTCAGCGGTCGACGAGCCGGAGCACCGGCCAACGGCCCGGACCCGTCGGCAGCCGGAGGCCGGACTCGGCGCTCGGGTATCCGCGCGGCCGGACGTCCGATGAGGCCGCTCGGACCGGTGAACGGTCCCGCATCGGGCGCGGAGGCGTCCCGCTCGCGAGCTGGCGAGGTCACGCCGGGGATCCGGGCGCGGATGCCCGGCTCCCGCCTGGGGTTGTGCCGGGCACTTCTCTGCCGGGGGCCGGGTGGACGGTCAGAGGGTGGCGGCGCGCAGGGCGATCAGGGCGATGGCGACGATGGTGAGGACAGCCGCCGGCGGAGTTCCCCTGTAGTCGCCGACGCGCAGGTGCGAGGCGACCGCGCCGGTGAAGTAGAGCGTCAGGCCGACAGCGGCGGCGATGCCCAGAGAGCCCCACCGGAGCCCGATGACGAGGCCGCCCGCACCGGCGACCTGGGCGACGACGAGGAGCGGGAGTATGCCCTCGGGCAGGCCGAGGGCGGTCATCTGGGCGGTGAGGCGCTGTGTCCGGAGGGTTTTGGCCCCGGCGGAGACGAGCAGTACGGCGGACATGAGCACGGCGAGGACGGCATAGGCGATGAACATGGCGGGACCTCAACGGTGAACTGGATGATGGGCGGGGGTGCCTGACGGCCTGGGCGTTGCTCCGCTTTCGCGGACCGGTCAGGGGTTCTCGGGCGGCAGACCGCCGGGCACCACGGGCTCGGCGTTCCCGGAATCGTGTCTGGTGGGGCCGGCTCGCCGCCGGTCCGGCGGCTGTGGTGCCGTGCTCGGCGGCGGCCCCGGCGAGGCCGTGCCCGAGCACGGCCTTCCGGACGGCGACGGCGCCCGATCGGCGGCCTTCGAAGTGGTGCGGCGCATACCCGCGACATTAGGCAGCCGTCAGGTACCTGAAGGTACCTTTCGATTCATGAGCTTCCGACCGGGAACCGTGTTCCTCGCCGACTGCCCCGCTCGCCTGGCCATGGAGATCATCGCCAGCAAGTGGGCCGTGGTCACCCTCTTCGCGCTGACGGACGGCCCGATGCGGCACGGCGAGCTTGTCGAGCTGAACGGAGGCATCTCGCGCAAGGTTCTGACCCAGACGCTGCGCCGGCTCCAGGGCAATGGGCTCGTCGAGCGGCGCGTGTACGCCGAGGCGCCCCCACGGGTGGAGTACAGCCTGACCGAGCTGGGGCGGACCTTGGAGGAGCCCATCAAGATGCTCACCGCCTGGGCGAGAACCCATGGTGAGGCGATCGTCGCCTTCCGAGAGGCGGCCGAGGCGGAAGACACCCCCGCAAGGGGTGGCTCGTGATGCTCTGGGCGATGGAGCTGTCGCCTGACGGTGTGGGCGCGGGTGGGATCTCGCCGTCCGCCATCGCCCTGCGAGGGCCCGCCGTCGACGGCGGCCGAGGATGCACGGGCTTCATCCGAAGGCTGTTTCCGGCTGGTCCGTCCGGGGCTGTGTCGCCTCAAGGGGCGCCGGCGTTCACTGGTCGGCGTCGGGCCACGTCGCCACGAGGGCACGCCGATCCGGACAGCGGGGGCCGGAGATCATCTCCTGGGTCGCCTCGCCGTTGAGCCAGCACACGTGCTCGGGGCCGCCGTCGCCGGTGTCGAACAGGCAGCACACTCCGCCACTGGCGGCGGTGAGGCCGGTGAACGCCTCCCCGACGCGGATCGACCGCGCGAACACGCGGCTCGTCCTCGACGTCGCCGCCCAGAACTCCATCGACGCGTAACGAGGGTGCAGGAAGGACCGGAACCGGATCGTCAGGTAGACGTACCCGATCTGGACGCGCCCGTCCGCCTCGGGTTCGAGGCCGCACGTCTCCGCGTACTCGCGCAGTGCGTCATCGGGGTCGAACATGATGGACGTGTCGAGCCCGAGCGTGCTGTCGACGGAGCAGTCGACCGGCTCGCTCTCGAAGTGGGACGTGAACGGGAGGACGAGCCGTTCACCGCCGGGCAGCGTGAGCTCGAGCGGCGGCACACCACGGGACGGCGGCGCCGGCTCGGTCAGACGGGCCAGCGCCCCGGCGACGTTCCGAGGACGCAGATGGACGTCGTAGCTGTAGGTCAGCCCCATTTCCTCCTCTGCCGGTTCGAACCGCACCCTCTCCTGACCCGCCCCCGGGGTGCCTGCCAGTTTCCGAGTGGGCGGGCCATGACATGAGACATCGCGCCCAGGGGGCGCGGGAAGCGCAGGAGACCGGCCGGTGCCCGTCATCGCGGACCGGGCACCGGTGCGGTACCAGAAGCCCGTAGGTCTGCTCGGCCTTCCGGCACCACACCTTCTGGAAGGCGCTCGCCCCCTCACGGTGAGGTGAAGAGCTCCTGGCGGAGTACTCGGCGAACGCCACCGTCTGCTGGTGAGGCAACCCGCCACGCAAAGAAGCCGAACTGTCGGCAGGGACATGCCCCCGGCCGTCGAGCGGTCCAGGGGGCCGGCGGCCGTGAGCGCTGAGACGTCCCGGTGGCGGGCGGGCGTCGTCGAGTCACTCGCGGACCTACGCGTCCACTGCGGGATACGCGTCCTCGCCGGCCGCGGGCAGGCCCGCGAGCAGCCGCAGCCCGTCCTCGGTGGGGCTGCCGGGGGCCGCGGACAGGACGAGCAGTTCCATGCCCGACTCGTCCGGTAGCGCGAAGTTCTCCTGGTGCAGTTCCAGCAGTCCGATGAGCGGGTGCCGGTAGGCCTTGCGTCCATGGGTGCGGGCGCGCACGTCCGCGCGGGCCCAGAGGCGGCGGAAGCGCTCACTGCCCATCGCCAGCTCGCCGATGAGGGAGGCCAGGCGCTGGTCGTCCGGGTATTTGCCGGCGGCCAGGCGCAGGTGCCCGACCGCGTCGAGAGTGCATGACTCCCAGTCCGCGTAGAGGCCGCGTTCGGCCTCCTCGAGGAAGATGTGCCGGGCGGTGTTCAGGCCCGGCATCGGCCGGCCGTAGAGAAGTCCGGCGAGGCGGTTCCCGGCGAGCACGTCCAAGCGGTGATTCATGATCAGCGCGGGTGCGTCGGCGACCAGGTCGAGGACGCGCAACAGTTCCGGCCTGACCCGCCCGCCCGGCGCCTTCGCACGGCGGTGGCGCTGCCGCGCGAGTCGGCAGAGGTGCTCGCGTTCCGTCTCGTCGAGCCCGAGGACGCGGGCGAGCGCGTCGAGGACCTGTTCGGAAGGCTGGGTCGCGCGGCCCTGCTCCAGGCGTACGTAGTAGTCGACGCTGACTCCGGACAGGTGCGCGACCTCTTCACGGCGCAGCCCTTCGACCCGGCGGCGGCTGTCGGTGGGGATGCCGACGGCCGCCGGGTCGACCCGGGAGCGCCTGGTCCGCAGGAAACCCGCGAGATCGTCCATGTCCCCAGTATGGTCCCGGTGTTGCCCGCGAGGGTGGTCCTGCCGTTACCAGGAAGCCCCGTCCTGCGGACGAGGTGTCCCTGAACGCCGGGCGCCGCGGCGTCCAGGATCGAAGGCATCCGATCCGAAGGAGTTCCCGTGAAGACGCTGATCGTCTACGCCCACCCGGAGCCGAAGTCGCTCAACGGCTCGCTGAAGGACCTCGCGGTGTCCACGTTGGAGGGCGCCGGGCACGAGGTACGGGTGAGCGATCTGTACGCGATGAACTGGAAGGCGGTCGCGGACGCCGCGGACTACGGCCCCCACGCCTCCGATCCGCTGAAGGTCTCCCGGGACTCGGGCCGGGCCTTCGACGCCGGGGCGCTCACCCCGGACGTCCGCGCCGAGCAGGAGAAGCTGCTGTGGGCCGACACGGTCGTCTTCCAGTTCCCGCTGTGGTGGTACACGATGCCGGCGATCCTCAAGGGCTGGGTGGACCGGGTGTTCACCTTCCACTTCGCGTACGGCGTCGGCGAGCACAGCGACACCCGGTACGGCGAGCGCTTCGGCGAAGGCACCCTCGCGGGCAGGAAGGCGCTGCTGTCGGTGACCGTCGGCGGCCCGGAACCGCACTACTCCGCTCGCGGGATCAACGGCCCCATCGACGATCTGCTGTTCCCGATCCAGCACGGCATCCTCTACTACCCGGGCATCGAGGTGCTGCCGCCGTTCGTGCTGTACGGCGCCGACCGGATGACCGACGAGGACTACCCGGACGTCGCCAAGGCCTGGGAGCAGCGCCTGCTCACCCTGGAGTCGACCGAGCCGATCGCGTTCCGGCGGCAGAACTTCGGCGACTACGAGATCCCCTCGCTGCAGCTGAAGGAGGGGCTGGAGCCCGCGGGCCGCACGGGGTTCGGGCTGCACGTGCGCGGCTGACCGCCGACGGTGGACAGGACGGGCCGGGGCCCTGGGCGTGTGCCGCTGGTGTGCGTGGTCACGGCGCTCGCCAGATGTTGTCGAAGGCCGCCTCCTCGATCTGTCGCTGCTGCCGTACGGCTGCGAGTTCCGTCACCGCTTCGTCGACGGCGGCCAGTACGGTCACGAGCGTGTCGGCGCCGGGCTCCTCGAAGTCGCCGGCCGGCTCGTCGTGGATCCCCACGGCGGCGGCGAGGACGGCCAGGACGGGCTCGCCCGACATCCAGCGCTCGGCCGCACGGCGGCGGGCCGGTGAGTCGCCCGGCGCCGTCCGGTCGGGCCCGCGGCGGATCCAGCCGTGTCGTTGCCGGGTGAGCCGCCCCTCCGTCTCCAGTGCGGCGCGATACGCCCCGGACAGGCCGCGGCCCCGGCGCCACAGCCAATCCTCGACGGTCTCGTACGGCGCCTCCCTGACGAGCGACGACTCGGCGACGTCCAGCAGGCGGTCGTCCATGGCCCGCTGCGGGCCGGGCACGATGCGGTCACCGTCCAGGGTGACCGCTTCGGCGTCGATCAGGTCGATGAGTTCCGCCCCCGCGAGAGCCAGCGAGAGGTCGCCCTCCTCCACGGGACGCTCGGAGGCGACGTCCAAGGTGACGGTCAACAGGTCCATGGCTGTGGTCATGTCGGGCTCCATGTCAGAGTCGCTGGTGGCGACACGTCACCGCTCCCGTCCGGGGCCGGGCGCTGACCGCCGATGCGGGTTCTCGTGACCGGCGCGGCACGTCCCACCACCATGTGCTTCGGGAGCCCGACGCGCAGCACGGGGACGGCAGTGGCGACGGGAACCCACATCGTCCCCTTCGTCACGCCGACGGAGCGAACGGGGACCGTGACCAGAACGGACGAGATCGCGCCGCTCCACATGGCCCGGGGCATCGGGCAGCCCCTTCCGTGCAGCGGCCCCGAGCAGTACCAGCCTACGATCGGCTCCCCGGCCCCGCACACTCCTCACCGCGGACACGCTCCAGGCGTCGACCGGCCTGGGACCGGTAGGGGCGACAGGGTGTCCGCGCCGGGGCCGGACGGGTGGCCGGGCCTGCCCGCCCGGCCGGGTGCTACCGCATCAGCGGTGCCGCTCGTGCTCAGGCAGTGTCTTCCGGTCCGTGACCGCGAAACCCTCCCGGCCCGGTATGAGCCCGGTGCGGCTGCTGGTTCCATACGCGCATGGAGAACGTCCCGAACGTGGAAGCCCCGCTCTCCGACCCATGGCGTGCGCACTTCGCCGACCGCGGGCACACGGGTGTCCGCCGTATCGGCACCGGTGTCGAGGGTGTCGTCTACCGGCTGGGCGCGGGCCGGGCCGCCAAGGTGTGGAACGGGCGGCCACCAGCCGGTTTCGAGCTCATCCGCCAGGTGTAAGCGGACATCGCGCAACACCCCCTGCCGTTCTCCACTCCGGAGATCCTCGACGTCGAGGACCACGGGGGCGTCCTGGTGACGTACGAGCGCGAGCTGCCCGGAGTCCCGATGCGGGACGGCTCCGCGCACACGGACCATGGACGCGGGCCGTCCACCCGGCACAGCGACGTTCTCCTGGCCGTTCTGCGGGGACTGGCCTCCGTGCCCGGCACCGACGCCATGCGCCGGCTGACCGTCCAGGGGGACGACCGTCCGCTGTGGCGGGGTCACGACTGCTTCCGCGATGCGCTCACGGCCCTGGTCACCCGGGCCGTGGCCCGCCACGGTGCTGCCCTGGCCGGTTGCGTGCCGGACTTCGAGGCGGGAGTCGAACGCACACAGAAGGCGCCGCGCTCGCTCCCCGACACCCCGGTGACAGCGATCCACGGCGACCTCCTCCCGTCCAACATCCACATCGACGAGGCCGGCCGGCCCGTCGCGGTGCTCGACTTCGGCTTCCGCACGACCGCGGGCGACCCGGCCTTCGAGGCAGCCGTCGCCGTCGTCTGGGACATGTACGGGCCGCGCGCCGAGGAGCAGACCGCGGAACTCACCGGGCTCTTCGCCCGCGAACTCGGTTACGCACCGGCGGCCCTGACCACCTATCAGGTCGCCTCCATCCTCACCGCCTACGACCTCTTCGGCCCGGACGGCAGCGGCGGGCACTTCCGGTGGTGCGCGGAACCGCTGCGCAGCAACGCCGTGTTCAGCGCCTGAGAAGACCGGCCGCCGTCCAGTGGCGGTACCTCGTGGTGCGGCTCCATCGCCCCGCGGAGACAGGGTCCCGCGGAGACAGGGTCCCGCGCGCCACGGCCCCGGCCCACTCGGATTCGCCGCGCGCTCGCCGCCCATGGCGAGCGGGACGGCGCGTCGTGGCCCGATGACGAACTCCTCGCCTCCCCCGGCCCCTTCTCGTCCTCCGCCGCCGTCATCGTGTGTGCGGGATCCGGACAGAAGCCGCCCGGGCACCGTCACCGGATCAGCGGTCCCGCCTTCGGCCCCGGCCCGGACACCGGCCTCCGCGACGGCCGCAGGGCGCCCCCCACGAGCTTTCGTGATCATTTCATTGCGGTCTTGTGGCAGGACGGTCCGGGCGGTGACCGGAACGGCAGAGTGAGGGCCACGTGACACCGCCCTCGAAGGAGCACCGTCCCATGAAGTCCACGCGCCGCCGAAGAACCGGTGCGACCGTCGCCGTCCTCCTGACCGCCCTGCTCGGCGCGTACACCGCCGACGCGGCCGCCGCCGACACCGCGCGGAAGGCCCCCCGCCGGGTGGTGGAGGACCTCGACCGCGGCCTGGTCGCCGTCCCCTCCGGCGAGGGGACCTTCCTGAGCTGGCGGTTGCTCGGCACCGAGTACGCCCGCGAGGGTGACGACATCGCCTTCGACGTCTACAAGAACGGGCACAGGCTCAACCGCACGCCGATCACCCGCTCGACGACGTACCGGGACGTCTCCAGGGGCAGGGGGACGTACACGGTGCGTGCCGTCGTCGACGGGCGGGAGGAACGGCCGAGCCGTGCCGCGCTCGAACTCGCCGACGGATACGCCGAGATCCCGCTCGCCGCCGCCGACGGCTACACGGTGCAGCACGCCTGGCCGGGTGACCTGGACGGCGACGGGCGGTACGAACTCGTCGTCAGCCGGCTCTCCACGGACCGCACCGGAACCGACCTGCTGGAGGCGTACACGCTCACCGGCCGCAGGCTGTGGCGCGTCGACCTCGGGCCCAACTCGCTCGCCCAGGCACCCGGCAACGGGGCCAACGACCCGGCCCCCGCGGCCGTCAGCGGCTCGACCGCCATCGGCGGCTACCGCAACGACGACAACGTGACCGTCTACGACCTCGACGGCGACGGCCGCGCCGAGGTGCTGCTGCACACCGCCGACGGCACCACCTTCGCCGACGGCGCGAGGGTCGAAGCGGCGTCGCCCGCCGCCCAGTTCGTCTCCGTCGTGGACGGGCGCACCGGCAGGGAACGGACCCGGCAGCCGGTGCCCGAGGACTTCACCGCCGACGGCCCCTCCGGCGGCCACTTCGGCGTCGCCTACCTGGACGGCTCCCGTCCCAGCCTGGTCACCAAGCTGGTCACCCGCGCCGGCGCCAAGCGCGGCGCCTTCCGCATCCTGTTCCAGACCTGGGACTTCGACGGCACCGACCTCACCCGCCGCTGGAAGTACGTGGTGCCCGCCGGCAGCGGCGCGACCAGCTTCCACCAGATCCGCACCGTCGACCTGGACGGCGACGGCCGGGACGAGATCGCCGACGGCAACTACGTCGTCGACGACGACGGCACCCTGCGCTATGTCATCGACGGCGCCGGCCACGGCGACCGCTTCGACATCGCCGACCTCGACCCCGCCCGCCCCGGCCTGGAGGGCTTCGCCATCCAGCAGACCGAACTGGGCGTCACGTCCCGTTTCCCCTGGTACTACTACGACGCGGCCACCGGTGAGCGCCTGGTGACCGGTGCGCACCCGGCCCACCCGGGGAGCGACGCCGACCTGGACGTCGGTCGCGGCAACGCCGCCGACATCGACCCCGGGCACCCCGGCTACGAGTACTGGACGTCCACCGCCGACGTCACCCGGCCCGGCGCGGGCGTCTTCAACGTCCGGGACGGCAGGATCTCCGCGACCACCCCGAGCATCAACTTCCGCATCTGGTGGGACGGCGACCGGGCCGCCGAACTCCTCGACTCCACCCACGTCGAGAAGTGGGATCCGTCGACCGGGACGAGCACGAAGCTCTTCGACCCCTCCGGCGTGGTCTCCGGAGCCCGTAACGCGACACCGTTCTACGGCGACCTGCTCGGCGACTGGCGCGAGGAGATCCTCACCGAGACGGCCGACCACACGGCGCTGCGCCTGTACACCACCACCGAGCCGACCTCCACACGCCTCTACACCCTCGCGCAGAACCCCGCCTACCGACTGGGCTGGACCGTGCGCGGCTATCTGCAGTCCACGTACACCGACTACTACCTCGGCACGGAGACCCGCCGGGTCCCGAGGCCCGCCCTCACCACCCCCACAAGGAGCCGGCTCCCATGACCACCACACGTAGGACCTTCGCCGCGCTGGCGGCGGGAGCGGCGCTGGCCGCCGCCGTCCCCACGGGCACCGCGCAGGCGGTCCCGGGCCGCCGTCGCGGGCGTCTCCTCGCCCACGACGACTTCCGGCACGGCCTGCGCCGGTGGGCCGTCGAGCTGGAGGACGGCGGTACCGTCACCGCCTCCCGGGGCACCCTGGAGATCGACGTGCCCGCCGGCGCCACCGTCTGGTTCAAGGAACGGCTGAGCGGCCCGTACGTCCTGGAGTACACCGCCACGCCGGTCTCCGGGAGCGGCCCCCACGACCGGGTCTCGGACCTCAACAACTTCTGGAACGCCACCGACACGCGCTCCCCGCACGACCTCTTCGCCACCCACCGGGACGGCACGCTGGCCGACTACGACCGGTTGCGGACGTACTACGTCGGCTACGGCGCCAACACCAACACCACCACCCGGCTGCGCCGTTACGTCGGCGAGGCGGGCGTGCGCCCGCTGGTCCACGACTACACCGAACCACTGCTCGTGCCCGATCGGCCGCACCACGTCCGGATCCTCTCCGACGGGCCGACGGTGCGCTGGTGGAACAACGGCCGTCTGGTCTTCGACTACCGGGACCCGGAGCCGTACACCGCCGGGCACTTCGCCTTCCGCACCACGTGGAGTCACTTCCGCATCACCGACTTCCGCGTGTGGCGGGTGGCGTCCGGCCTCCGCTGAGGACCGTTCTCCGCGGTCCGTCGCGGGCTCACGCGCCCCGGACGGCGTCCTGACCGTCCCCGGGGCCCTGGCACCGAGGCGGCGGGGCCGGCAAGAGAGGACTCGTCGAAGGCGAGGTGCCGGTGGCGGGGGAGCCGCCCCGGCGAGCAGGGCCCGGAGCTCCTGGTCCTCCGGGCCCTGTTCGGACCGGCATCTTTTGACAGGGGCCCCGGGCCGTTCCAGGGTGGGGAGAGTTCTGGGCTTCGAGGAACGGGCCCGAGGGCCGGAAGGGGTGAGCCCGATTCTCTCCGCGGACCTCACCGCGCGCGACGGCCGCTCCACTGTGAGCGTGGTCGGCGCCATCGATCCGTCCTGCGTCCAGCAGCTGACAGACGTCCTGGTGGCCGGGCACGTGAGGCCGGCGTGGCCTCGTCGTCACGGGCGTCACCATGCTGCCTGCGGTCAGGTTCTTCCGTCCGGCGGACGTGGGCCCACCGCTCGGACCGCACCCCCTCGACGCCATGCCGGTCGCCCCGCGCGGTCGGGCTGCCCCGGGAAGCACCCGGGGAATGCAAAGGACCGGGTGACATACGGGGCGAGGCCAGGCAATGCCCAGCGTTTCGGCTTCCCGGCGTCCGAGCCGACGACAATGATCGACCACCCGGCGTGGCAGCACACGGCTGCCCGACGTTCGTTCCCCAGCGAAGGAGACAGGCCATGGCCACCGGCACAGTGAAATGGTTCAACGCGGAGAAGGGCTTCGGTTTCATCGAGCAGGACGGCGGCGGGCCGGACGTGTTCGTCCACTACTCGGCGATCACCGGCGGCGGCTACCGGGAGCTCAGCGAAGGCCAGAAGGTCCACTTCGACATCACCCAGGGAGACAGGGGCCCGCAGGCCGAGAACGTCAGCCCGGCCTGAGAGACCCCGCCGGACCCGTGGACCGACACGAGTCCGGCCCACGGACCGGCGCGGACGTCCCGGTACGCGTTCTCCGGCGGCTTCGCCCCGGGAGGCGAGGCCGGCTGCCCTCGGTCGCGTCCTTGGACGTGGTGTACGGGCTCCCCCGCCCGGCTGATGTCGTCGTCCCGCATCAGGCGGGCGGTGCCGACCCTGCCACGCCCGCACGTCGGGGACGTCTCACGCCGTGCGGGCGCACAGCTGTCCGACGGCTTCGCGACAGGGTGCCGGCCGATCGTCCGCCAGGAGGTCCCATCGGCCCGTGTCCGTGCCCGGTCCGCCGGCCTGGCCGCCATGTTCGCGTGCTTCACCACCGTCGGCCTCACCGCGCTGCGACGCGAGCGTTCCGAGGCCGGCCGGCCCAGCTTCGCCCACTGGGCCGCCGGGCAGGAGTGGCCCGTACTCCCGGCCCCCGCCCGTCGGACCGGTGACATCCCCGCCCACGGCTCGCACCCGTCCCTTGCCGAGGGCCTCGCTCTCCCCCTCACTCCACGGCCATCGAACGGAGCCGGGCAAGCCCGACCGAAGCGGCGGCGCGCACCGGGCAGCGGCCTCTGGTCCCCGGCGGGCTCGTCGGCTTTCTCCTCGTGGGTGTTTCGGTCTTGTGAACACCCGGGCGGAAGACGGTCCCCGGGGCCCGCTCCGCGCGGATGAGAGGCATGATCCGTCTGGTGAGAGGCGGCAGGCCCGTGGGGGCACCGGTCGGTGGGAGTCGGGGTGGAGATGGGTGACAGGGCGCTGAAGAGGCTCGGGTTCCTCACGATCGGGCTGTTCGACGAGGACGATCCGGGCCGTGGGCACGAGGACACGCTGCGCATGCTGGAGCTGGGGGAACGGCTCGGCTACGACAGCGCGTGGGTGCGCCACCGCCACCTCCAGTACGGGATCGCCTCGCCGGTGGCGGTGCTCGCGGCCGCCACCCAGCGCACCAGCCGCATCGAACTGGGAACGGCGGTCACGCCGTTGGGGTGGGAGAACCCGCTGCGTCTCGCCGAGGACTGGGCGACCGTGGACATCCTGTCCGGCGGGCGCCTCAACGCCGGTGTGAGCACCGGAGCGCCGATGCACTACGAGCGGGTGAGGGACGCGCTGTACCCGGACACCGCCGACGCCGAGGAGTTCGGCTACGCGCGGGTGCGGCGCCTGCTCGACCACGTCGCGGGTGAGCCGGTCACGGACTTCCGCGGCACGGAGGGCATCGAGTCCTACTCCGATCGCGTGCAGCCCCACTCCCCCGGCCTGCGGCGGCGGATGTGGTACGGGGGCGGCAGCCTGCGCTCGGCCCGCTGGGCCGGGGAGAACGCGATGAACCTCCTCACCAGCAGTGTGGTCAAGGCCGAAGGACCCGAAGGCGGAACCGGGGCCGGGGATTTCGCCGCGATCCAGCTCTCCCACATCCGGGCCTTCCGCGCGGCGCACCCCGACGGGGAGGCCGCACGGGTCTCCCAGGGGCTCGTGGTGGTCCCCACCGACTCCGCCGACGCCGCGCAGCGCGCCAGGTACGAGGAGTACGCCGCGCGGCGGCTGCCCCGCACCAGGAGCCCGCAGGGCCCGGCCCGTCTGCTGTTCGCCCCGGACCTCGTGGGCCCGTCCGAGTGGATCGCGGAGCGCCTGCGGGCCCACGCGGCGTTCCGGGAGGTGGACGAGGTGGCCTTCGCCCTGCCGTTCACCTTCGGCCCGGAGGACTACGAGCAGATCCTGACCGACATCGCCGGCCGGCTCGGTCCCGCGCTGGGCTGGAGGCCGGCGGCCTGACGGTCACCGTGCCGGATGGGCGGCGGAGCCGGCCTCGGCGTGTCCGGGTCGTGGGTTCCAGTCGGTCCGGACGGCGGAAGCCGGCAGAGACGTCCGTCGCGCCCCGGGCGCCTGTGTGCCGAGCCCGCACACGGTATGGGCTCGGCACCCGCTACGGGCTCGAGGGGCTGTACGGCCCGGAGACGTCCCCGTCCCACGGTTTCCCGGCGGCCCCGGCAGGCGGATCTGCGGACCACCGTCCCCGGCGGGGGCAGTGGCCGCGGTCTGCCGTCCGGGGCCGGTGACTGTGCGCCGGTCGGGCGTGGTCGCTCATGCGCCGCTCCCGTGGACGATCCCGGCCGCGATGTCGACGGCGGCGGCGACGTCGCCGCCGGGCGGGTAGAGCAGGGCGCGCCCGACCACCAGTCCCCGCATGGCCGGGAGCGACATCGCCGTCGCCCAGGACGCGTACGTGTCGTGCGGATCGCCCTGCGGGTCACCGCCGAGCAGCAGGGTCGGCAGGGTGGTCGCGTCCAGGACGCGCTCGAGTTCGTCGACGACCGGCAGCTTCAGCCAGGTGTGGGCGCTGCTCGCGCCGAGTGCGCTCGCGATGTGGATCGACCTGATGACGCTGTCGGGGTCGAGGAGGTTGCGGGCGCGGCCTTCCTCGCGGACGGTGAGGAACGGCTCGACCATGGCCATGAGGCTGTGCTCGGCGAGGCTCGTGACGGCGGCGGCGGTCGCCTGCAGGGTGGCCACGGTGCCGGCGTCGTCGAGGCAGATCCGGGTGAGCGTCTTGCCGCCCTCGAGTCCGTGCGCGGCGATCGCCTCCGCGGTGTAGGCGGTGAACCGGTCGTCGAACTCGAAGGAGGCGCCCTGGAGGCCGCCGCGGTTCATCGACCCGATGGCGATCCGATCCTCCAGGGCTCCCATCAGCAGCAGGTCGTCGAGCAGGTCGGGGGTGCCGAGCACGCCGTCCACCCCGGGGCGCGACAGGGCGGTCGCCAGGCGGTCGAGCAGCGCGGTACGGCTCGCCATGGCCGCCTCGTCGCCGCGCGCCCCCAGGGCTCCCCGGGCGGGGTGGTCCGCGGCGACGATGAGCAGGCGGCCGTCCTCACCGGTCAGCGGGCGGCGGGAGCGCTTCTGCCAGGACCGTTCGATACGGCCGGGCTCGCGGACGCGGATCTCGGTCAGGTGTGCTGCGTCCATCACGCGGTCCCTTCGCCGTGGCCGGGCGGGTGGTCGTCGACGCCGGTCCGTCCGTCGACGGCGGGCTCGTGGGCCATCGGTCAGTGCTCCACGGCGTCTGCGGCAGACCCGTTGTCGGTGGCGAGGGAGCGGAGGTGGGCGACCGAGGCGCGGACGTCGTCGAGGGGATCGGCGCCCCCGTCCTCGCCGGGTGCGGCCCGCAGGATGGTGTCCTGTTCGAGTACGTACCATCCGGCGTACCCGTCCGCCTCGAGCAGCCGGACGATTCCGGCGATGTCGACGTCGCCGGCGCCCAGGGGGACGTACATGCCCTCGGCGACGGCCTCGGTGTACGTCGTGCGGCCGGCCCGCACCCGGTCGGCGAGGTCCAGGCGCACGTCCTTGAGGTGCACGTGGGCGACGCGGCCGGGTTGCCGGGCGGCGAGGGCGAGGGGGTCGCCGCCGCCGATGAGCAGGTGTCCGGTGTCCAGGCACAGTCCGATGCCGGACCCGTCGAGCACCCGCTGTGTCTCCTCTCCCGACTCGACCATCGTCCCCACGTGGGGGTGCAGGGTCGCGAGGACGCCCGCGCCGGCCGCGGCGGTGGAGATCCGGTCGAGGTTGGCCAGGAGGACGGACCACCCCGCCGCGTCGAGCACCGGCCGGTCGTCGTAGCCGTCGGCCCCGGTCGCCGCCGCGACGACGACCGTGCGGGCGTCGGCGGCCAGGAGACCGGTGAGGGCCGCCTCGACCTCGGGGAGCGGGTCGTGGTCCGGGTCGTGGAGGACGACCGGCACGAACTGGCCGACGGCGCGCAGGCCGTGCGAGGCGAGCGTCGCGGCCTTGTCCGCGGGGGCGTCGGGCAGGAAGCCTTCCGGTCCGAACTCGGTGGCCGCGAGTCCGGCCTCGCGCATCTGCCGCAGGACCAGGTCCGTGCCGAGCTGGTGTCCCCAGCCCGGGACTTCGCAGACGCCCCAGGAGATGGGGGCTCCCGCGATGCGCTGGGTGAGGGGTGCGGTCACGGCCTGCCTCCTTCGGCGACGTGGACGGCGTGGGTCGACCTGATCGGCATCCGTGCCTCTTCTCTGTCCGTCGTGGTGTGCCGGGCAGGCGCCCGGCTCTCGTGATCGAGCCTGCCCTCACCCGCAGCGACCTGTCAACCTATTGTCCTTACATATTGACTGACATGTTCCGGCGGTGGGGGCGGCGTCCTTCAGTCCGCCTCGTCCTGCAACAGCGTCACCTCGGTGATCCCCTCACGGCCGGAGAGGCGGGGCACCAGCTCGTCGTGCACCCCGTTGCCGGACAGCTCCAGCAGGACGCCCACCTGGGCGGGGGCCGCGTCCACCGACGGGAAACCGGCCGTCCGCAGCCCGGCCACGTGGAATCCCGCCCCCGTGCATTCCCGGACGATGTCGCGCAGCAGTCCGCGCCCGTCCAGGTAGCTGACGCGCAGCAGCACCGTCTCCGTGGGCGAGCGGGGCAACTGCCGCGCGACCAGGGGGAACACGAACGCCACCACGAGGTAGGCCCCGGTCACGGCGGCGGCCAGCACCAGCAGCCCCGCGCCGGCCGCCGCTCCGATCGACGCCGCCAGCCACACGCTGGCCGCCGTCGTCAGACCGCGCACCGCGTCCCTGCGTACGAAGATCAGTCCGCCGCCGATGAAGCCGATGCCGGACACGATCTGCGCGGCGACACGCGACGGATCCAGTCCCACGCCGGGCATCCCCAGCATGTCCGCGAAGCCGTACTTCGACACCAGCATGAACAGCGCCGATCCCAGGCCGACCAGCACATGGGTGCGCAGGCCCGCCGATTTCTGGCGGTACTCGCGCTCCAGCCCGATGACGGCGCACAGCGCGAACGCCACTGCCAGGTGGACGAGTGATGTCCCGTCGTGGTTCACCGCGCCACCACCCCGCCCGCCGACCGGACCGCCGTCGGCCGGGCCACCGTCGGCCGGGCCGGCACGGCGTCGTGGACCAGGCCGTCGCCCGCCACCGTCGTGTCGTCACCGGACTGCCGGGCACGGCCGTCCCGGACCGCCGGGCTGCGGGCGGCCATCGGGATTCCGCGGTAGTGACCGGTGGCGCCGTCCACCGAGTCGGTGAACCGCGTCGGCCGGTCGCGGTCGAAGGGCGCCGGACCGTCGCCCTCCTCCCCGACCACCGCGTCACCGGGGAGGTGGGCGGCGAGCCTGCCGCGGATCGGACGCTCCACCCGCCGGCCGGTGCTCGTCCGGACGTCCGCCACCGACGCCTTCGGGCGGGCCCGCCGCGGTCGGGTGGGCGCTCCGATCACCGTGGCCGCCTCGCGGACGGTGCGGATCGCGGCGGACAGCCGCTCCGTGCGTGTCATCTCTCCTCTTCCGGGTCCGGAGCGCGTGCGGGGCCGCCGGGAGCCAGCAGCAGCCCCGGCCGGGCCAGCAGCACCGGGCCGGGGAACCGTGCCGCCGCCGCGGCCAGCGACCGGCCGGCGTCCTCCCACGGCCGCAGATGGGTCACCGCCAGGAGCCCGACGCCGGCCCCGGCGGCCAGTTCCCCGGCCTGCCGGGCGGTGAGGTGGTGCGGAGGCGGTCCGGTGTGATCGCCGTCCCAGCCGTGCCCGTCCCGGCCGTGCGGCGCGGCATCCGGCCCGTCGCCGGGTCCCAGCGCCGCCTCGGCCAGCAGCAGCCCGCTGCCGCGGGCCAGTTCCACGAGCTCCCGGCACGGTCCCGAGTCGCCGGTGTACGTCAGCGAACCGTCATCGGCCTCGACCCGTACGGCGTACGTCTCCACCGAGTGGCGGACCGGCGCCAGGCGCAGCCGGAACGGCCCGCACTCCAGCTCGCCGGGGCGGGAGTCCTCGAAGGCCAGCGGCGACGGGCGTCCCACCCTCGCCTCCGTCCCGGCCGGTGCGATCACCCGGGTCGGCACGGGGCGGGCGGTGAGCTTCTCCTGGGCGTACGCCAGCGCCGCCAGGTCCGCCGAGTGGTCGCCGTGCCGATGACTGACGACGACGGTGTCCACCTGGCCCGGCCGGGCGTGGGTCAGCAGCGTGCCGAACGCGCCCGTGCCCAGGTCGAGGAGCAGCCGGTGTCCGCGGTGCTCGACCAGGTAGCCCGAGCACGGGTTGCCCGGACCCGGCACCGACCCCGAGGACCCGAGGACGGTGACGATCACCGCCCGGTGCCTTCGACGACGCGCTCGACGAGGTCGGCCACCGCGCCGAGCGCGCACGGTCCCACCACGACGTCCGCGGCGGCACGGACCTCCTTGTGCCCGTCGCCGACCGCCGCGCCCAGCCCGGCGGCCCGCACCATGGCGGTGTCGTTGGGGTTGTCACCGATGGCCGCGACGCGGTCCATCGGCACGCCCGACCGCTCGGCGAGGTGACGTACCGCCACTTCCTTTCCCGCGGCGCCCGGCAGGATCTCCAGGTAGGTGTCCTCCGACTGCAGGAGGCGCGCCGCCGGGCAGTGCCGGGCGGCGAGCCGCGCCAGCGGGCCGAGGCCCGGCCGGTCGGCGATCAGCATCACCTTCGTCGGGGCCTGGCGTACGGGGTCCTCGCGCAGTTCGATCCGGTCGCGTCCGGCGTACGCCGCCAGCGAGGGGGCGTGCCGCAGCACGTGGGCGTCCTCGCCGGCGAAGGCCACCGCTCCCACCCCCTCGGGCAGTTCGGGGAGCAGGTTCTCGCACAGCGCGTGCCACGAGGGGCCCAGGTCCAGGTCGAGCAGCCTCCTTCCGGTCAGCGGATCGACGACGCGGGCACCGTTGTAGACGATCATCGGTGTGCTCAGGCCGAGTTCCCGGTGGTAGCGGCCCGCCGACACCTCGTTGCGGCCGGTGGCGACGACCACGGTGCCGCCCATGTCCTGGTAGCGCCGCAGTGCCCGGGCGCTGCGGGGCACGATCCGCAGGTCGCGGTCGACCAGGGTGCCGTCGAGGTCGGTGACGATCCACAGGTAGCGCAGGTCCGCTCCGGGCGGTGTCATGAGGCGCTCCTCGCGGGCAGGCGGGAGAGGTACCAGTCGACGAACTCCCGGGCGGCGACCGGTTCGAGGTTCGCCCCGTGGGCGAGGTAGCCCGGCTGGTCCCAGCCGTCTTCGCCGGCGAAGGCCTGGTAGACGCCGCCTGAGCGCCGCACCAGCACCCGGGCGGCGCAGATGTCCCAGGCGTTGACGGAGGTGCCCAGGGCCGCGTCGCACCAGCCGGCCGCGACGTGGGCGAGGGTCAGCGCGGCGCTCCCGGTGCGGCGTACGGTGCCGTAGCGGGCGACGAGTTCACCGAACCGGGGCAGCGTCTGCGGGTCCTTCCACGCCAGTTCGCGGGTGGTGGGGAAACCGGTGATGAGCAGCCCGCGGGCCTCGTCGCGCACTCCGCCGGGGCGCAGCGGCTCGCCGCCCAGGTGGGCGCCGGTGGCATCGGCGGTGAAGACGTGTCCGGCGACCGGGTCGACGATCGCGCCCGCCACCGGTTCGCCGTCGACCGTGGCACCGACGGAGGTGCAGAAGAAGGCGAGTCCGCGGGCGAAGTTGGCGGTTCCGTCGATGGGGTCGACGTACCAGGCGATACGGCCGCCGCCGTCCTGGCGGCCGCCCTCCTCGCCGACGACGGTGCTGTCCGGCACCCGGTCGAGCAGCAGTTCGCGGATCCGCTCCTCGGCCCGCCTGTCGTGCACGGTGACGGGGTCGTGCTCGTCGCGCTTGAAGTCGACCTCCATGGCGTCGCGGAAGGCCGCCGCCAGGTCGGGGGCGACCGCCAGCGCCGCCTCGGTGGCCGTCTCGCGCAGCCGCACCGACAGCTCGTCCAGTTCGTTCATGCCGCCGCCTCCTGCCCGGTGGTGTGTCCGGCGCCGTGGGCCAGTGCGGTACGCAGCAGGCCGAGCAGTTCCGTTCCGTCGGCGACCTCGACGTCCGGCTGCGGACGGGCCTTCGGGTCGCGGCGGTCGGCCGGGCGCATCAGGATCGTCGCGCCGGCCCCGGCGCGCTTGCCGCACACCACGTCGCGGTCGTAGTGGTCGCCGACGTACCAGCAGTCGGCGGGGTCGACCGACAGGGCACGAGCGGCCAGCCGGATCATCTCGGGGTCGGGTTTGCGCAGCCCGGTCTCGTCGGAGTAGACCTGCACGTCGAGCAGGGGGTGGGTACCGAAGCGGTGGGCGAGGTCGCGGTTGAGCGAGCCGACCAGGGTGTTGGACACGATGCCCGTGCGCACGCCGTGCTCGCGGGCGAGCCGCAGCGTCTCCAGCATGCCCGGGGCGAGGGTCCTGTCGCTCTCGGCGAGGACCATCTCGCGGCACAGCGGGACCGCCTCCGCGCCGACCAGGGCGCGCGCCGCGGGGGGCCAGTCGGCGGCGATGAAGTCCTCCCACAGCTCGCGGTGTCCGGTCTCGCGGGGCGCGGGGGTGCGGGCGAGCCCGTTCTTCCAGGCGCGGTAGGCGGCCCTGCCGGCCTTGATGTCCCCCAGCACGACGTCGCGGTCGAGGCCCGCCGAGGGGCCGATCAGCGCGTGCACGCGGTCGGCGAAGGCGGCCATCCGCTCGGGGTGCTTGACGGACCGCATCAGCACACCGCCGTGGTCCAGCAGCAGCGCCCGCGGGGGGCGGAGCGTCGTCACGGGGTCTCCCCTCGGGTGGTTCGGGTGGTCGGAAGGGTGCGCGGCGCGCGGCCGGCCGGCCCGGGCCCCCGGGCGGCGCCGGGGCGGGCGGGCCTCATCGGGCCTGCGGGGCAGCGGCCCCGAGGAGCAGTTCGCGCAGCCCGTCCGGGTCGCCGACGACGGCGTCGGGTTCGGCCCGGACGGTGTAGGGCCGGTCGTAGGTGCCGCGGGCTTCCATCAGGACGGTCGCGCCGGCCCCGGCGCGTTTGCCGCACACCACGTCGCGGTCGTAGTGGTCGCCGACGTACCAGCAGCCGGCCGGGTCGGTGCCCAGGGCACGGGCGGCGATGCGGATCATCTCGGGGTTGGGTTTGCGGACGCCGGCCTCGTCGCTGTAGACCTGCACCGCCACCCGTTTGTCGAGGCCGTGCCCGGCCATGTGGTCGCGGTGCACCGATCCGGCGAGCGCGTTGGAGACGACGGCGACGGCGATACCGAGGTCGTCGCAGGTGTCGAGGAGCTCGGGGATTCCTGCGCGGGTGGCGCGGTCCTGCTTGAGTTCGCCGAGGCGGTGGCAGAGCGGATCGGCGTGGGCGGTCACCCAGGCGTGCGCCGCGGGGGGCCAGTCCGCGGCGACGAACTCGCTCCAGAAGCGCCGGTGGGTCATCTCCTCGGGGGCCGCCGGCCGGCTCATCGCGTTCTTCCAGTGCGCGTCGGCCGCGGAGCCCGCCTCGAGGTCCGTCTCGATGTGTTCGACGCTCAGTTCGCGGCAGCCCGCCGCGGTCAGGGCGGTGTGCAGTTCGGTGGCGAGTTCGTGCGCCCAGGTGGGCCGGTTGGTCGTGGCCACGACCACCCCGCCGAAGTCGAGCAGGAGGGCTGTGGGGCGGGTCAGCTGGCCCATGTGGCGGTGTTCTCCTTCGTCGGTACGGCGTCGGACGCTTCGTCGGGCAGCCTGTCCCCCGACGTGTCGAACAGGTGCAGGTCGCTCGTGCGGACGGCGCAGCGCACGACCGAGCCGGGGGCGGCGCGCACGTCGGTGTACGCGACCAGGTACAGCTCGGTGTCCTCGGCGCCCACCAGCACGGTCCAGCTGGATCCGGTGGGCAGCGCGGTCTTCACGGTGGCCTCGAAGACGAAGGCGTCCGCGGGCGGCCGGTCGCCGTCGCCGAGCATCCGCAGGTGCTCGGGGCGGGCGCCGATGGTGGCCGGCCGGCCGGTGAGACCGGGACGTTCGGCCAGGACCCGGTCGCGGGCGGCCTCGGTGAACGCGTCGGCGCCGACCTCGAAGAGGTTCATCGGAGGGCTGCCGACGAAGCGGGCCACGAAGGTGTTGGCCGGCCGGTTGTAGACCTCCATCGGCGGGGCCATCTGCTGGACGAGCCCCTTGTTCATCACCACGACGTGGGTGGCCATGGTCATGGCCTCCAGTTGGTCGTGGGTGACGAAGACGATGGTGTGGCCGGTCTCGTCGTGGAGGCGCTTGAGTTCGGCCCGCATGTCCAGCCGCAGCTGGGCGTCGAGGTTGGACAGCGGCTCGTCGAGCAGCAGCACGTTCGGGTTGACGGCGAGCATGCGGGCCAGGGAGACGCGCTGCTGCTGGCCGCCGGAGAGCTGGGCCGGGTAGCGGTCGGCGGCCCATTCGATCTGCATCATCTTCAGCGCGGCGGCGGCGCGTTCGGCGCGCTCGGCCGGTTTGACCCTGCGGACCCTCAGGCCGAACTCGACGTTCTTGGCGACCGTCAGGTGCGGCCACAGCGCGTAGTTCTGGAAGACGAGGCCCATGCCGCGCTTCTCCGGCGGGACGAAGACGCCGTCGCGGGTGGAGTCCATGATGCGGCCGCCGACGGTGATGGTCCCGGCGTTGAGCGGCTCCAGCCCGGAGATCATGCGCAGGGTGGTGGTCTTCCCGCACCCGGAGGGGCCGAGCAGGCACGTGAACGAGCCGTCGGGGATCTCCAGGTCCAGGTTGTCGACCGCGGGCGGTCCGGAGCCGTAGCTCTTGCGCACCGACGAGAGCGTGATGGTCGGCATGACGTCTTCAGCCTCCGAGTCCGGACGACAGGTTGGTCTTGGTCAGGCGCTGGGTGAGATAGGTGGCGAGGAAGGAGACCAGCGCGATGACGAGCACCACCGCGTTGGCCATCTGGTCGTAGGCGTAGTCGACGAGGTTGATCGACAGCGTGGTCAGCAGCTGGGTGCCGGTGGTGGTGAGCATGATGACGATGCTCAGTTCCTTCAGTCCCGAGATGAACGGCAGGATCACGCCGGTGGTCAGGGCGCCGCGCTGGATCGGGATGATGATCTTGCGCAGCCGGGTGAACCAGCCGGCCCCGGAGACCTGCGCGGCCTCCTCGGGTTCCCGGCCGAGCTGTGTCATGGCGCTGATGCCCGAACGCGAGGCGTAGGGCAGGTGGGTGACGGCGAGGACGATCACCAGCAGGCTGACCGAGCCGTACAGGGCGGGGACCGGCCCGCGGCGCACGGCGAACAGCGAGAGGAAGGCGGCCGCGAAGGCGATGCCCGGCACCATGTACGGCAGGAAGCTGATCTGCCGCAGGAGCGAGCCGATCCTGCTGCCGCCGGCGCGGACCACGACGTAGCCGACGAGCAGTCCCACCACACCGCAGATGAGGGCGGCGAGGCCCACGATGCGCAGGCTGTTCCACGCGGCCTCGTAGAGCGTGCTGCCGCGCAGCACGCCGTGCGGGAAGCCGGGGGCGCCCGGCAGGTGGGCGCCGATCCAGTACTTGAGGGTGAAGTTGTCGGCGCGGAAGACGCCGGGGGTCTTGCTGACGGTGGACAGGGCGAGGGTGGCCACCGGGACGACGACGCCGGCGGTGAACACGGCCAGCGCGGCGCCGAATGCGGGCCGGCGCCAGCGTCCGAGGGCGGAGACGCGGTCCATGGCACCCTTGCCGCCCACCGTAATGAACCGTTTCTGTTCCCGGGCGAGCCGGGTGTCGACGAGGATCACCAGGACCCCGATCACCACGATGACCGCGGTCAGCACGGCGGTGACACCGCGCTGGTGGCTGTTGACGGCCCGGAACAGCGAGGTGGACAGCAGGCTGTAGTCGACGGGCAGCCCCAGGATGTAGGGGGTGCCGAAGGTGCCGAGGATGCGGCCGAAGACCAGCAGGACCGAGGACGACAGCGACGGCAGCATCAGCGGGAGGGTGATCCGGGCGGCGACCGTGCGGCGACCGGCGCCCAGGATGCGCGCGGAGTCCTCCAGCTGGCTGTCGATGCGGCGCAGCGCGTTGCCGAACAGCAGGAGGACGAACGGGTAGTAGTGCAGGCCCAGGCAGAGGATGATCGGTACCTGGCCGTACGCCAGCCAGTCGGGCGTGTGCACGCCCCACGACTCCAGGATGCCGATCTGTCCGCCGGAGGAGTCGTTCTTGAACAGCGCCAGCCACGCCAACGCGAAGGTCCAGGACGGCAGCATGTACGGCACGACCAGCGCGGTGGACAGCCACTTGCGGCCCGCCACGTCGGTGCGGGTCAGCAGCCAGGCCATCGATCCGCCGAGCACCACGGCCACGACCGTGACCCCGATCGCCACCACGACGGTGTGCAGCAGCGGCTCCCAGAACAGCAGCCTGGCCACCGGTGAGCGGAAGACCCGCCAGAAGTAGTAGCTGGTGACGCTGCCGGGCCTCTGCCGGGCCTGGCCCTCGTCGCCGTACTGCACCCGCGTGGAGTCGGAGAGCACCGCGATCAGCGGTGCCAGGACCAGGTAGAGGAGGACGGCGACGAGCAGGACGCCCAGGAGGTGCGTCGGCTCGTGCCTGAGGACGCTCAGCCGGTAGCGCAGCCGGCTGAGCCGGGTCCCGGCCGGCCCGTCGTCGGCTTCGGGCTGGGCGGTGGCGGGTGAACGGGTGGCGGCGGCCATACGCGGGTCTCCGTAACGTGTCCGTGTGCGGGCCGGCCCGGCCCGGGCGGACGGGGCCGGCGGTCGGTCAGCCGTGGTTGAGGCGCCAGAGGTCCTGCATCGGCTGGAGGTTGTCGAAGTCGCTGCCGAGCTTGGCCGGGTCGAACACGAAGAGCTGCTTGTTCCAGTCGGTCAGGCCGTCCGGCATGAACGAGCCCTGCTTCAGCTTCGGATTGCCCGGTACGCCACCGGTCTTCAGCTGGGTGTCCACGCCGTCCTGCGTGAGCATGAAGTACACGAACAGCTTGGCCGCGGCGGGGTGCTCGCTCTTCGTGGCGACGGCCGCGTACTTCGGGTACTGGTAACCGGTCCAGGGCCGCATCCCGGTGCAGACCCTCATGCTGTAGTTCTTCTCCTCCACGTCACGGAACTTCGCGTTGGACACCAGCGCGACGCGGTCCTTGGTCTGGTTCGGCGAGGCGACCGCGGCGGCGGCGTCGTCGTCGGAGGAGGTGAGGATCGGGCTGTTCTTGGCCAGTCCCTTGATCCAGGCCTCCGCGGCCGAGTCACCGGCCGGCAGTTCCTTTCCGTACTTCGCCCGGTACGCCTGCCGCAGCTGGGTCTCCCCGCCGGCCTTCAACTGGTTGAAGAACTCGACGATGTTGGGCTTGCCCAGCGGGTCCTGCAGGGCGACCTTGCCCTTCCAGGCGGGGTCGGCCAGGTCCCAGATGTTCTTCACCGGGCACCCCTTGGGGAAGAGCTTGGGGTTGTAGATCCACATGTTGCCCTTGGACAGGATCTGCAGAGGGCTCTGCCGGGCGGCGGGGATGTCCTTGGCGAGGCTGCCGGGTATCCAGGTGTAGACGACCTTCTGCGCCAGCAGCTGGCCGACGAGCGAGGGCCCGTCCTCGTAGAAGGTGGCGTCGATGGTGACGTTGCCCGCCTGGTTCTCCCGGGTCATCTTCTCCAGGGTGTCGCCGACCTTGCTCTTGACCCCTGTGGCCTTGATGCCGTACTTGGCGGTGAAGGCCGCGGCGGTCTTGGTGATGTCACCGGTGCTGTCGTAGACGGTGACGCTGCCCTCCTTCTTCGCCTCGGCGACGAGCGTGTCCAGGTCGAAGCCGGAGTCGATCTGCGGCTTCGCGCTCGCCTTGGCGCCGGCGTCCGAGCCGGTACCGGTGGAGCCGCCGGACGGCGCGCAGGCCGCCGCGGCGCCGAGCGCGCCGGCGAGGACGACGGAGACGGCGATGCGCCGACGACGACCGCCGGACAGGGCGACGGACCGGAAAGAGGAGCTGGGCATGGTGTGACCTCCCGCGGTGTCCCGGAGGGAAACCGGGCTCGAATGGCGTGGTCCGAGGCCATCGAGCACCGCTCGGCGACCTGATGCCCGACAGCTTCGACCGGCCCGAAGCCGTATGTCAAGACATCAGGATGAAACCAGAACACACGATGTTCACCTCCCGGCAACCCGCAGGCCACCCGCCGTACACCCGGAGAGCGGCCGACAGACCCCTTTATTTGTCAGCACATTCTTATGTAAGGTCCGTTCTCACCGATGGGGTGACCCACCTTCGTCAAGGAGGAACCATGCACAGACGCACCCGCCTGGCCGCCGGCCTCGCCGTGCTCGTGACCGGGCTGACCGCCGCCACCGCCACCGCCTCCACGCCCCCGCACCCGGGCGACCAGACCGTCGCACCGGCGTACGCCAAGGCCGAGACACGGGCTCTCTTCGACGACGAGGCCGGCGGCAACTCCGACGCCGACGACCCCGCGATCTGGTACAACGCCGCGCGCCCGGGCTCCAGTCTGGTGCTGGGCACGGCCAAGGAGGGGGGCCTGGACGTCTACCGTCTCGACGGCGGCCTGGTGCAGACCCTCCCGGCCCCGGCCGCGCCCGCGGCCGACTCCGCTCCCGGCCGCTTCAACAACGTGGACGTGCTCACCGGCCTGCGCTTCCCCGACGGCCGGCGCTCGGACGTCGCCGTCGTCACCGACCGCGGCCGCGACCGCATCCGCTTCTACCGGATCGACGGCTCCCGGCCGGGCACGCCGCTGACCGACGTCACCGATGCGGCCGTCCCACGCGCCTTCGCCGCCACCGAGGCCGAGGTCGACGACCAGTACACGGCGTACGGCACCGCGGTGTGGCGGGACCCCGACTCCGGCCGCTCGTACGTGCTCGCCAGCCGCCGCCACGCCCCCGACCTCGCGCTGTTCGAGCTCCGTGTCACCCGGTCCGGCACCGTCACCTACGAGAAGGTCCGCACGCTCACCCTTCCGAGCAGCTTCCGCACGCCCGGCGGCGTCTGGAGCCCGTGCCAGGACCCGGGCGAGGGCCCGCAGATCGAAGGCCTGGTGGTGGACGCCGAGGAGGGTGACCTCTACATCGGCCAGGAGGACGTCGGCCTCTGGAAGGTGGACGCCGACCTGGACGACGAGCCGGAACTGATCGACCGGACGCGCCAGTTCGGCATACCGGCGGTCTACGACCCGGAGACCGACGAGTGCGTGGCCGGTGCCGACCCGGGGTACGGCGGCGAGCACATCACGGCGGACACCGAAGGGGTCACCCTGTTCCGCGGGCCCTCCGGCCGGCAGTACCTGATCGTCTCCAGCCAGGGCGACTACACCTACTCCGTCTACGACACCTCGGACGACGACGAGTGGGTCGGCTCCTTCCGGGTGGCTCCGGGTGCGGTGATCGACGGCTCCGAGGAGACGGACGGCATCGCCGCCACGGGCCGTGCGCTCGGCAGCGCGTTCCCGAACGGCCTGTTCGTCGCCCAGGACGGCTACAACGCACCGGCCACCGGTGACGACGGCGACCGCTCCAGCACCAACTACAAGCTCGTCGACCTGTCCGACGTGCTGCGCGCCGCCGGGGTGCGCTGACCGCACGGACCGCGCGGGGAGGACGGCGGCCACCGTCCGCGCCGTCCTCCCCCTTCCGCGGACCCGCCGTGTGCCGACCGCGCCCCGCGTCCGTGCCGTACCCGGAACCCAGCCGTGAGAGAGGTCCTCCGTGACCGTCACCGTCGCCCTGTGCGTCACCGCAGTCGCCTTCGTCTTCATCTGCGGGGCCAACGACGGCGGTGCTCTGCTGGAGCTCGCCGTACGGCACCGCAGCCGCTCGGCGGGACCGCTCCTCGCGCTGCTGGTCCTGGCCGTCGGGCTGGGGCCGGACCTCTTCGGCCTCACCGTCGCCCGCACCTTCACCGGGCACCTCGGCCAGGGACCGCCCGACGCGGCGCGGCTGGTCTTCCTCGCGGGCGCCGGCGCCTCGGTCGTCCTCGTCCTGCTGCTGACCTGGCGCGGTGTGCCCACCTCGCTGACCCTGTCCGTCCTGGGCGGACTGGCCGGGGCGGACGTCGCCCTGGGGGTCCGGCCTGCCTGGGGGCACCTCGGCGTGGTGCTGGCCGTCGGCGCCGCCGCGCCGCTGGTGGGGGTGGGAGCCGGCTGGCTCATCGGCCGCGCGGTGCACCGGCTTCCCTCGCTGCGCGGCATGCCACGCGTGGTGAGCGGCCTGCAACTGGCGGCGTTCGGCTCCCAGTGCCTGGCCTACGCGGCCAATGACGGGCAGAAGATGTTCGCGGTGGTCGCCGTGGCCTTCGCCGGCGACGCGCTGATGCCGCAGCCGTGGCAGGCCGGTGACGTCATGGTGGCCGCGGTGTTCGCGGTGGGCGCGATGGCGGGGGCGCGCAGGGTGGCCCGCGGCGCGACCAGCCGTCTGCTCACCACCCGGCCCTGGCACGTGATGTCCGCCGAGTTCGCCTCGTCTGCGGCGGTGCTGTCCACCGCCGGTCTCGGCATGCCGGTCAGCATGACCCAGTCCGTGGCGGGCGGGCTCGTCGGCACCGGCGCCAGCGAGGGCGGACGGCGCGTGCGCTGGCAGTTCACCGTGCCGCTGCTGACCGCCTGGCTGGTGACGCTGCCGGCCAGTTTCGCCACCGGCGCCGTGGCCGGCCTGATCCTCAAGGGAGTCACCTCATGATGATGAGCGCGACCGTGCGCCGCATCATCGGCGACCTCACCGGACGCTCGCACCGCAGGACGATCGACCTGCTGACCGCCCAACTGGACGCGACGGTCGAGGGCGTCGACCTCGCGGCGGATCTCGCCACCGGGCGGGTCGCTCCGGCCGAGGCGCGCGTCCGCATGGCCGACGTGGAGCACGAGGGCGACGGATGCCGGGCCGCGCTGGTGGCGGAGCTGTTCACGACGCTGACCACGCCGATCGACCGCGAGGACCTCTACCGCTTCTCCCGCTCCGTCGACGACGTCCTCGACGGTCTGCGGGACCTGGTCCGCGAGACCGATCTGTTCGGTGTGCCCGGCGACCCGGCCGATCTACCCGCGCTGGAGGCGGTGCGCGAAGGACTGGTCCGGCTGCGCGAGGCGGTCACCGAACTGCTGGGCGACCCCGGGCGGGTGCACGAGGGCGCCATGGCCGCCCGCAAGGCCGCGGGACGGGTGCGGCGCGCGTACCAGGAGGCCGTCGCCGCACTGCTGCGTGAGGAACTGAGCGCCGGCACGCTCAGCCGCCGGGAGCTGCTGCGCCGCCTCGACGGCATCGGGCTGCGCCTGAACGACGCCGCCGCCGACCTGTCCGACGCACTGCTCAAGCGAGGGCACTGATCCGCGCGGCGCCGGGCCTCCCGCGCACGCCGCCCCTGCGGCGGTCCCGCGCCGTGCCCGGGCACCGGTGTGCCGGCCCGCCCCGCACGTCAGTGCGCGGCGACGGTCATCTCGAACGAGTAGCGGGAGGCCCGGTAGACGTGCGTTCCGTACTCGACCGGCCGCCCCGAGCCGTCGAAGGCGGTGCGGGTCATGGTGAGCAGGGTGGCACCGCGGGTCTCGTCGAGCAGCCTGGCCTCCGCGGCCGTCGCCCCCCGGGCACCGATGGTCTGCTCGGCGGTGCTCAGGGCGACGCCGGACCGGCGCAGCATCTGGTACAGGCCCCCTTCGGCCAGCGCCTCGAGGGTCAGCTCGATCAGGCCCTCCGGCAGGTAGTTGTGCAGGAGCGCGATCGGCTGGTCGTCGGCGAGACGCAGCCGCTCGACGGACAGCACCGGCTGTCCCTCCTCCAGACGGAGCGCGGCGGCGACCTCCCCCTCGGCCGGGACGGTCTCGACGGAGAGCACCTGCGTGGACGGGTGACGGCCGTCCCGTTCCAGATCCTCGTAGAGGCTGGTGAACTCGACCTGGCGTCGTATGCGGTTGGTGACGACCTGGGTGCCCACGCCCCGCTTGCGGGCCAGCAGCCCCTTGTTGACGAGGTGCTGCATGGCCTGACGCATCGTCGGGCGGGACAGCCCGAACTCGTCGGCCATGGCGATCTCGTTGCTCAGCCTGGTGCCGGGCGGCAGCTCCCCCGCCTCGATGAGGCTCTGCAACTGCTGGGCGAACTGGAAGTACAGGGGGACCGGGCTGCTCCGGTCGATCGTGATCTTCTTCGTGAGCGGTTCCACGTCATCCTCCTGCGCACTGCTGCCGTCGCCCGTCAGTATGCCTCACCTCCCGTTAAGCTCTGTACGTCTTTATGTCTGAACAAACCCTTGCTCTCCCGCTTCCCGAGGGATAGAAAGCACCTGGGCCGCTCCGGCTCCTTCCCACGTCCGCACGAAAGGCTCCGCACATGCGCATCGGACTCATCGGTACGGGCCGTATCGGCGCGTTCCACGCCTCGACACTGGCCGCCCTGCCGGCCGTCACCGGCCTGGTCCTCCATGATCCCGACGAGCGCTCCGCCCGCACCGTGGCGGACCGCGTCGGGGCGGAGTTCGCCGGTGACCTCGACGCGCTGCTCGGCGCCGGTCTGGACGGAATCGTCATCGCGGCGCCCACCGGTTTCCACGCGGAGCTGATCCTCGCCGCGCACCGCGCGGGACTGCCCGCCTTCTGCGAGAAGCCGGTCGCCGGCACCCTGGAGGAGACCGATCGGGTGCTGTCCGCACTGGAGGGCTCCGACATCCCCCTGCAGATCGGCTTCCAGCGCCGTTTCGACACCGGCTACCGGGCGGTGCGTGAGGCCGTCGCGGCCGGACGGCTCGGCTGGACGCACACCCTGCGGGCCTGCACGTCGGACCCCGCTCCCCCGCACCCCGGCTACATCCCCGGTTCGGGCGGGATCTTCCGCGACTGCTCCGTGCACGACTACGACGTCGTCCGCTGGGTGACCGGCCGCGAGGTCACCGAGGTCTACGCCACCGGCGCCAACCGCGGCGAGGAGTTCTTCACCGCCGCCGGAGACGTCGACACCGGCGTCTCCGTGCTCACCCTGGACGACGGCACCCTGGCCACCTGCACCGCCACCCGCTACAACGGGGCCGGCTACGACGTACGCCTGGAGGTCTGCGGTTCCGAGGGCACCCTCGTCGCCGGCCTGACCGAGCGGGCGCCCCTGACCTCGGCCGAGGGGACGGCGTGGCCGGCCGGCACTCCGTATCCAGGCTTCATGGAGCGTTTCCAGGACGCCTACCGCGCCGAACTGACCGCGTTCACCGAGGTCGTGGCGGGCGTCCGCCCCAGCCCGTGCACCGGCGAGGACGCCCGTGCCGCCCTCGCCGTCGCCGAAGCCGCCACCCGCTCGCGGGCCGAGGGCCGCCCCGTTCCGGTCTCCGCACCGGCGCGGTCCCGGGTGCTCGGCAACCGGCGGGCCTGAGCGGCGCGGGAGGGGCCGCGGACCGTGCCGATCGTCTGCCGGGCCGGCGGACCGCGGGGCACCTGAGGGCGGGCGCGTGCCGGAGCGGTCCGCGCCCGCCGGATGCCCTACCCGGCGGCCCGGGGCGCGATGCCCGCTCATCCGGGGAGCGCGGGGATGCCGGCTCCAGGACCGCTGGTGTGCCGAGCCGGCACGACGGGCCCGCCGTGCGCGCTGTCGGAGGCAGCGGTCGGGATGACGGTCGTGACAGACGGAACGACCTGGCTCGCCGACCGACGGGCCATGGCTTTCGGGGACTACCACGTGGTGCTGGCCCCCGGCCACTGCCCACTGCTCGCCGCCGGACTGGTGGACCGTTTCCGAGTGGTCGTCTTCCCGGTCGTCACCGGTGTCACCGGGAAGGAGCGGATCTTCGACGAGTATCCCGACCTCGCTCTCGACCTGGTCGAGAGCCGCACGTTCGACGGCCGGATCCAGTTGCTGGAGTACGTTCCCACCGTTCTGGACGGGCCCCCGGTACCCGCGTGAACACCCCTGCGGGTCAGTACACCTGGGACACGCCGCACCGCGGACGGCGCCTCGCGCTCCGTCGCGGCGACGGGCCGGTCAGGGTGCGGGGACGGGGCCGCCGGGCCGGAACCGCTCCACCCCGACGATGTGCCGCACCTTGAGCGGGCGCACGATCACCGCGACGCGCTGCTCCCCCGGCATGATCCATTCGAAGCGCTCGCTGCCCAGGTACTTCCGGGCCAGGCGGTCCATCCGCTCGTGTGCCTCCTCGCCCTCGACGAAGCGGGACACCACACCGCTGATCTGCACCCGATCGAAGGGATCGGTGGCATCGGCGTGCGACAGGTAGACGCGGGGATCGCGGCGCAGGTTCTCCTCCTTCACCCGGCCCACCGACGTGTTGAAGGTCAGCTCCCCCTCACCCTCCAGATCCACCCACATCGGGCTGACCTGCGGCGCCCCGTCGGCGAACACGGTGCCGACGTACCAGATGTTGGGGGCCTGCAACCGGGCACGGACGGCTTCGTCGAATGTCGCAGTCATCCCGCGAGGCTATCAACCATGATCAGCGGGGCCGGGGTCCGGGGCGAGCGACTGTTCGGTCCAGATGACCTTGCCGTGTCTCGTGTAGCGCACGCCCCACCGGTCGGCGAGCTGGGCCACGAGGAACAGGCCGCGTCCGCCCTCGTCGAACTCGGCTGCCTGGACCACGCGCGGCGCGGTGCTGCTCGCGTCGCGCACCTCGCAGATCAGGAGGTGGTGGCGAAGGAGCCGAACGGTGACGGGCGGCGCTCCGTACCGAACGGCGTTCGTGATCAGTTCGCTGAGGATGAGTTCCGTGGTGAAACCCGTGTCGGCGAGTCCCCAGCTCTCCAGTTGCCGCATGCACCGGGCCCGGACGGCGCCGACCGCCGCGAAGTCGGCGGGGACGTCCCACTGGGCCATGTCCTCGGCCGGGAACCGGCGGGCGGCGGCGACGAGCAGGGCGACGTCGTCGCGCGACCTGTCCGGCACCATGGCGTCGATGACGGTGCCGCAGGTGCTCTCGCTGCTCGGCTCCGTGCGGGCGAGGACCGATCGCAGCAGCTCCAGTCCGGTGTCGATGTTCCCGTCGCGGTTCTCCACGAGCCCGTCGGTGTAGAGCACGAGGCGGCTTCCCCGCGGAAGGCCGACCTCGGCGGTCTGGAACGGAACGCTTCCCAGTCCGAGCGGCAGATTGGCCGGCACGTCGACGAACTCGACCGAGCCGTCGGGCAGGACGAGCGCGGGCGGCGGGTGCCCGGCACCGGCGACGACACACCGGCCGTCGATCGGGTCGTAGACCGCGTACACGAGCGTCGCGCCGGTGACGGTGTGCTCCTCGCCGCCTGTCTGGTCCGCGGCGTCCAGGCGCGTGGCGAGCTGGTCCAGGTGGAACAGGAGGTCTTCCGGGGGCAGGTCGAGGGCCGAGAAGTTGAGGACCGCGGTTCTCAGTCTGCCCATGGTGGCGGCGGCCTGCAGGCCGTGCCCGACCACATCGCCCACCACCAGGGCGACCCGGGCGCCCGACAGGGGGATGACGTCGAACCAGTCACCGCCGACGCCCGATCGGGCGGGCAGATAGCGGTGGGCCGCCTCCACGGCGTCCTGCGGGGGCAGGTCCCGCGGCAGCAGGCTGCGCTGGAGCGAGACCGCGGTGGCGTGCTCCCGCGTGTAGCGGCGCGCGTTGTCGATGCACACCGCCGCGCGGGCCGTCAGTTCCGCCGCGGGCGACACGTCGTCCGGCTGGAACGGGGACCGGCGCCCGCGCCAGAACATGACGAGCCCCAGCATCACCCCCCGGGCGCGCAGCGGCACCGTGATGAGCGAGTGGAAACCCAGCTGGAGAACGCGCTGCGCGCCCTCCGGGTCGGCCGCCCGCCAGCCCTGCGACCGTGCCAGGTCGGGCACCAGCACGGCGTCGTCCCCGTCGGTCGTCCGGCGCTGCCGCGTGACCGGTCCGTACTCCAGGCCGCTGCCCGTCTCGTGCCAGGGCCAGGCACCGTCCGCCCCACGGACCGCCACGCGCCGCACGGACGACGCCACACCCGGTGTGGGTTCGTCCCCGCACAGCACCGCGTCGAAGAGGTCCACGGTGACGACGTCCGCGAACTGCGGGACGACGAGGTCCGCGAGCTCTTCGGCGGTGCGGACCACGTCCAGGGTGCTGCCGATCTCCGCGCTCGCCCGGTACAGCAGTTCCAGGCGCTCGCGTGCGACCTCCGCCCGCCCGGCGAGGGCGCGGAGCTCGGTGGTGTCCCGCAGCGTGGCGACGCCGCCGACCGGGCCCTCCCCGTCGCGGCCGGTCCGTCGCACATTGACCGCGAGCAGACGGCCGCCCACCGGCTGGACGGCGTCGTCCACGCTCCGCTCGGACGCCAGCAGCCGCACCATCGAGGAAGGCAGGCCGAGGTCCCGCAGCGACCGCTGCTCCGCGTCCGCGGGCAGCTGCAACAGCCGCCGTGCCTCGTCATTGGCCAGCGACAACCGGCCGTCCGCCCCGATCACCACCACCCCTTCGCGCGCCGCGTGCAGCACCGCGTCGTGGTGCTCGTACATGCGCGTCACCTCGGTCGGCCCGAGCCCGTGCGTCTGCCGGCGCAACCGCCGGTTCACCAGCCACGCCGCGCCCGTGGCCAGCACCAGCGACCCCGCGACGCCGGCCGCCAGCAGCGGAAGCTGCCGGTAGAAGGCACCGCTCACCGTGCTGGTCTCCAGGCCGGCCGTCACGATGCCCACGACGTTCCGGTCCGTGTCGGTGACCGGAACGACCGCGCGTACGGCGTCCGTCGGCTTCCCCTTGAACCATTCGGTGTAGGACTCGCCGGCGAGGGCCCGGCTGAAGTCCCCGCCCGCCCGCCTGCCGATCAGCGGATACCGGGCGTCGGTGTAGCGGACACCGTTCCGGTTCAGCACGACGACGAAGTCCACGCCCGAGGTCCGACGCGCCTTCTCGGCCAGCGGCTGCAGGACGGCTGTCGGGTTCGGGCTCTTCAGGGCCGCCGCGACACCGGGAGAGCTGGCGAAGCCCGCCGCCACCGCGAGCACCTCGCGCCGTGCCCCGTTCACCGCCTCGCTCCGGGTCTCGTACACCAGGGTGATGGCGCTCAGCACGGCCAGGAGCAGCACGACCAGCAGTTGCAGCACGAACACCTGCGCCGCAACGCTGTGCGGCCATGGTCTCCGTGGTGTCGGTGATGCGCCGCTCGTCCCCTCACGCATTCACCATTTTTAGCACCTCTTGTCCTGATACCGCCCGACCGAGGACGCGGCACGGTCCCCTCTTTCGCACCACGCCACGGCACCGGGCGACCGCTGGGACCGCTGGTGGGGTC
Source organism: Streptomyces sp. NPDC093586 (assembly GCF_044764905.1). Taxonomy (NCBI): domain Bacteria; kingdom Bacillati; phylum Actinomycetota; class Actinomycetes; order Kitasatosporales; family Streptomycetaceae; genus Streptomyces; species Streptomyces sp. NPDC093586. Next base: position 27,785 of record NZ_JBIWJA010000037.1, on the reverse strand, counting down.
AGTGGGCGACGGCCTTGACGGCGGTCAGGTCCTCGCCGGTCAGTTCCGCGACGCGGTGCGCCGGGACACCGGCCGCCAGCGCGCGGGTGAGCAGTGCCTCGCGGCCGTCCGTGCAGGAGCGGTAGGCCAGCAGCTCCTGCTCCAGTCGTGCGACGTTCTCCGGCGCCGTACGGTGGCGCAGACGGCTCAGTTCCTCCTCGCCGAGGGGGACGGGCAGCCGCTCGGCGTCCTCGGGGATGGCCTGCGTCTCCTCCGGCGGCAGCAGGCGCAGCGCGGGGGACGAGGCGGTGACACCCTGCGCGTCGAGCCAGGCGCGTACGGCGGGGGTCTGCATGCAGGCCAGGTCCCCGAGAGCCGTGGGGGGCGTCCCGAGCGTCGGGGCCGGGTCGTTCAGCAGGACGAGGTAGGCGTCGTCGGTCATGCGCGGTTCCTCACAGGGTGGACGGTCTGCTCCGCATGCCTCCTCCTACCCGCCGCGGGCGGCTTCACCGGGCGGTGCCGGCACGCTCGCGAAGCCGTACGCGCGGGCGAGGGGGCTCAGGTACGAGGTGGCGGGGCCGGAGGCCGCCGAGCGGCTCCCCTGTCGTCCGGCGCGGGTGTCCGTCGGCCCGCCTCGGGGAGCCCGGCCTGTCAGGCGTGGGCAGGTGGCCGCGGGTCAGCCGACGTGCCAGGTGAAGCTGCCGCCGTTGTTGGCCGCGACGGCGAACATCACGATCATGAGGACGATGTCGAGCACGCCGAGGCCGATGTCCCACTTCGCCATCAAGGAACCGGTCTGACGCAGCGCCACGGCGCCGAAGATGATGGCCAGGGGGCCCAGGACGATCGGCAGGACGAACAGGCCGACGATGCCGCAGACCAGTCCCGCGATCGCCAGTCCGCTCGTCCGGCTCGTCTTGTGCGCACCCGCTCGGCTGTAGGACGACATCGTCATCTCCCAAACTGTGGTGGTTGGCTTCTTCTCCTTGGGTGCCTTTCTGGTTGCCCGTCCCGGCCGGGACATTCCTGTGACGGGCAGTCAATTGCTGTCACGGCACGGCTAGTTGCCGGTACGTCACCGGGACGGCGGTGGAGGGTCGTCCGTCGGGTCCGCGAAGAGTCCGAGGGAGCGCCACCGCCGGGTGCGGACCGTGTCCGGAGGCACCGGCCGACGTGATGCCTCCGTGGATCGGCGGTGGGCGGGGTCATCGGTGCCTGACCCCCGGCCGGGCGCCGGGGGCGAGGGTGGGTTCGGTGACCGGGGTGTCGCCGAGGGCCCGGTCGATCGCGGCCAGCAGGTCCTCGGACAGTTCCACGCCGGAGGCGGCGGCGTTCGCGTGGACCTGCTCCGGACGGGAGGCGCCGGTGATGGCGGAGGCGACCTCGCTGCGGCGCAGGACCCAGGCGAGCGCCAGGGTGGGCATGCTCATCCCGGCCTGTTCGGCGATGGGGACGAGGTTCTGGACGGCTTCGAGGGTGGCGTCGCTGTAGACGAGGTCCTTGGACACCGCCATGTCGGCGGAGGCGAACCGGCTGCCCTCGGGGACGGGCTGTCCGGGCTTGTACTTGCCGGTCAGGACGCCCTGGGCGAGCGGGGACCAGACGATCTGGGAGATGCCGTGGGCGGCGCACAGGCCGAAGACCTCTGCCTCGGGGGCCTGCCACAGCATGGAGTACTGCGGCTGGGAGGAGACGAACAGGCCGGGGCCGGCGATGTCGAGCGCGGCCCGGATCTGCTCGGGGGTCCACTCGCTGAACCCGATGCAGCGGGCCTTGCCCTGGTCGACGACCTTCTGGAACGCCTCGACGATGTCCTCGACCGGCACGGTCGGGTCGAAGCGGTGCGCCTGGTAGAGGTCGACGTGGTCGGTCTTCAGGCGGGTGAGGGAGGCGTCGATCTGCCGGGCGACCTGTGCCGGGGACAGGCCCTGGTCGGCCGGGTCGACGGACATCGGGAAGTAGACCTTGGTGGCCAGGACGTAGGAGTCGCGGGGGTGGGAGGAGAGGATCTCGCCCCAGGCCCTCTCCGCGGCGCCCTGTCCGTAGACGTTGGCGGTGTCGAAGAAGTTGATGCCCGCCTCGAACGCCGCCTCGGTGCAGGCGCGGGTGGTGTCGGCCTCGATGCCGCCGGAGTAGGTGAGCCAGGACCCGAGCGAGATCTCCGAGACCTCCAGGTCCGAGCCGCCGAGCTTGCGGTACTTCATGGCCACTCCTCGTGGTTCCGCCGGTCTGTCCGGGGCGGGTACCCGGTCAGCGCCGGAGCGAGGCCGGCCGCGTCGAGCGGATCGCCGCTGTGGTGGGCTCGCCGGTTCGGACGTCCTCGCGGCGGGGACTCGGGCGGGCACAGCACGCCCGGGCTGCGGGTACGGCGTCACCGGCGCACCCTGGAGACATGGCGAGCGCTCCGAGGGTCGCGCATCCGCCGCTCGGCGCGGATGGCCGACGGATGACCGTGTACGGCCGGGTCCTCGGCCTCGCGCGCAGCGACCGGGACGTCGTCGGGCTCCCGCGCCACGGCGGCCCCGGGGACGCCGGGCCGGTCCTCGGCAGTCCGGCGGTGCCGGCGTGGCGGGGAGGCCGGACGGTCCGCCGCGCGACAGTACGGCCGCCCGCCCTGAGTTTCCCCTTCGCGAGGTGATCGACCATGAGCCCGGACGAAACACGTGAGCGGCTGCGGCGGATGCGGGAGAAGGCCAAGAACCTGGCCGACGCCGCGGAGCGGACCGACGATCCTCAGCAGCGCGCCCGGCTCCAGGAGGAGGCACGCTCGCTGCGGTCCCGGTGCGAGCAGGAGAGCGCCATGCGCACCGGGGACATCTACCCCTCGGAGTAGCGGGTCCGACCGGAGCAGGGGGCCCTCTCCCCGGCCGCGCGGCCGGTCGTCGCCGACGCCACCGCCTCGGGCACCGGGCACCTGCCCCGGACCGTGCGGCGCGGCGGGTGGCACGGTGGGCGGTGTGCCGGCCGGGGACCGGACGTTCCGTCGTGCGGGGTGGGGCGCCTGTCCGCCAAAGAGGCCGGCAGGCAGACCCGTACGACGGCCTGGGCGGCCGTCGCCACGGTGCGGCTCGCGCCGTCCCCGTCGATCACTCGCCGTGCCAGCGACCCGGCGCTGACGGCGAGCACGGGCCGGCGGAACCACGGCCCCCACCGGTTGCCCGCCCCGGCTCATGAGGGTGGGGCGGGGCGGCCGGAGCGCGGCGTCCCGCGGTCTCCCTTTCCCGTCCCGCCCCTGCTGCCGCGTCCGGCCGGCGGTCAGATCCGCTCGACCAGCATCCACGTGGCGACGGCCAGAAAGAGCACCCCGGTCACTCGGTGCAGGGCGTACCCCTTGCCGGTGGGTTCGGTCGCCTCGGGGTTCTTCACCCAGCCCCGCTGCATGCGGCTGTCCAACCGCCACAGCAGTCGCGGGCGTACGACTCGGACCAGGCCCATGACCAGGAAAAGGCACAGGATCGCGATGAGCGCCGGGTCGGTGCCGCCGTCCCCGGACGATGCCTGGACCAACGCTTCGTGACCCATGGGCTCCCGGATTCCCTGTCGTCCGTCCGGGAAACGGCTGAGGTACCCGGCACGTCGGTCGGTCCTGCCGTCGGGCACCGACCGGCGGTCCGCGCCGGAAGCCACGTCGGGGAATCGCAACCCCCAGCGTTCTCCGTGGAGTTCCCGCTTCCCCGGTCGTTCCGGTGGCGGATACCGGTCACGGCACAAACCCGCCTCACCACAACACCGCTGCCCCACCTGTCTCTCTGTCAGGGTGTCGCCACCGCACACCTCTGACTGGGGAGACCGATGCGCGCGATATTGCGGAATGCTCTGGTCACGGCCATGGCCGTGGCTCTGGCCGCGACCGCGGCCGCGCCGTCCGTGGCACGGCCACGGACGGCCGAGCCGGAGAAGAGACCGCTGGTGGGAAGCGAGGCCGCCGCCGCGAAGGGGCAGCACTCGACCGTCACCCTGGTCACCGGGGACCGCGTCCTGGTGAGCACCGACACGTCCGGCCGCAGTACGGCCGTGGCACTGCCCGGCGAGGACGGCGGCGTGCCCGTCGTCCAGACGAGGAGGCAGGGCGACGACCTGTACGTCTACCCGGAGGCCGCCGTCGAGGCGCTGGCCGCGGGCCGCGTCGACGAGGAACTCTTCAACGTCACCGGCCTGGTCCGCCAGGGCTACGACGACGCCCGCACCGGGTCTCTGCCGTTGATCGCGGTGTACGACACGTCGGTCGACGTGGCCCGTACCACCCCTGTCGCCCCGTTCGGCGCGCAGCGCGGTCTGGTCCTCGACGCCGTCGACGGTGTCGCCCTGAAGGCCGACAAGAAGAAGGCGGCCGGTTTCTGGGCCGAGGTCTCCGGTGCCACGTCCCGCTCGTCCAGGGACCTGAAGAAGCTGTGGCTGGACTCCAAGGTCCAGGCACAGCTCGACCGTTCGACGCGGCAGGTGCACGCCCCCGAGGCCTGGGCCGCCGGGTACGACGGCAAGGGCAGCAAGGTCGCCGTGCTCGACACCGGTGCGGACGCCGAGCACCCGGACCTCAAGGGCCGTATCACGGCGCAGCGGAACTTCACCGGCTCCGCCTCCACCGACGACCGCCAGGGACACGGCACCCATGTGCTGTCCACCGTGGGCGGCAGCGGCGCCGCGAGCGGAGGGAAGAAGAAGGGCGTCGCACCCGGCGCGGACCTGCTCATGGGCAAGGTCCTCGACGACGGCGGTTCGGGCGCCGAGTCCTGGATCATCGCCGGGATGGAGTGGGCGGTCGAGCAGGAGGCCGACGTCGTCTCCATGAGCCTCGGCTCCCAGCAGCCCACCGACTGCACCGACCCGATGAGCGTGGCCGCGCAGCGGCTCGCCGAGACCTCGGACGCCCTGTTCGTCGTGGCCGCGGGGAACGCGGGGCCGTCCCTGAACACCGTCTCCTCGCCGGGCTGCGCCCCCGGCGTCCTCACGGTCGGCGCCGTCGACCGGGACGACTCCACCGCCTGGTTCTCCAGCCGCGGCCCCGCCTCCTTCACCCACACCCTGAAGCCCGAGATCACCGCGCCCGGAGTGGACATCTCCGCGGCTGCGGCGGGCGGCCGGGGCGTGTACGCGTACCGGTCGATGTCGGGAACGTCGATGGCCACCCCGCATGTGGCGGGCGCCGCCGCCGTCCTCAGGCAGCGGCACCCGGACTGGACGGCTCGGCAGCTCAAGGCGGCCCTGGTGTCCTCCGCCGACAGCGGCGTCCCCGGTGACGTGCGCGAGACCGGCGGCGGTCTGCTCGACGTGAAGGCCGCGACCGACGTCACCGTCCTCGGCGCCCCGGCGGTGCAGGGCGGCACCTTCAACTGGCCGCAGGACGCCAGCGACCGCACCACCGTCGACGTGCCCTACACCAACACGGGCGACAAGGCGGTGCGGCTCGGCCTCCGCGTCGAAGGGGTCACCGGCAACGACGGCTCGCCCGTCCGGTCCGCTGTGGCCAAGCTCGGCAGCCGCTCGGTCACCGTCCCCGCCGGCGCCACGGTGAAGGTCCCGCTGCGCATCGACCCCACCGCCCGCCTCGCCGCGAGCCAGTACGGAGACGTCACCGGCCGGGTCATCGCCGAGGCTGGCGGGGTGGCGGTCTCCACGCCGTTCTCCCTCTACGTCCAGCCGGAGACCGTCTCCCTGCGGGTCAAGCTCGTGGACCGCGCGGGCGAGCCGGCCGGCGGGAGCTCGTCCCTCGACGTGATCGGTACCGACGACGCCACCGGTGAACGGCGCTTCAACGACGGCGCCGCCGACCAGACGTACCGGCTGCGTCCCGGCAGCTACTTCCTGTCGAGTTTCGTCGAGACGCGGGACGCGGAGGGAGGCATGACCGACTCGGTCACCTATCTCGGCCGTCCGCAGCTGAAGCTGACCAAGGACACCACGGTGATCCTCGACGCGCGCAAGGCGCACCGGCTGGTGGTCGCCGCCGACCGGCCGGCCGAGACCCGGTCCGCCACGCTCTCCTACTCCCGCACCTGGGGCGAGAGCTGGGTGCACGCCGGAACCATCACCGCCCAGGGCACCGTCCGCGGCTTCTACGCCTCGGTCGAGGGCCGCGCCCAGGACGGCGGTTTCTCGTTCGGCAGCCACTGGCGGCAGTTCGCCCCGCTCATCTCCGAGTTGAAAACCGCGGACGGCCTCGCACTGCATCCCGTCCCGTCCGGCAAGGGCAGCACCAACCTCGACGGCACCGGACAGGCGGAACTCGTCGACGCGGGCAAGGGTTCGCCCCGGGAGCTGGAGGCCGCGGGCGTCAAGGGCAGGATCGCCCTGGTCCTCGTACCGGACGACGGCGCCGTCGCCACCCTGGCCGCCGACGCCAAGGCCGCGGGCGCCACGGCCCTCGTCGTGCACCGCTCCGCCCCCGGCCGCTGGCATCCGCGGGCCGGCTTCGCGGGTCCGGTACTGCCGACCCTCGCGATCCCGGCGGACGAGGCCGGCGCGCTGCTCACCAGGCTCGCCGCCGGCGAGGTGACGCTGCGCTGGAAGGCCACCGCCAGAAGCCCGTACGTCTACAACCTGTCCTTCCCCGAGAACGCGCAGATCCGCGGTGACCGGACCTACCGGGTGCGCGACGACCGGCTCGGCAGGGTCACGTCGACGTACCACGCGATGGGTGTGGCGGGCGACTTCTTCGACAGCGCCAGCGCGTACCTGCCCGACGGGACCACGGCGTCCCTGGGCTTCGGCGAGCCCGTCCCGGTGCCGGGCAAGCGCACCGAGTTCTACTCGGCGGGCGACGTCTCCTGGGGGCACGCCGTCTCCAGCAGCTTCCCCTGGGGCGAGGCGATGCTCGACCAGCGGCGCACCTACCGGGCCGGCAGCGAGCGTTCCGAGTCCTGGTACGACGGCGTGGTGGCCCCCACCGCACCACGCGACACCGAGGGCGTGCCGGTGCTCGCCGCCGAACGGCAGGGCAACCTGATCGGCTTCTCCGCGGCCATGTGGGGAGACGGCACGCACTACGCCCAGTCCGGGTCCTTCGGTGACATCGGCAACCTGATCCTGCGCAAGGACGGCGAGGAACTCGCCCGCAGGAGCTACCCGTTCGGAGCCTTCGACGTGCCGGCCGGGGAAGCCGCGTACGAACTGGAACAGAACATCGGGAAGTTCAGTCAGCCCGCCCGGCCGTGGCAGCGGTCGCAGCAGGTGCAGACCGTGTGGAGTTTCCGCTCGAAGCTCGACGAGAGCCGGTACTCGCAGGGCCTGGGCATCCTCTTCCCGCGCTACGACCTGCCGGAGGACGGTCTCAAGACCGTGCCCGCGCGGGACGGCCTGCGGATCGGGCTGCGCGCCACCGGCCACGCCGGATACACGCCGGGCAGGCTGACGTCCGCGAAGCTGTCCTACTCCTATGACGAGGGCAGGACGTGGACCGAGGCGGACGTCACCGTCTCGGGCGGCGGCGCGACGGCCACGGTGGACCACGCCGGTGCCGCCGGCCGGCAGGTCTGGCTCCGGTCCGAGTTCACGGACGCCGCCGGCAACTCCGTGCGCCAGACCGTGTCCCGCGCCTACGACGTACGCCCGTAGCGTCCTCGCGGGTCCGTGACCAGTCCGCCGGGCGGCTCTCCTGCGGGGGCCGCCCGGCGGATCTCTTTGTATAGTACGTACACGTCCCGAACAACCCGGCCGGGAGGCGGAAGCGATGACACAGGAGGACGTGGCCCACCCCGCGCCCCGCGAGGCGCTGGCCGGACTCGGCCCCCTGGCCCGCCAGTTGAACCAGGTGCACAACCGGCTCTGGTACGAGCTGGTCCATCAGGACGTCACCGGCCCGCAGTTCACCGTACTGAGTCTGCTGGACGCCCACGGCGACATGGACCAGGGCACGCTCGGCGCACTGGCCCGTCTCGACAAGTCGACCGCCGCCCCGCTGCTCGAACGGCTGCGCCGGCGGGGTCTGCTGGAGATCGCGCGGGACGAGAGCGACCGCCGGCGCAAGCTGGTCCGCATCACCGAGGAGGGCCGCGAACTCGCCGCCCGGCTCGCCCCCGCGGTCGTCGCGGTGAGCGATCGGATGCTCGCCCCGTTCTCGCCCGAGGAGCGGGAGCAGTTGCTGACGCTGCTGCGGCGGGCGGTCAGCGCGCCGGAAGCCTAGTCCTCCGACCGGAGTCCGCTGTCCGAGCCGTCCCCTCTCCCGCTTCGCCGGCGGCGGCCGGCCCGTCGTCCGCGAGGATGTCCCGGCAGTGGGCCAGGAATCCCGCGAGTGTCAGGCCGAAGGCGTGGTCGGCCCGGGACGGCCCCGTGGCCGCCTGGGCCCGGGCGAGCCGCGGGGCCTCGTTCTTCTCCTCGACCACCCACATCACCTCGGGCGCCGACATGTCCAGGGCCGATCCGAGGACGATGTTGTCCAGGCCGGTGATGACCGGCATGACGGCCTCCGGTGCGAATCCCGCGTCCAGCAGCAGGCCGGCCACCCGGTCGTACTGCTCGATCACCCGCGGCGCACGCACCGGCGAGGTCATCAGCATGGGGATCGCCCTCGGGTGGGCCGCGAAAGCGGCGCGGTAGGAGCGGGCCCACGTCTCCAGAGCGACGTCCCAGGGGCGTTCGTCGAGCGCCGCGAGGTCGAGTCCGTCGACCACCCTGTCGCGCAGCAGTTCTATCACCCCGGCCCGGCCGTCCACATGGTGATACACGGAGGCGGTCTGCACCCCGAGTCTGCGCGCGATCTCGGGCACGGTGAAGTCGCCCGTCTCGTCGACGAGTTCGAGGGCCGTACGGCCGATGCGCACCCGGTCGAGCAGGGCCTTCCGCGGCCGAGCCATATGCCGTTCTCCTGACGTGAGGTCTTCCCGAATCGTACGTCCTCCGTCTACATTGCCTAAACCGAAATGGTTTAGGTTTCGCGGCGGCCCCGCCCCCACCCCACCTCCGGACGCTCAGGGCCGCCGCACCCCCGATCCTCCGTCGAAGAAGGGCCGAGCGTCATGGCCATCGAGTCCGCCTCCCGCGAAGGAGCAACGGAAGGCACCCCGCCGCAGGGGACGAGCACGACAGAGGGCACGAGCGCACCGGACGGGAGCGGGTCCCCCGGGCTGCGCCGGGCCAGCCTCGGCGTCGCGGACATCGCGTTCTTCGTGGTCTCCGCCGCCGCGCCCCTGACCGTCATGGCCGGTGTGGCACCCCTCGCCATCGGCATCGGCGGCATCGGCGCCCCCATCGGATACCTGATCGCCGGCGCCACGCTCGCCCTCTTCGCCGTCGGCTTCACCGCCATGACCCGGCACGTCCGCCACGGCGGCGGGTTCTACGCCTTCATCACCCGGGGCCTCGGCCGGCCCGCCGGCTTCGGCGCCGCCACCCTCGCCCTCCTCGCCTACAACGGCATGCAGATCGGCGTCTACGGGCTGCTCGCCACCGGGACCCAGGACACGCTGGAGGCCCTGTGGGGCATCCATGTGCCCTGGCCGGCCATCGCGGTCGCCGGCGTCTTCGCGATCTGGTTCCTCGGCCACCGCAGCATCGAGTTCGGCGCGAAGGTCCTCGGCGTGCTGCTGCTCGCGGAGACCGGCATCCTCGTCCTGCTCGCGGGCGGCGTACTCCTCGACGGCGGCGCCGAGGGCCTCGCCCTGGACTCCCTCACCCCGGGCAACGTCCTGGTCCCCGGCACCGGCGCGGTGCTCACCTTCGCGTTCGCCGCGTTCACCGGCTTCGAGTCCACCGCGATCTACCGCAGCGAGGCGCGCAACCCCGAACGCACCATCCCCCGGGCCACCTACGCCGCCGTCGCGTTCCTCAGCCTCTTCTACGCGTTCTGCGTCTGGATCGTCATCCAGGCCTTCGGCGGCTCGCAGATCATGAAGGCCCTCGCCACCGACCCGATGGGCCTCTTCTTCACCGCGACCACGCACTACGTCGGCGGCTGGGCGACCGACCTCATGCACATCTTCATCGTCACCAGCATCATCGCCTCGCAGCTGGCCTTCCACAACGCGATCAACCGCTACGGGCTCTCGCTCGCCCAGGAAGGCGTCCTGCCGAAGGCACTCGGCCGGATCCACCCCGAACACCGTTCCCCGCACGTGGCGAGCATCGCGCAGAGCGTCCTCGCGCTGGTGGTCGTCGCGGGCTTCGCCCTGGCCGGCGCCGACCCGTACCAGCAGCTCCTGCTGTGGGTGAACACCCCGGGCGCGATCGGGCTGCTGGCGCTCCAGGCGGTCACCGCCGTCGCCGTCCTCCGCTACTTCCGGCGCATCCGGCACGAGGAGGGCCGCTGGCGCACCGTGATCGCGCCGTCGGCCGCCGCCGTCCTCATGGCCGGTGCGATGTGGCTGGTCATCAGCAAGATCGACCTGATGACCGGGGCGCCGTTCACCACCAACGCCGTGCTCGTCCTGCTGGTCCCCTGCGCCTTCCTCCTCGGCATCCTGCTCTCCCTGCGCATCCGCCGCAGCCGGCCCGAGGTGTACGCCCACTTCGCCCAGGAGCCGGACGGCGAGGTGAGCTGACCCCACACCGTCCCGGTCCTCATCCCCTCAGTCGCCGGCCCACCCACGGGGGCCGGCACCCGATCGGCACCAACAGCAAGGAATCTCCTCCGTGTCACACTCCCCCGCATCCCGTTCCGCCGTCGCCGACACGATCCTGACCGGCGCCCGGATCCGCACCCTCGATCCGGACCGGCCCTCGGCCCGTGCGGTCGCGGTCAAGGACGGCCACATCGTCGCCGTCGGGGACGAGGCGGACGTACGCGACTGGCGCGGCGCGGACACCGAGGTCATCGACCTGGCCGGGGCCACCCTCACCCCTGGACTCGTCGACGGCCACAGCCACCCGTACCTGGGCCTGACCATGGCCACCGGGCTCGACCTCTCCGGCTGCCAGGACCTGGACGCGCTGCGGGCGACGCTGGCCGCGGCGGCCCGCGCGGCCGGCCCCGGCGAGTGGGTCCTGGCCCACAGCCTCGACCACAACACCTTCCACGGCCGCCCGGTCCACCACGACGAGATCGACCGGGCCCTCGGCGGCGTGCCGGCCTTCATCCGGCTCTACGACGGCCACTCCGCCCTGGCCAGCGGCCCCGCCCTGGCGGCCGCGGGCATCGACGGACCGCGCCGCTTCGAACAGCGGGCGCAGGTCGTCTGCGACCCGGACGGGCGGCCCACCGGGCACCTCGTGGAGTTCGCCGCGATGAGCCTGATGGATCCCGTCCTGCCCCGTGAGAGCGCGACCGTGCGCCGGGAACGCCTCCTCGCCCTGCTGCGCGACATGGCGGCGACCGGCCTCACGGGCGCCCACGTCATGGACCTCCAGGAACCGGACCTCCTCGGCCTCCTGGAGGGCATCGAGGAGGACGGCGAGCTGCCGCTGCGCCTGCGGATCGCCCCCTGGTGCATGCCCGGCACGGACAAGGCGGGCCTCGACGACCTGGTCGAGCTGCAGCGCGCGCACGGGCGGCACTGGCGCGTCGGCGGCGTGAAGTTCTTCATGGACGGCACCGTCGAGGGCGGCACCGCCTGGCTGGAGCACCCCGACTGCCACAACCAGGGCACCGAGGCGTTCTGGCCGGACCCCGCCGCCTACACCCGGGCGGTCCACCATCTCGCCCGCGCCGGGGTCCGCACGGTCACCCACGCCATCGGGGACGCGGCCGTGCGGCACGTTCTCGACACCGTCGAACTCCTCCCCGACCCCCGGCAGCGCGTCCTGAACCGGATCGAGCACATCGAGACCGTGCCGGACAGCCAGCTGCCCCGCTTCGCCCGGCTCGGAGTCGCCGCCTCCATGCAGCCGACCCACCTCGCCTACACCCGCGCCGACCACCGCGACGAGTGGTCCCTGCGGCTCGGTGAGGAACGCGCCGACCGGGCCTGGCGCTGCCGGGACCTGCGGGACGCGGGTGCGACCCTGCTCCTGGGATCGGACTGGCCCATCGCGCACTACGACCCGCGTGAGGTCCTCGCCACCGCCCGCCTGCGCCGGCTGCCCGGACAGCCGGACGTCGAGCCGGTCGTGGCCGAGCAGGCCCTCACCGGCCTGATGGCCCTGGAGGGCTACACGTCGCACTCGGCACGCGCGGTCGGCGAGGAGGACGTGGCGGGGCGCATCGCACCGGGTCACCGGGCGGACCTCACGGCCTTCGCCGTCGACCCCGTCACCGCGCCCGCGGACGAACTGGGCGAGGCGCCCGTCGTGTTGACGATGACCGGCGGGACGGTCGTGCACCGGGCCTGAGCCGGGCGGCGGCGTCACCGGCGCGGACGACGCCCACCGGACCCGACCGGGCGGGCGCCGTCCGGCGCCCCGCACGTGCCGTCGGGCTCACGGCAGGAGCTCCTTCACGAGCGCGGCCACCTGCTCCACCTCGATGAGGAAACCGTCGTGGCCGCAGGAAGACTCGATGACCCGCAGGCCGTCGGCCGTACCGATGCCCGCCGCCAGTTCCGCCTGCTGCGAGAGCGGGTAGAGCCGGTCGGAGTCGACGCCGGCCACCAGGGTCCTGGCGGCCACGCGGCCCAGCGCCGCGCGCACACCGCCGCGGCCGCGGCCGATGTCATGGCTGTTCATCGCCTCGCACAACACGACGTAGCTGCCCGCATCGAAGCGGCGCACCAGCTTGGCGGCGTGATGGTCGAGGTAGGACCCGACCCGGTACCGCCCGCCCGACCACGGATCCTCCTCGGCCTGGGCGAAGCGGCCGAAGCGGCCCTGGAGTTCCGGCTCGCTGCGATAGGTGACGTGGGCGATCCGCCGGGCGAGGCCGAGTCCGGCGTGCGGCCCCCGCGCCGTGGCGTGGTAGTGGCCCTCCTGCCAGTGCGGGTCGGAGCGGATGGCACGCAGCTGGATGCCGGCCCACGCGATCTGCTCGGCGCTCGCGGCGGCCGTCGTGGCGAGCAGCAGCAGCGCGCCCGTCCGCTCCGGGTGCGTCACGGCCCACTCCAGCGCCCGCATGCCGCCCATCGAGCCGCCCACCACCAGGGCCCAGCGGTCGATGCCCAGCGCGTCCGCCAGACCGGCCTCGGCGGCGACCTGGTCGCGCTGTGTCAGGAACGGGAAGTCGCCGCCCCAGTGCCGTCCGTCGGGGCGGCGTGAGGCCGGCCCCGTGCTGCCCTGGCAGCCGCCGAGGACATTGGGGGCGACGACGAACCAGCGGTCCGTGTCGAGCGCCCGCCCGGGTCCGACGAGCCCGTCCCACCAGCCAGGGGTCGGGTGTCCGGGCCCGGCGGGGCCGGTGACGTGGCTGTCACCGGTGAGGGCGTGCAGGACCAGCACGGCGTTGGAGCGGTCCGGCGCCGGCCTCCCCCAGGTCTCGAACGCCAGTCGCGGTGCGGGCAGTCGGCCACCTGCCTCCAGGGCGAGCGGCGTCTCGCGCTCGTACCACCGGCGACGCCCGGGCGGGTCCCCCTCCCGCCAGGCCCCGGAGGCCGGCGGAAGGGGGACCCGCGACGGCGTCGGCACGGTGTTCAGGACGCGCCCTTCGCCGCCCGGAACCCGGCCTCCAGGTCGGCCTTCAGGTCGGCGAGGTTCTCGATGCCCACCGAGAGCCGCACCAGGCCGGGCGAGGCGCCGGTGGCCTCCAGCTGCCGCTCGTCCAGCTGGCTGTGGGTGGTGGACGCCGGGTGGATGATGAGACTGCGGACGTCGCCGATGTTCGCGAGGTGGCTGAACAGTTCGACGGCGTCGACGAAGCGCTTGCCGGCCTCGACACCGTCGCGCAGTTCGAAGGCCAGAACGGCGCCCGCGCCGCGCGGCAGATAGCGTCGGCCGGCCTCGTACCAGCGGTTGGACGGCAGTCCCGGGTAGTGGACGGCGGCGACCTCGTCGCGCTGCTCCAGCCATTCCGCCAGGGCCTGGGCGTTCGCGGAGTGCCGCTCGATGCGCAGGCTGAGCGTCTCCACGCCCTGGAGCAGAAGGAACGCGGAGTGCGGGGAGATGGCGGGGCCGAGGTCGCGCAGCAACTGGACGCGCAGCTTGACGGCGAAGGCGCCGGGGCCCAGCGCGGGCCAGTACCGCAGGCCGTGGTAGCTGGGGTCGGGCTCGGTGAAGTCGGGGAAGCGCTCGGTGTGGGCACCGAAGTCGAAGGTCCCGCCGTCGACGACGACACCCCCGATGGTGGTCCCGTGCCCGCCGAGGAACTTGGTGGCCGAGTGGACGACGATGTCGGCGCCGTGCTCGATGGGCCGCAGCAGGTACGGCGTGGGCACGGTGTTGTCCACGATCAGCGGCACGCCGGCTCCGTGCGCGACGTCCGCCACGGCCCGGACGTCGAGCACGTTGCCGCGCGGGTTGCCCAGGGTCTCGGCGAACAGGGCCTTGGTGCCGGGCCGGATCGCCGCCCGCCAGGCCTCGACGTCGTCCGGGTCGTCGACGAAGGACACCTCGATGCCGAACCTGGGCAGCGTGTGGCGGAACAGGTTGTACGTGCCCCCGTACAGGGAGGCGCTGGAGACGACGTGGTCGCCGGAGCCGGCCAGGGCGAGGATCGCCAGGGTCTGCGCCGCCTGCCCGGACGCCAGCGCCACCGCCGCGACGCCGCCCTCCAGCGCGGCGACGCGCTGCTCGAAGACGTCCTGGGTGGGGTTGTGGATGCGGGTGTAGATGTTGCCGGGCTCGGCGAGCGAGAACAGGTCGGCGGCGTGCTGCGTGTCCCGGAACACGAACGACGACGTCTGGTAGATCGGCGTCGCCCGGGCGCCGGTCGCCGGGTCCGGTGCGGCGCCCGCGTGGATCTGCTTGGTCTCGAAGGACCAGGCCGAGGTGTCGGGCCCGGTGGGCTCCTCGTCGGGCGTGTGACCTGCGGTGACGGAGTCGATCGGCTGGCTCATGGTGCTGCTCCCTTGCATGGAGGGCGGTGTGCGTGACGCGCGGGTGCGCACCGCGACGGGCGTCGCGGAACGCCGGTGGTGCGGAACGCCGGTGGTGCGGAACGCCGGCGGTGCGGAGGAAGAGCCGCGGGACCGAGCGCCGTGCCCGGACGGGGGACGGGGGTCGGTGCGGCGCGGAGGAGAGGCGGAGCGGAGGCCGGCCCGAGCGAGGCGTCAGCCCTGGGCGGTACACCCCGTCGTGGTGACACGCACGTAGTCGACGTGGCGGCGGGTCACGAGCACGGTCATGGGTTCAGAGAAGCACACGCCGACGTCGAGGCACCAGCACGACGGGCGATGACGCGGATCCTGACACACGGCCGCAATACAACTGTCGTGAACGCGCCTCGGGTCGCCCGGAGGGCGGGCCGGTCTTCGGCCGTCGTCCGGCGGAGCCGGCCTGTCGGGCCGGGCTGATCCGCGCGACTCCGGCCCGCACGATGCGGCGCCCCAGCGAACGGTCCCGATGAGCGGGGGGCCGGGGCGCCGGTGAGGAGTGCTGCCTGCACGTGGCCGGTCGCGGCGCCGAAGCGGTGAGACGTGTGCCCGGCGCGCTCAGGCCGGTGTCCTCACTGCGCCTGGGCGCGCAGTTGCTCGTTGATGCGGAGGGCTTCTTCGAGCTGGTCCTCGAGGACGATGATCCGGCACGCGGCTTCGATCGCGGTGCCGGCGTCGACGAGTTCGCGGGCGCGGGCGGCGATGCGCAGTTGGTAGCGGGAGTAGCGGCGGTGGCCGCCTTCGGAGCGCAGGGGGGTGATCAGGCGGTGTTCGCCCAGGGCACGGAGGAAGGCGGGGGTGGTGCCGAGCATGTCGGCGGCCCGGCCCATGGTGTAGGCGGGGTAGTCGTCGTCATCGAGGGGGATGGCGGGGCGGGTACTGCGAGGGGGCATAGACCTCTTCTTCCGGGGACGCGTCGAGGGGCCCGGACGCCGACTGGCGCCCGGGCCCCGAGCTTTCAACACCATCTGCCGACTGACGTGCGCCGGCTTCCTTCTTCCGCTGCCGTTCGCCTGGGAGGGCGGGGCCGCGGGGATCGCGGATGCGTGACCGGGGACCACCTTCCAATCCGGGGTCTGCGGTACCCGGGCGGTCCTGCTCGGCCCGGGCGATCCTGATGGCGTTCTGCTCCTTACCTGTTTCCGTTCGTGCCGTGCATGCACGGCAGTTCGTCTCTGCCGTGCCCGTCGACTTCTGGGTTACAACAGAAACCTTAGCCTCAACCGACAGCAATGTCTACATCGGACACGACAGGTTTGCTCCATCCGTGGGCTGCGCGATATTGCCCCTCCCCGCACTCGATCCGTCCGGGCGGACGGCGGTTCAGGACTCGACCGGCAAGCCGGCCGTCCGGACCGGCGGCCCCGGTTCCCGGCGATCCAGGATGCGCCGAGTGCCGCCCGCACGAGCGGGGCGGCCACCGGGCCTGCCGTGAGGCGGACGCGGCAGCCGGGCAGGTGTGCGCGCGACCACGCCTCCTCGCCCTGATGGGCGCCGGTCCCCGCGTGCAGGAGTTCCAGGCTCGCGAATCCCGGCGAACGGCGAGAGGACGAACAGGCCGCGGGCGAGAGTCTCGGTGCCGATCTGCCACAAGCCCGTGCGGACGGCCTTTCGTGTATCGGCGAAACAGCACACACGCCCCCGGCCGATCAGAGACTTCGTTGCACGCGCAGTTACCGATCCCTGTTCCGCACCCCCGAGTTCACTCCCTTCCTGCTCTCCTTCGCCGCTTTCACCGCGGCCCAGACGATCGGCGGCCTGGCCCTCGGCACGCTGGTGTTCCGGGCCACCGGATCGCCGTTCCTGTCGGCGGTGAGCATGGTCGGCCCGCAGCTCGCGCAGTTGCTGGGCGGCGCGTTCCTGCTCTCGGGCGCCGACCGTCTACGCCCTCGAGCGCTCCTGACCGGCCTCGGTCTCGCCTTCGCGGCCGGTACGGCGGTGCTGGCGCTGCCCGGCCTGCCCGTCCGGGCGGTCTTCGGCGTCGTCCTGCTGCAGGGCCTGGTCGCGTCTCTGGGTGGCGGGGTGCGCGGAGGGCTGCTGAACGAGATCCTGCCCGAGGACGGCTACGTCCTCGGGCGTTCGGTGTACGACATGCTCTGGGGCCTGCTGCAGATGGCCGGTTTCGCGACGGGTGGCGCACTGCTGGTGCTCCTGTCCCCCCGCGCCTGTCTGCTCCTCGCGGCGGTGGTGTACGCGGTGTCGGCCCTCGTCACCAGTGCCGCGGCAGGCGACGTTCGCCCGGTGAGGAGCGGCGTCCGGCGCGTGCTCCGGGGGTCCCCCCGGCCGGAGGCTGGGGGAGTGCCGGCCGGAAGCCCTCGTACCGGACGCACTCGGGCTTCCGGCCGGTGCGGCGAGTGGGGGCACCCCCTCCGGGGGAGCGTGCCGGACGCCGCGACGGGGCGAACGCCTCCTGCCGCGGCACTAGTCACCCATGAACCACACGTAGCTGCCCGGTGCTGCCGCACACGCCTCAAGGAGTTCGGCGAGATCGAGCAGTGCCGCTTCCTGGTGGTGATCTGTGCACTCCTGCAGCAAGGCGGCGACTTCCCGGCGGGCGGCTCGCGCCTCCTGTTCGTTGAACAGCGTGTCGCCGTACGGCTCCACCCGGCCGAGCGTGCCCGAGCCATGCCGGTCGAGGGTGCCCAGCACCCTCGACAGCGCTTCGCCGTGCTCGTAGGAACCCCGCAACAAGGTGTTCCGGGACGGCCCCTTTCGCGTGGGCCGCGCCGAATGCAGTTCCCACTCGATCCCCATGGCCACTCCTTCAGGACTCGGACACCGAAGCTTCGCAGAGGCCATGGGGCGCGGCGGCACTGGTCCGGGGTGCCGAGGCCGTGCCCGTGGACGCCGAGCGTGGCGGCGCTGCGGACGGCTCGTTCGGCACCGGGGCCATGCTGGTCCCCGATCCCGCGTGTCAGTGGAGGGTGGGCCGGTAGACGAGCTCTTGGATGTGGCCGTCGAGGGTCCGGTGCTCGAGCAGTTCCAGGTCGAAGTCGGCCGCACCCTGGAAGATCGGGTCCAGTCCGGTCCGACCGGTGATGACGGGGAAGAGCGTCACCTGCAGGCGGTCGACCAGGCCGGCGGCCATCAGCGCCCGGTTCATCGACAGGCTGCCGTGCGAGCGCAGCGGCACCTCGGACTCCTCCTTGAGCCGGGCGACCACGTCGACGGCGTCGCCGCTCACGACGGTCGCGTCCGGCCAGTCGAGGGGGCCTTCCAGCGTCGTCGACACCACGGTCGCCGGCAGGCTCCTCATCCGAGTGACCCAGGGATCACGCACGTCGGACTCCTCGGTGCTCGCGGCCAGCATCCGTGCGAAGGCCCGGTACGTGTTGGCCCCGAGAACCATCCGCTGGTCCGGGCCGTAGAGGGCGAGGCGGTGATCGAGCAGTTCGGGGCCCTGCTTGCCCCAGTAACCGGTCCAGCCGCCGCCGGCGGCGCCGAAGCCGTCGAGGCTGGAGAAGACGTCGAAGGTGTAGGTCGTGGCCATGTCGTGCTCCTCGAGTGCGGTGTACCGGTGGGGTCTGACCGGCGGTCTTCCTCGGGTGGGCTTCGGCGACCGTCACACCCATGGATCCAGCACTCTTCCGAAACTCGTCGCTCTTCCCACCACACAAGCGGCCACGATCACTCGCATGGCACGTGATCAAGGGCCGGCACTCCTCTGCACGGGCGATCACACGCGCGAGGACGGTGACTACGCCGCAGTGCCATGGCCTGCCTCGCCGGGGTCACCGACGGGCCGGGTCGGCGCGTCGTCCTCCCCCGCCCGTCGGCCCGGCTCCGTCTCGTCCAGCTCCCAGTGGTGCCGGCAGTCGTCACAGCGGTACTCCACGCCCGTATCGACCGTGAGTACGGCCCCGTACGGGCATCCGCTGCCGTCCCCGCGGCCCACGCACTCCCCTCGCCCGGTAGCCCCCATGCGTCCGACCGTGCGGCGCGCGGCCGGTTTCAGGGAGAGGGCTCGCAGGGCGCACAGGCGCTCACCGGCGGCACAACGCCCCAGCACCCGCCAGAAGTCCCATATGCGTCCCGGGCGGTGACGAGCGGTGTCGTAGGTGGCTGGGCCGGCACGCACCGGACGGAGTGAGCTGACGTTCGGGAGGGCGGGTCAGGGGCAGACGGAGCGCGGAGGGCGAGAGGAACGCCGGGTCGCGCCCTGGACGGTGGTCGCCGCCGGAATCGTCGGGGCGCCGGCTTTCGCCCCGCTCTCGCTGCGGCCCGCCGAAGGGCTGCTGCGCTCCGGCAAGGGGCCGCTCGGCCACCGGGGCGTCGTCGCGGAGCGCAGCCGCATGCTGCGAGGCCGCGCCGACTCGTCCTGCTCGCTCCAAAGACCCCTCACGATCCGAACGAGTGAGGCGGGAGCACCGGGAGCGCTCGAAAAACCGGTGGGGCAGCACGGTCACATGTGTGGCGTCGAGTACGTCATGAGTGCGATGCCGTCTACTGGAGGGTCGTGTGATCGTGAATCCACCTGCGTTTCTGGCCGATCGGTTCGAGGAGCAGCGTCCTCATCTCAAGGCGGTCGCGTACCGCATGCTCGGTTCGTTGGCCGATGCGGACGACGCGATACAGGAGACCTGGCTGCGGTTGACCCGGTCCGACGACCGCCGGATCGACAACCTCGGCGGTTGGCTGACCACCGTGGTCGGCCGGGTCTGCCTCGACATGCTCCGCGCCCGGAAGCGGCGGGGTGAGGAGTCGCTGGAGGCCCGGCTGCCCGATCCGGTGATCAGCCAGGAGCACGGGGCCGACCCCGAGCAGCAGGCGTTGACGGCCGACGCGGTCGGGCTGGCCCTGCTGGTGGTGCTGGACTCGCTCAGCCCGGCGGAGCGGCTGGCGTTCGTCCTGCACGACATGTTCGGGCTGCCGTTCGAGGAGATCGCGCCGATCGTGGACCGCACACCGGGGACGGCCAAGAAGCTGGCCAGCCGGGCGCGGCAACGGGTCCGCGGCGCGACCCCGCCCCCGGACCCGGACCCGGCCGGCCGGCGCCGGGTGGTGGACGCCTTCCTGACCGCCGCGCGCGGTGGCGACTTCGACGCGCTGCTGGCCCTCCTGGACCCGGACGTGGTGCTGCGGGCGGACGGCGGCGTACTCGCGGGGGGGCTGCGGGTCATCCGTGGCGCCGACGCGGTGGCCGGGCAGGCCGCCACCTTCCAGCGGATGGCCACCGCCGCCACTACGCACCCCGCACTGGTCAACGGCCTCGCCGGACTGGTCAACACCCTCGACGGGCAGCCGCTGTCCGTCATGAGCTTCACCGTCGCCGACGGCAGGATCGCCGCCATCGACATCCTGGCCGACCCCGAACGCCTGGCCCGGCTCGATCTCGCCTCCGTCGAAGGCTGACCTTCCCGCTCCCGGCCCCCTTCCGATGTCTCCGGAGACATCGGAAGGGGGCCGACGCGTGGGTGGGGACCCATGCCAACCGGCCGGGGGACCGGATTCTTCGAAAAAGATCCGGCGCAGTGGTCACCTTCACCCGCTGCGGGTCGTCAGTGCAGTGAACGAGCCGATACCGGCGGGCGCAACGGCCCGCACCCTGGAAGGGACATCCCCCATGAACACTACTGCTGACGACTTCGACACCGTCACCTCCCGGTTCTCCGACCCGCAGCGGCTGGTCCCCGAACTCGGCGACGTCAGCGCCGCCCTGTTCAAGATCGTCGGTAACGGGGTGATCCCGCGAAGCACCGTCGGTCTGGTCCACCTGCGCGCCGGGCAGCTCGTCGGGAACACCTACCTGACGGTGCTGCACACCGGCAACCTGCGCCGCGCGGAGGTGCCGGAGGAGAAGATCACCGCCGTGGCCTCCTGGCGGGACGCTCTCTGCTTCACCGATGCCGAGCGGGTCGCACTGGAGCTGGTGGAGGCCGTGCTCACGCCCGGCGGGCACGAGGAGCGCGTCCCCGACGCCCTGTACGCGCGGGTGGCCGAGCACTACGACGCCACGGCGCTGGCCACGCTCGCCATGGTGATCGGGCAGGTCAACTTCTTCATCCCGCTCGCGCTGATCGGCAAGCCGCTGCCCGGCGTCTCGCCTGCTGAGCAGTGGCGTGCGGCCACGGCCGGGTAGTTCCCCGCAAGGACGGGCTCCCTGGAACCGGGCCCCGGGCGGATGCCGCCCGAGACCCGCCCGGGAGGCCCTTTCCCGCCCGGGAGGCCTTTTTCCCGCCCGGGCCGGCGCGCGTGACCACGCCCGCGCCGTCGTGGTCCCCGGTTCTGGCGGGCCCCGGCGAAAGAAGTGATCACGCGCATGCCCCAGGCGGGGGCTCCCACCCGCACCGCACGGAAGGAAGAGCGTTCGACCATGTCCTCCCCCGAGACCCGCAATCCGCTGCTCACTCCCACCGGGGCCGCATCCCCGACCGCCGCCGCCCCGTCCGCGGCGACGCCCGCCACCACCGGCACCGTCTGGCACGGCGCGTGGACAGCGGCGGTCATGCGGCCGTCCGGTGCGCCGTGGTTCGAGACCTGGGCCGAGCAGGGCTTCAGCGACCAGTCGGTCCGGCAGGTCGTCCGGGTGAACACCGGCGGCACCAAGGTCCGGATCCGGCTGTCCAACGCCTACGGCACCACACCCCTGCACCTCACCGGCGCCGGCATCGGCCGCACCGCCGCCGGCGCGGCCGTGCAGCCTGGCACCATTCGCCCGCTGCGCTTCGCGGACTCCCCGTCCACCACCATCCCCCCGGGGGGACATGCCGTCAGCGACCCGGTCGCCCTGCCCACCAAGCCGCGCGAACGACTCACGATCACGCTGTACTTCAAGGACGCCACCGGCCCGGCCACCTACCACCAGGTGTCGATGACCACCACCTACCGCGCCACCGGCGACCACCACCGTGCCGCGGCCGCCACCGCCTTCACCGACAAGGTCGAGCCCGGGTTCGGGTCCTGGTACTACCTGGAAGGCGTCGAGACGTCCGGGGGTCACCCGCAGCCCGACGCGGTCGTCGCCTTCGGCGACTCCCTCACCGACGGGTTCGGCGCGACCATCGACGGCGACGACCGCTATCCCGACGCCCTCGCCGAGCGCCTGATCGCCGCCGGCCGTCCCCGCCCGGTGCTGAACGCCGGCATCGGCTCCAACAAGCTGCTCACCGACTCGGCCTGCGGCGGCGACGCCGGGATCTCCCGGTTCGCCCGCGACGTCCTCGGCCGGCCCCACGTGGGCACGGTGATCGTCCTGATCGGCATCAACGACATCCAACTGACCGACGACCGGCTGTGCGGCGTCGACCGCGACGACCCGCCGGTCACCGCACAGCGGCTGATCGACGGCTACCGGACGCTGATCCGCGCCGCCCACGCCCGCGGGGTCAGGGTCGTCGGCGCCACCCTCACCCCCTACCGGGGATCGGCCGGCTGGACCGCCGAGGGCGAGACGATCCGCGACCAGGTCAACCGGTGGATCCGCACCAGCGGCGAGTACGACGCCGTCGCCGACTTCGACCGCGCCCTGGATCCCGCGGGCACCGGCCGCATCCCGGACGGCCTGCACATGGCCGACCACATCCACCCCAGCCCCGCCGGTTACCGGGCCATGGCCGACGCCATCGACCTGGCCTCCCTGGGGCAGTGACGCCGGTCCTTCCCCCACGGTCCTCTCACAGGAACAAGGGGAGCGACTACCGCCCGCCGGACTCCCGAGGGGAAGCGGCGCCGTGAGGGTCCTCCTCTCCGGCGCCGCGGCTGGTCCGCCGTACGGCGGCGAGTGCGGCGAGCGCCGCTCCGGCGGCGACGACCACCAGTCCGCGCAGCCACACCTCGGCCTCGATCTGCGTGGCCAGCGCGACACAGGACGCGGCACCCAGCACGGGCAGCACGGCCGGGGTCCGGAAGTGGTCGGCGCCGCCCGGGTCGCGGCGCAGGACCAGCACGGCCGTGTTGACCATGAAGAAGACCACGAGCAGCAGCAGGACCAGGGTGGACGCCAGGGTGGCGACACCGCCGGTGAGCGCGAGGGCCATCGCCGGCAGGGTGGTGACCGCGATGGCGGCCCACGGCGTACGGCGGCCGGGCAGCACCTTGGCCAGCACGGCGGGCAGGAGTCCGTCCCGGGCCATGCCGTAGGCCAGCCGGGAGGACATGATGCCGGTGAGCAGCGCGCCGTTCGCGACGGCGACGAGCGCGACGGCGCTGAACAGACGCGTCGGTACTCCTCCGGCCGCCTTGACGACTTCGAGCAGCGGCCCGCTCGACCCGGCGAGCCGGGACGTGGGTACGGCCGCGGACGCGGCGATGCCCACCAGCACGTACACGGCCCCCGCGGTGGCCAGGGCGCCGAACAGGGCGCGCGGGTAGGAACGCCGTGGGTCGCGGGTCTCCTCGGCGACGTTCACGGATGTCTCGAACCCGACGAAGGAGTAGTACGCCAGCACGGAGCCGCTCAGCACGGCCGCCGCGGCCCCCTTCTCCGGTGTGCCGAGCCGGACGAGCCGTCCCGGGTCGCCGTCACCGCGCAGCAGCAGCCATCCGCCGAGGACGACGATGACGGCCAGGCCGCCGACCTCGACGAGGGTGGCGACGGCGTTGGCGCGGGTCGACTCCCTGATGCCGCGGGCGTTGACCAGTGCGAGCGCGGCGAGGAAGAGGACTGCGACGGCGCCCACCGGGAGCGTCACGAAGGCGGACAGATAGTCACCCCCGAAGCCCCGGGCGAGTGCGG
The DNA here is from genome assembly GCF_044764905.1 of Streptomyces sp. NPDC093586. Taxonomy (NCBI): domain Bacteria; kingdom Bacillati; phylum Actinomycetota; class Actinomycetes; order Kitasatosporales; family Streptomycetaceae; genus Streptomyces; species Streptomyces sp. NPDC093586. The sequence goes on along the minus strand of NZ_JBIWJA010000037.1, from coordinate 4,307 downwards.
CCACGGAGACGATGCCGGCGGCGAGCATGCAGAACCCCGCGACGGACCCGGCGAACGGCCCGAAAGCGCGCGTCGCGTAGTGGGAGGCTCCGCCCGCCCGCGGGTACTTCGTCGCCAGCTCCGCGTAGGACGCGGCGGTCAGCAGCGCCAGCAGCAGCGCGACGACGAGCGGCACCCACACCGCTCCCCCGGCGTCGGCGGCCACCTGCCCCACCAGGACGTAGACTCCGGCGCCGAGAACGTCGCCCAGGATGAAGAAGTACAGCAGCGGAGTGGTCAGCGCGCGCTCGAGCGCGGGACCCGGCACGTCCGCCGACACGTGCTTTCCGAGATTCGCCATGCCGCCTCAGGTCCCCCGAACGCCGGGAAGCACGCTCGTGGTGGCGCGTCCCGTCGAGTGGGGCATGTCCCGTCCGGCCGCGACGACGGCCCCTTCCCGGATCCACCGGCCCCCGAGCCCTCTTCCCGAGGGGTGATGTGTCAAGTACGTGACGGAACCGCGAGCCATGTGTGAACGTCACACCTTCTTCGTGTCCTTCACCACAGCATCTGTGCAAATCGTGAAGACAAGAGTGTGGCGATTTGCCTCGACGATGTGCCGATTTACGCCACCCCGTCAGCCGAGAGACGGTTCCGCCAGCTCCAGGGCCCGGAGTAAACCTCTCCTCGTCGGCGGCTTTATGATCGTTAACGAACTGCCGCCCCACGCCCACGACTCCGTTCCGGATGATTCTTGACGACCGCGAACGCAGGAGACGGCGCGGGCCGCACGGCGGTGATCCAGTGAAGAAAGGTGGACTCCATGGCCCTCGGGCTGCTCCGACGCCGGCTTTCCCGCGGCACGTCCGGTGCTACACCGAGCCTCTCGGTCCCCCTGCCGCCCGGTGCGGGGGGATTCGGTTTCGAGGTCGTCGACCCCGTGGGACAGCCCATGGGGGGAGCCGACGTGACCGTGACCGCCCTGGACAGCCACCGCGTCGTGACACGCGGGACCACGGACCCGAACGGCTACTTCATGGCGACGCTGCCGGCCGGCTCCTACAGCGTGATGACGGCGGCCGAGGGCCTGTCACCGGCCCGTGAGGACCTCGACATCACCGCCGGAGTGGCGCTGCCTCCCGTGCGTATCACCCTGCAGTCCGCCCGCCAGCCGGAACTCCCGACCTCCGGGACCTGGCTGTTCGATCCCCCGCACACCGCGATCCGTTTCATCGCCAAGCACGTGGGCATGGCCCACGTCCACGGCCGCTTCACCCGCTTCGAGGGCGGCATACGCGTCGCGCCGGACATGGCCGACTCCCATGTCTCGGTGCGCATCGACGCCTCCAGCATCACCACGGGCAACAACACCCGTGACAACCACCTGCGGTCCGCGGACTTCCTGGACGTCGAGCGTTACCCGTACATCGACTTCACCAGCACCCGGTTCGCCTACCGCGGTGGCACCAAATGGACGCTGCACGGCACGCTCACGATGCACGGCACCAGCCGATCCGTCGGTCTCGACACGACGTACCTCGGAATGGTGAACGGCGGCTATGACCAGGAACTGCGCTGCGCGGCGCTCGCCAAGGCGGAACTCCACCGCGAGGACTTCACCCTCAACTGGCGTTCCATGCTGGCCCGCGGCATCGCGGTCGTCGGGCCGACCGTCCAACTGGAGCTGGACGTGCAGGCGATGTACCGCACCCACGACACCCCCACACCCCCGGAGTAGGCGACCGGCCGGCGGGGAACCGCCGGCGGTGTGCGGGCGCGGGCGTCGCGGTCAGCCGCCAGGTGCACCGCCGGCCGCCGGGACGCCCGCCTCGGACGGACCGTCCCAGGTGACTCGGACCGTCCCAGGTGACTCGGACCGCGCTGGGGGCGCCTTCGTCCGCCCGGCCCGGGCGACCGGCCCCCGGCCTCCCCACCACCGTTGTTACGCTCCCCGGGTGAGGATTCCGGGAACCGAAGAGATCCGTGCGCTGCACGAGAAGTACGCGCCGACCGCCGAGGCGTTCGACCTCGTGCACACCCACTGCGAGATCGTCTGGAGCATCGCCGAGCAGCTGCTCGCCGCTCCGCACCTCGGCCATCTCGACGCCGGACTGGTCCGCGCGGGCTGCCTGCTGCACGACATCGGCGTCTACCGCCTCTACGGGGAGGACGGGCGGCTCGACCACGGCAACTACATCCGGCACGGGCTGCTCGGGCACGAGATCCTGGAGAACGAGGGCTTCCCGGAGGCACTGTGCCGCTTCTGCTCCCACCACACCGGGGTGGGCGTCACGAAGGAGGACGTCGTGGGTCAGGGCCTTCCGCTGCCCGTCGCCGACTATCTGGCGGTGACGGACGAGGAGCGGCTGGTCATGTACGCGGACAAGTTCCACAGCAAGTCCAGGCCCACGGCGTTTCTGACCGCCGACGAGTACGCCTCCCAGGTGCGCCGCTTCGGTGCGGACAAGGTCACCGCCTTCCAGGCCCTGCGCACGGAGTTCGGTGATCCCGACCTGGCCGCGCCTGCCCCGCGGTGAGATGCCGGCCGACCGTGACCACGGCCCTGTCGAGCCGGTGCCGCTTCCTCCCATGGCACGATTCCCCCGCACATCACACGTATCTGGGGGGGGGACCGTGAGCCACCGCACCGTCATCGGCACCGCCGCTCTCGGGCTGCTCCTGGCAGCCCTGACCGGCTGCTCCTCGTCGGACGACGACACCGCCGACACCGCACCCACGAGCAGCGGCGCGGCGAGCAGCCCGGACGCCGGGCAGCCGTCCGCCGGTCCGACGCCGAGCGAGGACACCGCGCCGGCGAAGGCGGCGCTGGAGAAGGCCGTACGCGAGTACACCGCCGCCTACTTCGCCGACGAGCCGGACACGACGTACGGCATGCTGTCCGCACGCTGCCGGAAAGTCATCACCCCGGCCGGCATGGCGGTGCTGACCGAGCGGGCGGTCGGTGACTACGGGCAGCAGGACGTGAAGCGATTCGCCGTCGACGAACTCTCCGGGGACACGGCCCGCGTCTCCTACGGTGTCGGCCTGCCGACGTTCGACCAGAAGCAGCAGCCCTGGCTGCGGGAGGGCGACGTCTGGAAGTACGACGCCTGCTGACCGGGTCCTACGTCGTCGGCGGATCCTCGGGGCGGAGTGGAGGCCGTGCGCGTCTCTCCCGGTGGGAGCCGGCGCGGTCCGCGTTCCCGGAGGCATGCGCGGTGGCCGACGCGGTCCCGTCCCGGTGGAGGCGCCTGGGTAGGCTGGGCACGGCCAGCACACCGCGAACCAGATCAGGAGCAGACGTGAGCGAGCCGGCCTCCATCGCCCAGCAGCAGGAAATCGCCCGGGAACTCCACGTGGCGGAGAGCTTCGACGCCGAGCAGGAGATCGAACGCCGGGTGGCCTTCCTCGCCGAGCGGCTGACCTCCACCGGCCTGCGGTCCCTCGTACTCGGTATCAGCGGCGGAGTCGACTCCACGACCGCCGGCCGTCTGTGCCAGCTCGCCGCCGAGCGGGCCCGCGCCACCGGTCACGAAGCACGGTTCTACGCGATGCGGCTGCCCTACGGGACGCAGGCCGACGAGCACGACGCCCAGCTCGCGCTCTCCTTCATCCGGGCCGACCACGTGCTGACCGTCGACATCAAGCCCGCCGCCGACGCCGCGCTGCAGGCCGCGGTCGCCGCCGACGTCGCCTTCCGCGACGCCCACCACCAGGACTTCGTGCTCGGCAACATCAAGGCCCGGCAGCGCATGATCGCCCAGTACGCGGTGGCGGGGGCGCACGATGGTCTGGTCGTCGGCACCGACCACGCCGCCGAGGCCGTCTCCGGGTTCTTCACGAAGTTCGGTGACGGGGCCGCCGACCTGGTCCCGCTGACCGGCCTGACCAAGCGCCGGGTGCGTGCCGTCGCCGACGCGCTGGGCGCGCCCGCCGAGCTGGTGTGGAAGACGCCGACGGCCGACCTGGAGACCCTCGATCCGGGCAAGGCCGACGAGGACGCCCTCGGCGTCACCTACGACGACATCGACGACTTCCTGGAGGGCAAGCCGGTGGACGAGGCGGTCTTCGAGAAGATCGTCGCGCGCTACCGCCTCACCGAGCACAAGCGCCAACTGCCCATCGCCCCCTGAGAGATCCCGCGTCACCGCCCCGTCGGCACCCGACCGGCGGGACCGTCGTCCGCTTCACCCGGATCCGGGAGGCGCGGTGACCCAGCCGTACCCGGACCAGGACCAGCAGGTCTTCCACGAGCACCGGCGACTGCTGTTCTCCGTGGCCTACCGCGTCCTCGGCAGTGCGGCCGACGCCGAGGACGCGGTCCAGGA
>NZ_JBIWJA010000036.1:0-77081 GCF_044764905.1 Streptomyces sp. NPDC093586 | reverse complement strand
AGACCCCAAGCCGTTCATCTGGACCAAGACCGCCGAGGAAATCCTCGACTCCCTCGCCCGCATCTGCCGACGGATCTCTGGCGCAGGACACTAGCGATCCGGCTGTCGCGTCAAGTGGGCGGCGCGGGGCCCACAGGCTCCGCTGGGCCTACGGATCGGGTCTTGCTTGGCCAGTCCGAACAGTGGGCTGAGAACACCGGCACTCGCCCGCTTAGGCCAGCTGTCCGCACCTACACCTGGTACCGCACCTGGCAGCAATGCCGCGCTGTCGTTTCCACAGGCTGGCCCATCCCACCCGACCCGCAGCGCTGGGAGCGCAACCAGATTGAAGCTTCCCCTTGATCGTGGACACCTGGAGACTGGGATCTTGAGGTTCCAGAGGAAGTAGCACCAGGTGGGAAGCAAGTACACGAAGCGGTACACCGAGGAGTTCAAGCGGGACGCGGTCGCGCTCGTCGACTCCTGGGGGAAGACGGTCACCGCCGTCGTCCGGGAACTCGGCATCAGCTCGGAGTCCCTGCGCGGCTGGTACCGCCGGGCCAAGGCCGACCAGGGCGAGGGCGCCGCGGGCGAGCTGACCGGCGCGGAGCGTGAGGAACCTTCACGAAGAAGGCCGTCGCTTTTTTCAGGATCTCGATCGTCTGCTGCTGTTCGCGGTTCTCTCTGCAAAGCCGGCGCAGGGCTGGCTCTACCTGGCCTGCTGGCTGGACCTGGCCACCCGCGAGGTCGTCGGCTATGCCATGGCCGATCACCATCGCGCCGAGCTCGTCGTCGACGCCCTCGACATGGCCCACGGCCGAGGCGGTCTGTAGCCCGGATGCGTGATCCACAGCGATCGCGGCAGCGAGTACACATCGGCGCAATTCAGGGATTGAATACAGGAGTTGGGGCTGTGGCAGAGCTGCGGACGCACCGGATCGTGTTTCGACAACGCCGCAGCGGAGAGTTTCTGGGCCCTGCTCAAGGAAGAGATCGGACCCCGGACCTGGCCCGACCGGGCCACCGCCCGCGCCGAGGTCTTCACCTTCATCGAGACCTTCTACAACCGCCGCCGCCTGCGCAAGCACAAGATTTTCGGCTACCTCACACCGTCCGAGACCAGGCAGTGGCATCAACACGCCCTCGCGGCATAACGAACGAGTGTCCAAGATCACGGGGGAACTTCATACGGGCCTTGGCCCCTGATCTTGGACACACGACCCAGCTCCGCGACGCCGAGTTCGGCACTTCATGGAAGAGTTGAAGGCCGATGGGCCACGGAAAACCAGGTGAATATCTTCTGCGCCCGTAACCGTTGCCATCCGAGACTGATCCCTGCGCCCTGGGCATGGCGGAGAGGGGGAGATGACGCGGGAGTGCTCCATCATGTGGTGGTGGAGCGTGCTGGTCGGCTCTCGCACTCGCCTGTGAGCCGGGATCGAATTAACCCCCGAGCAGGCCCAGTGCCGCCGACTCTCGACATGCCTGATGAGATGTCAGGTAAGTCAGCATCCACTCAGCATCAGTCCCATACGGCTCTCCGCGCGTGCGCCCGGTCGGTGGCTTGGTGGCAGCCTGCTGGCGCAGAAAGACGCAGGCGGCAAGCCTGGTCACAGCAACGTACGATTTTCCTGGAGGTCTTCGAGCCGAAGGCATGCCGATGTACAGTGAGGGACGCCCCTGACCTGCAGGAAGTTGGCGGGGAGCCGTCTTCTAGGAGTCCAAAGTGCTGCGAACTTTGATCAAGTCCAAGATCCACCGCGCCACCGTCACCCAGGCCGACCTGCACTACGTGGGATCCGTGACGATCGACGCCGATCTGCTGGACGCCGCCGATCTGCTGCCCGGTGAGCTCGTGCACATCGTCGACATCACCAACGGTGCCCGGCTGGAGACCTACGTCATCGAGGGCGAGCGCGGATCCGGTGTGATCGGGATCAACGGGGCCGCGGCCCACCTCGTCCACCCCGGCGACCTGGTGATCATCATCAGCTACGCTCAGGTCACCGACGCCGAGGCGCGGTCGCTGAAGCCGCGGGTCGTGCACGTGGACCGCGACAACCGCGTCGTGAAGCTCGGTGCGGACCCGTCCGAACCGGTGCCGGGATCGGACCAGGAGCGCAGTCCCCAGGCCGTGTCGGCCTGATCCAACTCGCACGAGGAGCGTGCCCGTGAGCGACATCGAGATCCGTGACGACCGGACGGCGGGCCGCCTGGAGGCGTGGGGCGACGGGGAGGTGGTCGGACGCATCGAGTACTTCGTCCTGGAGGCTCCCGAGCGCGCCCTCGTCCCCGTGCACACCATCGTCGAGCCGGCACACGAGGGCAAGGGCATCGCGGGCTCGCTGGCGCGCGAGCTGTACACCATCGCGCGGGGCGAGGGCGTCGCCGTCGCCCCGCTGTGCCCGTACGTCGTCAAGTGGGCCGAGCGTCACCCGGACGAGGCCCCCGACGCCGACCCCGAGCTGCTGCGCGCGGCGAAGGAATGGCTCGTGGCCCATCCCGACCGGTTCTGACGAGAACGACAGGGACGGCAGGCACGACAAGGACGAGGAGTCCCACGCATGCTGGCACTGCTGCACACCTCACCCGTCCACGTGCCGGTCTTCGAGGCCCTGCGCGACGAAGCACATCCCGGCCTCGAACTGCGGCACCACGTCGACGCCGGACTGTTGGACCGGGCCCGTGGCGAGGGGCCGCAGGCGGTGCGGGCCGACATCCTGGCCGCGCTGCGACGGGCCGTCGCCGAGGGCGCGCGCGCCGTGCTGTGCACCTGTTCCACCATCGGCGGCGTCGCCGAGGAGGTCGCCGACGGGGCCGGGGTGCCCGTCCTGCGCGTAGACCGGCCGATGGCCGCCGCCGCGGTGGCCGCCGGTCCGCGCGTCGTCGTCCTCGCCGCCCTGGAGAGCACACTCGCGCCGACCCGGACGCTCGTCGAGGAGGAGGCCCGGCGAGCCGGGCGCCCCGTCGAGGTGCGGACGCTTCTGGCCGACGGTGCCTGGCCGTGCTTCGAGGCCGGGGACACCGACCGCTACGCACGTCTGGTGGCGGCCGCCGCGGACGGGGTCGACGACGCCGACGCGATCGTCCTGGCTCAGGCGTCCATGGCGCCGGCCCGGCGGTTGACGCGCACCCGGATCCCGGTGCTGGCGAGTCCCGGGCCGGGACTCGCCGCCGGTGCGGAGGCCGTCCGGAGCGGTCCGCCCACGCCCTGAGGAGCCGCGGACTTCCTCGGCCACTTGGGCCCCGCCCGTCATGCGGGGGAGTGAGTGGGGACGCCACGGTCGGGTAGGCGGGGGACAAGTCCAGAGCCGCTGTCGACCGACTGGCCGGAGGACCCCGCCATGACGAACCCGTATCCGGATCCCGTCCCGCCCGGGCCCACCCCGGGACCCACTCCGGGCCCGGACCCGACCCCCGCACCTCCGACCCCCGCGCCTCCGACGCCCGGGCCGGGTCCCGACCCGACGCCCCCGCCGCCACCGCCGGGCCCCGGCCCGGTCCCGACGCCCCCGCCTCCGGGCCCCGGCCCGTCCCCGGGACCGCAGCCGACCCCGCCGCCCCCGCACCCCGGTCCGCCGGAGCCCTCTCCGTCACCGATCCCGCCGGGACCGGAGCCGGTACCGAACCCGGAACCGGGACCACCGCTCAGCTGAGCCGAGGGCCGCGTCCCCGGAACGGCAAGCCGCACCCGGAGAGCAGAGAGCAGAGAGCTGAGAGCTGAGAGACCCGCGTCGTGAGCCCCGCTCCGTGATGCGAGAGCCGCGAGCACGCGAGCCGCACCGCGCGACGGCGGTGGACGACCACACCGGCCGCCCACCGCCGTCGGCCGTCCGATCCGCGATCCGCCGCCCACCGTCATCCCTACGTCGCCACCACGGCAGCCGAGCAGTCGCCCAGCCGCTCGTCGGCCGTCCTGCCGCCGGCCCCGGACGCGGGCCGCATCGTCATCACCAAGAAGGGTCCGGTCGGGAACGCCCTGCCCGGTGCCACGGTCCTCCCGCAAGCCCCATCCCGAGCGGGGGACTCGATGACGGCGAAGCCGTCGCGGAGCCTGGCGGGCTCGGCGCCGAAGAGCTTCGCGCAGGGGGCGATGGAAGCGGGCGGATCCGGTACGCGTAGGGCCGAGTCGCGCACGTGACACGGCGAACCCTCCGGGACGGGAGCGGTGTTCAGCAGCCACCGGAGGCGGTCGGTGCGCCGATGCCGATCTGCAGCGTGGCGGGGGCGGCGCAGCAGCCGCCGCCTTCGCCGCTCTGCGCTGCCTCGGGCTCGTCGAAGAGGCCTGCGCCGCCGCACACACCGGTCTCCGGCAAGGTCAGTTCGACGCGCTCGGCGGCCTCGTGGTCCCCGGCGAGGGCGGCCGTGATGGAGCGGACCTGTTCGTAGCCGGTCATGGCGAGGAACGTGGGGGCGCGGCCGTAGGACTTCATGCCGGCCAGGTAGACGCCCTGTTCCGGGTGGGACAGTTCCTTCACGCCGTGCGGGTAGACGGTGCCGCAGGAGTGGACGTTCGGGTCGATCAGCGGGGCCAGCGCGGTCGGGGCCTGGAGGCGCTCGTCGAGGCCGAGGCGGATCTCGGAGAGGAAGGACAGGTCGGGGCGGAAGCCGGTCAGGACGATCACCTCGTCCACCGGCTCCAGGCGGCGGCCGTCCTCGCCGGCCAGGACCAGGCGGCCGTCGGCCTCGCGTTCGATCGCCTCGGTGCGGAAGCCGGTGACGGCGTCGGCGTGACCGTCGTCGACGGCGGCCTTCGCCGCCAGGCCGAGCGCGCCGCGGGCCGGGAGCCGGTCGGCCTGGCCGCCGCCGAAGGTGGAGCCGGAGATGCCCCGGCGCAGGATCCACACCGCCTCGGTACCCGCCACGTCGTCGGACTTCGCGAGGTCGGCGAGGTGGGCGAGGGCGGTGAAGGCGGAGGCGCCCGAGCCGATGACGGCGGTGCGCCTGCCGGCGTACCGGGCGCGGACGGCGGGGTCCTGCAGGTCCGGGACGCGATAGGTGATCCGGTCGGCCGCGGCCTTCTCGCCGAGGGCGGGCAGGCCGCTGCCGCCGGCCGGACCGGGGGTGGCCCAGGTACCGGAGGCGTCGATGACCGCGCGGGCGAAGAGGCGCTCCTCGCGGCCGTCGGCGTGGGCGACGTGCACGACGAAGGGCTGCCGTTCCCGGTCGGCGTCCACGATGCGGTCCCGGCCCGCCCGGGAGACCCCGGTGACGCGCGCGCCGTAGCGGACGCGCTCGCCGATGGCGTCGGCGAGCGGCTGCAGGTAGAGCTCGGCCCAGTCGCCGCCGGAGGGGTAGGCGGACGGGTCGGGGTGCGTCCAGCCGGTGGGGGTGAGGAGTTTCTCGGCGGCCGGGTCGACGACCTCGCCCCAGGCGGAGAACAGGCGCACGTGCGACCACTCGCGCACCGCGGCGCCGGCCCTCCGGCCGGTTTCCAGGACCAGGGGCTCGACGCCCTGGCCGACCAGGTGGGCTGCTGCGGCCAGGCCGACGGGGCCGGCCCCGATCACGATGACGGGAAGCTCGGTGGTAGCGGGCGCGTTCACGGCGACTCCTTGCGTGCTTCGACATCTGTCGATGCCTTGTGCGGCCCAGCGTGACACTTGTATCGATATTCGTCAACATAGACACTCATCGAAGCCTAAGGGCTCGCTGATGATGCGTGTCGACGTCGCCGTCATCGGTGTGGCCGGTCCGGGCCTGCCGCCCCGTGCCCTGCCGCGCCGTGCCCTGCCGCGCCGGGGCTGCGGCTGGTGGTGCCGGAGGGCCCGGCCGCGTGGCCGGGGCGTGGTCGCGGCACTGCGACGGCCTCATCCTGTTCTCGCCCGGTCCGGTACGGCTCCCCGCCGGGGGTGTCGGCCCCCGGTGCCGTGAGGGCCTCGCTGCCGGGGTGCCGGGACTGGTGTTCGTCGGACTGGAGCGGCGGCGCGGTCTGTCGCCGAACTCGCTGTGCGGGGTGGGAGGGGGGTGGGGGCGTGCCGCCCGGCGCCCGGCCGGTCGCCTTGCGCACCGGTGGCGACCCTCGCCGCCTTGATTCGAACTGTGTCAACATAGACGCATGTCGAACACGAGGGTGTCGCCGCTGCCCGAATCCGACCGCCAGGCTGCGGTTCCCTGTTGCCCGCCGCTGACCGAGCGCCCGATGACCGCCGAGGAGGCCGAGACGGCCGCGCGGATGTTCAAGGCGCTCGGCGACCCGGTCCGGCTGCGGCTGTTCTCCGCCGTGGCCTCGCACGAGGGCGGGGAGGCGTGCGTGTGCGACATCTCCGACGTCGGTGTCTCCCAGCCCACGGTGTCCCACCACCTCAAGAAGCTGAAGGAGGCCGGGTTGCTCACCTCCGAGCGGCGTGGCACCTGGGTGTACTACCGGGTCGAGCCGTCGGTGCTCGCCGCGATGGGCAAGCTGCTGGCCGTGCCCGCCGCGGCCTGACGAACGAACGGGCGGAGGGGGACGTGGTGAGCGGGACGTCGGGTCCGGTGGTCGTGCCGCTGACGGTGGAGCACGCCGAGCAGGTGCTGGCGATCTACCAGGCGGGCATCGACGAGGGCGATGCCACCTTCGAGACCAGCGCGCCCGGCTGGGAGGCGTTCGACGCCGCGAAGTCGGCCGAGCACCGCTTCGTCGCGCTCGACGAGAGCGGGGCGGTGCTGGGCTGGGTCGCCGTGTCGAAGGTCTCCGACCGGTGCGCGTACGCCGGGGTCGTGGAGCACAGCGTGTACGTCCACCCCCGGGCGCGGGGGCGGGGCGTGGCCTCCACGCTGCTCGAGGCGCTGATCGACTCCACCGAGGCGGCCGGGATCTGGACGATCCAGTCGGGCATCTTCCCGGAGAACACCGCCAGTCTCGCCCTGCACCGGCGGGCCGGCTTCCGTGCGCTGGGCACGCGCGAGCGCATCGGCAGGCAGCACGGCCGCTGGCGCGACGTCGTCCTGGTCGAGCGCCGCAGCCCGCTCGTCGACCGACCCGGTGTCGGGCGACACCGGGGGACACGGAACGCGCCGGGCCCCCTGTCAGCTCCGCGCCCACAGCGCCGCGATCTCGCGGACGGCGTTCCGCGCCGGGCGCCCCACCCCGATCAGCGTCGCGGACGCCGGCCCGGTCCAGTCGCCGTAGCCGAGCAGGTGCAGGCGCGGTTCGTCGACCGCGCGGGTCCCCTCGGTCGCGATGCGCCCGCGCGTGCCACGGAGCCGGAGCGGGGCGAGGTGGGACAGGGCGGGACGGAATCCGGTGCACCAGATGATCGCGTCCGCCTCGGCGCGGGTGCCGTCGGCCCGCACCACGCCGTGCCGGTCCACGCGGACGGCCATGGGTGACGCCTTGAGCAGGCCCGCGTCCCGCGCCGCCCGCACCGGTGACACGGCCACGATGTCGCCCAGCGAGGCGACGCCGCCGGTGTCGCCGCGGCCGGCGTCGAGGGCGCGGCGGCGGGCGGTGGCGACGTCGAACAGGGCGCGGCCGTCGATGTCGTCCGGCAGGAAGCGCGGTGGACGCCGGGTCACCCACCTCACGTCCACGTCGCCTTCCAGGGCGAGGTCGGCGGCGATCTGCGCGCCGGAGTTCCCGCCGCCGACCACGATCACGCTCCCCAGCCCGGCGAAGTCGGCCGGGCGGCGGTAGTCCACCGTGTGGAGCTGCCGGCCGGTGAAGACGTCGCGGCCCGGGACGGCGGGGAGGAAGGGCCGTGACCAGGTGCCGGTGGCACTGATGACCGCCCGGGCCCGCCAGGTCCCGGAGTCGGTCTCCACCAGGAGCCGGTCGCCGTCGCGGTGCACGGCGTCGACCCGGGTGCCGTGCTGGACGGGAAGGGCGTAGCGCTTCCCGTAGTCGGTGAGGTACTCGACCACGTGCCCGGCGTCCGGATACGTCCGGCCCGGCTGGGCGGGCATGAGCCGGCCGGGCAGGGAGGAGTGCTCGGCCGGGGAGAACAGGTGCAGCGAGTCCCACATGTGCCGCCAGGAGCCGCCCGGCTCCGCACCGGCGTCCAGGACGACGAAGTCCAGGCCCCGGCGGCGCAGGTGGTAGCCGGCGGCGAGCCCGGCCTGGCCACCGCCGACCACCACCACGTCCACGAGCCGCGTCACGGCGCCGTCGTCACCGCGTCGGCGGTGAACTTCCTTCGCCAGGCGAGCGCGACGTGGACCAGGCCGATCAGCACCGGCACTTCGATGAGTGGGCCGACCACGCCGGACAGGGCCTGGCCGGAGGTGACGCCGAAGGTGGCGACGGCGACCGCGATGGCCAGCTCGAAGTTGTTGCCCGCGGCCGTGAACGCGAGCGTCGCGGTGCGGTCGTAGGCCAGCCCCAGGCCCTTGCCGAGGAGGAAGGTGCCGAAGAACATGACCGCGAAGTAGACCAGCAGCGGCAGCGCGATCCGGGCGACGTCCAGCGGTTGCGAGGTGATGGTCTTTCCTTGCAGGGCGAAGAGGACGACGATCGTGAACAGCAGCCCGTACAGCGCCCACGGCCCGATCTTCGGCAGGAAGCGCTGCTCGTAGGGCCCGCGGCCCATCCTCTGCTCGCCGATCCGGCGGGTCAGGAAACCGGCCAGCAGCGGTACACCGAGGAAGACGACCACGTTCAGGGCGATCTTCCACATGGAGATGTCCAGGTGCTCGCCGTCGCCCAGGCCCAGCCGGCCGGGCAGCAGGTCGAGGTAGAACCAGCCCAGCAGGCCGAACGCCAGGACCTGGAAGACCGAGTTCAGGGCTACGAGGACGGCCGCGGCCTCGCGGTCGCCGCAGGCGAGGTCGTTCCAGATGACGACCATGGCGATGCAGCGGGCGAGACCGACGACGATCAGCCCGGTGCGGTACTCGGGCAGGTCCGGCAGGAAGATCCACGCCAGCGCGAACATCACCGCGGGCCCGACGATCCAGTTGACGACCAGCGAGGAGACCATCAGCCTCTTGTCGCCGGTGACCGCGTCGAGCCTGTCGTAGCGGACCTTGGCCAGCACCGGATACATCATGACCAGCAGGCCGAGCGCGATCGGCAGGGAGATGCCGCCGAGCTCCACCTTCGCCAGTGCGTCGTCCAGACCCGGGAGGGCGCGGCCGAGGCCGAGTCCGACGGCCATGGCGATGAGGATCCACACGGCGAGGAAACGGTCGAGCGTCGACAGCTTCGCGACGACGGAGGGCTCCTCGGCGGTCGTCACGGGCGCTTCGGTGCGGGTCACGGACAGGCCCTCTTGTTCTCGGCGGCGGTGCGGGCGGAGGCGGCCAGCTCGGCGAACTGTCCGGCGAGCGTGGCGATGACGTCCGGACAGAGCCTGTAGTACGTGTACCGGCCACACGGCTCCGTCTCGACGACCCCGGCCTCGCGCAGTACGCGCAGGTGGTTGGAGAGGTTGGTCTGCCGCGCCCCCGTCTCCTCGACGAGGTGGGTGGTGCACAGCGTCTCGCGGGCGAGCAGTGTCACGATCCGCAGCCTGAGCGGATCCGCCAGGACCCGGATCAGGTCAGTGTCGACTGACGTCATCATGGACTGATGCTTTCACGTCAGCGGTGACTGACATCACCGGGTGCTGATGTCATACGTGCCTGATGCGGTCGCGAGACAAAAGGGAGACCCCTGATGTCCGACAAGCCCTCCGTGTTGTTCGTCCGCGTCCACAACGCCGGACACTCGCAGATGGCCGCCGCCTGGCTGACCCACCTGGCCGGGGACCGTGTCGAGGTCCGTTCCGCCGGCTCCGACCCGGGCGCCGGGGTCAACCCGGCCGCCGTCGAGGCCATGCGCGAGGCCGGCATCGACATCTCCGCCCAGGTGCCCAAGAGGCTCACCGTCGATGCCGTCGAGGACTCCGACGTCTGCGTCACCATGGGATGCGGCGACACCTGCCCGGTCCTCCCCGGCAAGCGGTACCTGGACTGGCGGCTGGACGACCCGGCCGGCCGGGGTGTCGAGGCCGTGCGGCCGATCCGGGACGAGATCAAGGCGCTGGTCGAGGGTCTGATCGAGGAGATCGCGCCGCGGCCCCGGTCCTGAGCACCGCCCGGACGTCCGCGACGTCACCGTCGTCGGCTCGTGCCCCGCCGGCTCACTGATCCCGCCCAGCCCGTCGCGCGGCGGGAGCGGCCATCAGCCGGGGACGAGCGGCGCCTCTGCCTTCGAGGCCGGGCGCCCGCGACCGCCGACCCCTGCTCGTGCGCGTATCGAGAGGGTGTGGGGCCGGGACGTCCGGAAACCGGCTCCGAGAAGCCCTGCGTCCCAGCGGTCACGGGCACCGTTGATCACCGGATCGGGCGCCTCGGCCCACCCGTCGGCCGAGGCGTCAGCCCAGACCGGCGAGCAGACCGTTGCACGCCTCCTCGCAGCGCCGGCACGCCTCGGCGCAGATGCGGCAGTGCTCGTGCGTGTCCGCATGACTGGCGCACTCGTCGCCGCACGCCTTGCAGACGGTGGCGCAGGCCTGCAGGACGGCCCGGGTGATGTTGGCGTCGTAGCCGGTGTGCCGGGAGAGGACCGACGCGGTGGCGTCGCAGACGTCGGCGCAGTCCATGTCGGTGCGGATGCACTTGGTCAGCTCGCCGACCATGCCCTCCGACAGGCAGGCGTCGGCGCACGCGGTACACGCCTGGGCGCAGGCCAGGCATTTCTCGATGCACCTGGCCATGGCTTCCTGGTCCACGCCTCCCAGGTCGGCGGGATAGGTGCGGAGCATGTCGTTGACGGAAGTGGTCATGTGGCCGCTCCTGGTCTGCTGCTGGCCGGGCGCCGGACGACGCCCGCTCGGTACCTGCCGGGTAACACCCGACCGCGCGCCGCAAACGACCGTCGGCGGACGGGCCGTGCTGGTCGTCGGTTCCGTCGCTGCCGCGGCGGGCACCGCCCAGGTCGAGTTCGAGGCCGATCACGAGCGCTCAGGCGCAACGCGCCGACGGCGAAGACCGGGGCCGCTTCGCTGAGCCGGCTCCCGTGCCGGTCCGGCCGGCCCGCCGCGGGAGCCGCGGTCGGCGGGTGCGGCGGCGCGGCGACGGCAGAGTCCCCGACGACGGTTCGCGAAATTCCGGTACGCGCGGTAAGGGCCCGCGGCCTCGGCAACCGGACATTCCAGTCGGCCAATGGGCGCCGTTTCTTCGCCACTTGACCGACCAACCGGCCGATTGCCGTCTTGTCATGGCTTGTTGGTGGCGTTTACTTTTTCCCCTCCTGACGCAATGTCGAGGGGGACATCCATGGCCGTACGCGGTCGGCACCGCCGGTACCAGCCGAACAGGATCAACCGGGCCTCACTGACCGTCACCGCCGGAGGCGCCGGGATCGCGCTGCCGCTCATGGGCACCGGCACCGCGCACGCGGCCGACGTGGACACCTGGGACAAGGTCGCCGCCTGCGAGTCCGGCAACGACTGGGACATCGACACCGGCAACGGCTTCTACGGCGGCCTGCAGTTCACCCAGTCCACCTGGGAGGCGTTCGGCGGGACCGCGTACGCGCCGCGCGCGGATCTGGCCACCAAGGACCAGCAGATAGCCGTCGCCGAGAAGGTGCTGGACGGGCAGGGCCCCGGCGCCTGGCCGGTGTGCTCGGTGAAGGCCGGACTGAGCCGGGGCGGCGAGGCGCCCGACATCCGTCCGGCCGGGGGAGCGGGCACGGAGAAGGGCGCGGAGAGATCCGCCCCGAAACGGGACGGGAGGACCACCGGGAAGCCGCCCGGCGGATCCGCCGAGGAGGCGGCCCAGAAGGCTCAGAAGCCCCGGAAGACCGCCCGGACGTCCGGCAAGGCGCCCGACGTGAGTCCCCAGACCACACCGCAGTCCCGGGCCGGGAAGGCCCGGATGTACACGGTGGTCACCGGCGACACCCTGTCCGGCATCGCCGACAGCCAGCAGGTGCCGGGCGGCTGGGAGGGGCTGTACGAGGCCAACCGCCGTTCGATCGGAGCGGACCCCGACCTGATCGTGCCCGGCCAGCGGCTGGCGCTGCGCGGCGAGAGCACCGCCGCGGCGCCCCGCGCGGAGCACGGGCCGTCCCGGGCTGCCGAGCCGAAGCAGCAGCGGAAACCGGCCAAGCAGAAGCGGCCCGAGAAGGCGTCCTCGGACAAGGCCAAGGACAAGGCCAAGGACAAAGCCAAGGCCGTGACCGGTCACGCTCTCGTGGCCCCCGTCGACGCCTCCACCGGCACGCCGTACCACCAGGCGGGCGCGTCCTGGTCGAAGGGCTACCACACCGGCGTCGACTTCCCCGTCCCCACCGGCACGTCCGTCAAGTCGGTCGCCGCGGGCCGGGTCGTCAGCGCCGGGTGGGGCGGTTCCTACGGGTACCAGGTCGTGGTCCGGCACGCCGACGGCCGCTACTCCCAGTACGCGCACCTGTCGGCGATCTCCGTGAAGGACGGCCAGTCCGTGGGCGCCGGCCAGCGCATCGGACGGTCGGGCTCCACCGGGAACGTCACGGGCCCGCATCTGCACTTCGAGGTGCGGACGGGGCCCGGTTTCGGTTCGGACGTCGACCCGCTGGCGTATCTGCGGGCCGGCGGCGTCAGGATCTGATCCGCACCCGGCGCCGGTCGAGGGCGGGCAGCGGGACGTACGGGCCGCTGTAGAAGAGCCCGTAGGGCCCGTAGGAGAAGAGCCGGTCCTCGGCCGGGAGCTCCGCCGGTTCCGGGGCGGCGTACGCCTCCGCGGCGGGCGCGGTGCCCGGGACCGGCGGAGACACCGGGGCGGGGCCGGGGAGGAACACCTTGGCGGGCCGCGGGGCGAGCGGCTGTCCGCTCCCACCGCCGGCCGGCAGGCCCGCGGCGGGGACCGCGGCCGCGTCCACGGCTCCGACCGCGGCCGGTGCGCCGGCCACCGGCCGCGCCTCGGCCGCGGCGGAGAGCAGCGGCTCGCCGAAGATCTCCTGTGCCTCAGGAACCACACAGGCCTCGGAAACCACCCCGGCCCGGGTCCCGGACACCACTCCGACCCCGGACACCACCCCGGGCCCGACCCCGGACACCACCCCGGCCCCGACCCCGGGCACCACCCCGTCCGACGCCCCCTCCGCATCGACCCCCGCCGCCGCTTCCCGCGCGAGCCGTTCCGTCGTCAGCAGGATCAGGCCACCCGCGGCCACCACTCCGCAGCTCAGGGCGAGCGCGGTGCCGGTCGTGCCGTAGCGGAAGGTCTCGCCGAACATCGTGATGCCGACGACGGCCGCCACCACCGGGTTCGCGACCGTCAGCACGGCCAGCGGGGCCGCGAGGCCGGCGCCCCGGTAGGAGGCCTGCGACAGCAGCATGCCCGCCGTGGCGAGTACGCCGATCACCGCGAGGGACGGCAGGTCGGCGGCGGACACGCCGCCGGTCCAGTCGACCGCCACCGTCTTGGTGAACACCGAGGACATGCCGAACGCGATGCCGGACGCGGTCGCCAGCAGCACACTGCGCACCGCGGGATGCCGGTGCGCGGCCCGGCCGGCGATCATCAGCGCCACGATCGCACCGGCGGTCACCACGGCCACCACCACCCGCTGCGCCGTGTCCAGCGACTGGGCGCCGGACGCGCCGACCAGGGACAGCAGGCCGGCCAGACCGACCGTCGCCATGATCGCTCCCCGCCAGGCCGCCGCACCGGCCCTGCGGCCCACGAACAGCGCCGCCATCGGCAGCGCGAACACGATGGTGAGCGCCCCCAGCGGCTGCACCAGGCTCAGCGGACCGAAGGCGAGTGCCACGACGTGCAGCAGAGCGCCGAGGCTGTTGAGACCGACCGCCGCCCACCAGCCGGGCCGTCGCAGGGGGGCGTACTGGACGTCGGTGGAGGACGCCGCGACCCGCTCCTGCACGATCGCCCCGCCCGCGTACGCGACGGCGGAGACGAGCGACAGCAGCACGGACAGGGCGAGGGCGCTCATCGGCTGCTCCTCTGCGGGAGGCGGGTGCGGGGGCTCTCGGCCCGGCGCGGCGAACGGTCGTCTTCCATGGACAACACGATGCCGTCTCGGGACCTTCCCGGCGTCGTCCCTGAGCACCCATCGGGTCCTACTACCGATGGAGTATCAGGACGGTGCCGTCCTCCCCAGGGTGGGCGTCGTTCGGCGAGGATCCCTGACCGCACCCCGTAGGGGGCTTGATATCACTGCTCTCCGTGGACCTCGACCCCGGGCTCGCCGCCCTCCGCCCGCTCGGCGGCTTCTTCGTGCTGCGCACCTGCGGAGCGTCCCCGCACCGGCCGCTCCCCGCCCTCGCGCACGCCTGCCGGGAGAACCCCGCGGACGGTCCCGGGGGCGGCCTTCCGTACGACCCCCTCGCCTTCCGCGTCCGGAAGGTGGCCGCCGCCCTCGGCGCCCCCGAGACCCGGGTCGCCGCCTCCGTGGCGCACCAGGGGCTCGCCGCCCGCCTCTGGTCGGTGACGCTCGGCTGCGCCGCCCTGTACGGCCGGATCCCCGACCTGGACCCGAACCTGCTGTACTGGGACCCCGACGCCACCGCCCCCGACGACCTGTGGCTCGCCGAGGTGCGCCCGCGGCCGGGGGACGCCGCCACCGCGGCGGAGGTCGTGCTCGCCACCCACCTGGCACCGCTGACGGCGGCCCTGCGCGCCCGGTACCGCCTCGCGCCCGGGCTGCTGTGGGGCAACGCCGCCTCCGCCCTGGCCGCCTCCGCCCGCGAGCTGGACCGCTGGGCCCACCGCCACGGCCGTACCGACGCCGCCGCCCGCGCCCGCTCGCTCACCGCCGGCCTGCTCGCGCATCCCCTCCTCGCCGGGACCGGCACCCTGACCGGCACCGCCTTCCGGCGACGCAGCTGCTGCCTGTACTACCGCGTGCCCGGCGGGGGCGTCTGCGGCGACTGCTGCTTCTCCCGGCCCCCTCGCTCCCCGCGGCCGCCCCGGCCCTCGCCGTCTCCGTGATCTCCGGTGCCCCCGCACTCTTCCCCGAGCGCCCCGTCTGGGTGACCATGAGGGGACCAGCCGCCGAGCACGGGAGGTTCCGGGTGCGTGTGGGACTGCTGACCCGGGAGTACCCGCCCGACGTGTACGGCGGCGCGGGCGTCCACGTCGAGTTCCTCGCGCGGGAACTCGCCCGCCTCGTCGACCTGGACGTGCACTGCTGGGGAGAGGGCGGCACCGACGGCGTACGGCGCCACCGTCCCTGGTCCGCGCTCGACGGCGCCAACGACGCGCTGCGCACCTTCTCCGTGGACCTCGCCATGGCCGCCGCCCTCGAGGGCCGCGAGCTGGTCCACTCCCACACCTGGTACGCGAACCTCGGCGGCCGGCTCGCCCAGCAGCTGTACGGCGTCCCGCACGTCGTGACCGCCCACTCCCTGGAGCCGCTGCGCCCCTGGAAGGCCGAGCAGCTCGGCGGCGGCTACGCCCTGTCCGGCTGGGCCGAACGCGACGCCGTCGAGTCCGCCGACGCCGTCGTCGCGGTCTCCGGCGCCATGCGCGAGGACATCCTCACCTGCTATCCGGCGCTGGACGCGTCCCGGGTCCACGTCATCCACAACGGCATCGACACCGCCCTGTACCGGCCCGATGCCGGCACCGACGCCCTGGACCGGATCGGCCTGGACCGCTCCCGGCCGTACGTCCTGTTCGTCGGCCGCATCACCCGGCAGAAGGGCGTGCCCCACCTGCTGCGGGCGGTGCGGGACATCGACCCGGCCGCGCAGGTCGTGCTGTGCGCGGGCGCCCCGGACACCCCCGAGATCGACCGGGAGTTCCGCGACCTCTTCGCCGAGCTGAGCCGGGCCCGCGAGGGCGTGCACTGGATCCCGCGGATGCTGCCGCGTCCGGAGGTGATCCAGCTGCTGACCCACGCCGCCGTCTTCGTCTGCCCCTCGGTGTACGAGCCGCTCGGCATCGTCAACCTGGAGGCGATGGCCTGCGGCACGCCCGTCGTGGCCTCCCGCGTCGGCGGTATCCCCGAGGTCGTGGCGGACGGCGAAACGGGGGTACTCGTGCCCAAGGACGACAGCGGGAGCGATCACGGGGACGACGACTTCGAGGCGGGCCTCACCCGGGCCCTGGACTCCGTTCTCGGCGACCCGGAGACAGCCCGGCGCATGGGCGAGGCGGGACGGGAGCGCGCGGTGGACGAGTTCGGCTGGGACGCGGTCGCACGCCGCACGGCCCGGTTGTACGAGGAGATTCTCAAACAGGCTTAGGCGGCCCCGCCCACGGGCAGGCATGGGCCACCAACGAGGGTGAGGGGAGCGGCCATGCGTCGTGGTGGTCCTTCGGTGCTCGGCATCGTGCTGGCGGGCGGAGAGGGCAAGCGTCTGATGCCCCTGACCGCGGACCGCGCCAAACCCGCGGTCACCTTCGGCGGCACGTACCGCCTGGTCGACTTCGTGCTGTCCAACCTGGTCAACAGCGACATCCTGCGGATCTGCGTCCTGACGCAGTACAAGTCGCACTCGCTGGACCGGCACATCACCACCACCTGGCGGATGTCGAGCCTGCTCGGCAACTACGTCACCCCGGTCCCCGCCCAGCAGCGCCTCGGCCCGCGCTGGTACCTGGGCAGCGCCGACGCGATCCTGCAGTCGCTGAACCTGATCTACGACGAGCAGCCCGAGTACGTCGCGGTGTTCGGCGCCGACCACGTGTACCGGATGAACCCGCGCCAGATGCTCGCCCAGCACATCGAGTCCGGCGCGGGCGTGACCGTGGCCGGCATCCGGGTGCCGCGCACCGAGTCGTCGTCCTTCGGCGTGATCACCACGGGGTCCGACGGCCGGACCGTCACCGGGTTCCTGGAGAAGCCCGCCGACCCGCCGGGACTGCCCGACGACCCGGAGCGCATCTTCGCCTCGATGGGCAACTACCTCTTCACCACCAAGGCCCTCATCGAGGCCCTGCAGAGGGACGCCGAGGACCCGCGCTCCGTGCACGACATGGGCGGCTCGATCCTGCCCCAGCTCACCGACCGGGGCGAGGCCGCGCTCTACGACTTCAGCGGCAACCACGTGCCGGGGGAGACCTCCCGCGACCAGGGCTACTGGCGGGACGTGGGCACCCTCGACGCGTACTACGACGCCCACATGGATCTGATCGCCGAGCGCCCCGCCTTCAACCTCTACAACCGTGACTGGCCGATCTACACCCACTCCAACCAGCTCTCCCCGGCCCGGTTCAACGCCGGCGGCATGGCCGGCGAGTCGATCATCAGCGCGGGCTGCCTGATCCGCGGGCAGGTCACCCGGTCCGTGCTGTCGCCGGGCGTGGTGGTCGACCCCGGGGCGGTCGTGCAGGGCTCGGTGCTGCACGACAACGTGCACATCGGCCGGGGCGCGGTGGTGCGCGGGGCGGTGCTGGACAAGAACGTCGAGGTGCCGCCGGGCGCGACGATCGGCGTCAACCCGGAGCGGGACGCCGAGCTGTACACGGTGTCCAAGGGCGGTGTGATCGCGCTGGGCAAGGGGCAACGGGTGCCCTGACGGACGGGCCCTCTGCGGCTCCGGAGGCTCGGGATGCCTCCGGGGCCGTTGTCATGTCCCTGGACGCGAAGCGTAATCCATGCTGTCATGCCACTGCTGTTTGCTTTTCCATCGATGTAAGGCATCGATGTCCTGAGCCCCAGCCACCACCCGTTCCCGAGGAGAGGGTCAGTGCGCATCAAACGACTCAGAGACAGACTGGCGTTGCTGCTCGCCGCCGCCCTGGGCGTCGCGGGACTCGCCGCCGTGCCGGACGCGAGCGCGGCCGGCGCCGCCGAGGTCCACGGCCTGAAGGGCGAGTACTACACCCAGTCCGCCCCCGGAACCTTCGACTTCCACGAGCTCAAGGCCACCGGCTTCGACCCGAAGATCGACTTCGACACCCTGGAACCGCGCCTGAGCTTCGCCACCGGGCGGTCCGACGACGTCAGCGTCCGCTGGACCGGCAAGCTGGTGCCGGAGAAGACCGGCGCCCACACCTTCTCGATCACCGGTGACAACGGCTTCCGCCTCTGGATCGGCGGCAGGCTCGCCATCGACCACTGGGTCGACGACTGGGACCGCGAGCAGACCGCCGAGCCCATCGAGCTCACGGCCGGACGGTCCTACGACCTCAAGCTGGAGTACTTCGAGCACTACGGCGGCTCCAACCTGCATCTGCGCTGGACCGAGCCCGGCGGCACCAAGGAGCCGGTGCCGCAGTCGGCGTTCCGCCTGCCCGACGGCTTCGACTACGACGGCGCCACGGCGACCACCGTGCTCGCCACCGGCCGCACCCTCCGGCTGGACTTCGCCCAGCCCCTCGCCGCGGTCCCGGCCGGCTTCACCGACCACCTCGAAGCGGTGATCGGCGGTGCCAAGTGGCCCTTGAACGGGGCCGAGCTCGACCCGGCCGACCCGACCGCACTCCTCGTCTCCCTCGGCGAACCCGTCGTCGGCGACAAGACCGGCACCGCCCCCGGCACCGCCGACGTCCGCTACGACGGGAAGGGCGGCCTCACCGGAGCCGACGGCAACGTTGTCACGGCGTTCTGGAGCAGCGGCGCCAACCACTCCACGTACGAACTGCGCACCGAGTGGGCCGACGACGTGGACCCGGACCACGCCCACCCGGAGTATCCGCGTCCGCAGCTGACGCGGGACGCCTGGCGCAGCCTCAACGGCCGCTGGCAGTTCGCCGCGGCCGAGGCCGGCGAGCAGCCGCCCGTGGGCCGGAACCTGAAGGAGCGGATCGTCGTCCCCTACCCGGTGGAGTCGCAGCTCTCCGGCGTCCAGCGGCACGAGGACCGCATGTGGTACCGCCGCACCTTCACCGTCCCGGCCGACTGGCGCATCGGCTCCGGAAAGCGCCTGAAGCTCAACTTCGGCGCCGTCGACTGGCAGTCCGAGGTGTACGTCAACGGCACGAAGGTCACCGAGCACAAGGGCGGCTACGACAGATTCAGCGCCGACGTCACCGACGCGCTGAAGCCCGGCCGCACCCAGGAGCTGATCGTCGGCGTGTACGACCCGACCGACGCGGCGAACGGCGAGAACCCGCCGCTCGGCAAGCAGCGCCTGGACCCGAGCGGCATCTGGTACACGCCCAGCTCCGGCATCTGGCAGACGGTCTGGATGGAGCCGGTCGCCCGGGACCACGTCGACTCCCTGAAGCTCACTCCGGACGTCGGAGCGGGCACGCTCACGGTCGAGCCGAAGGGCGTGCGCGACGGTGTACGGATCAGCGCGACGGCGTACGCCGGGCACCGCAAGGTCGCCACGGTGAGCGGACGCACCGGCGCACCGCTCACCCTGAGGATCCGCGACCCGCGCCTGTGGTCGCCCGACGACCCGTTCCTCTACGACCTGAAGGTCACCGTCGGCGCCGACCACGTACGGAGCTACTTCGGGATGCGCTCCGTCGCCGTCGAGAAGGTCGGCGGCGTGCCCCGCACCGTCCTCAACGGCGAGCCCGTCTTCATGATGGCCACCCTCGACCAGGGCTTCTGGCCCGACGGCCTGCACACC
Source organism: Streptomyces sp. NPDC093586 (assembly GCF_044764905.1). Classification (NCBI taxonomy): domain Bacteria; kingdom Bacillati; phylum Actinomycetota; class Actinomycetes; order Kitasatosporales; family Streptomycetaceae; genus Streptomyces; species Streptomyces sp. NPDC093586. Next base: position 57,720 of record NZ_JBIWJA010000036.1, on the reverse strand, counting down.
GCGCCCACCGACGAGGCCCTCGCCCACGACCTGAGGCTGCACAAGAGGCTCGGCTTCAACTCGGTGCGCAAGCACATCAAGGTGGAGCCCGACCGCTGGTTCTACTGGGCCGACCGGCTGGGCCTGCTGGTGTGGCAGGACATGCCCGCGATGACGGCCGGGGTGAACCCGGCCGCCGCCGCCCGCGCCGAGTACGAGCGCGAGATGAAGGAGATGATCGACGAGCACGTCAGCAGCCCGTCGGTCGTCATGTGGGTCACCTTCAACGAGGGCTGGGGCCAGTACGACATCGGCCGCGTCGCCGCGCAGGCCAAGGCCTGGGACCCGACCCGCCTCGTCAACAACCAGTCGGGCCTGAACCTGGGGGCCGACGGGGGCGCAGGCGACATCATGGACGAGCACGGCTACCCGAGCCCCGCCCTGCCGCCCCGCCCGGACGGCGAACGCGCCCTGGTCAGCGGCGAGTACGGCGGCCTCGGCCTCGCGGTGCCGGGGCACGCCTGGTCGGTGCAGCAGTCGTACGTCGACGTGGACCCGGCGACGTACACCGACGACTACCTGGCCAAGCTCGGTGAGGTACGCGCCCTGGTCTGCAAGGGGAGCAACGGTGCCGTCTACACCCAGATCACGGACGTCGAGGGAGAGCTGAACGGGCTGACGACCTACGACCGCAAGGTCCTCAAGCCGGACGTCGAACGGATGAAGGCCGCCCACCGGGCCCTGATCCGCGACGCCTCCCGGCCCGTACCCGCGGGGTGCCCGGCCGCCTGAGCGCCCCGCACGGCCCCGGTCGGCCCGCAGCCGTCCGGGTGGGAAAGTGCGGCACGGGCGGCCCCGCCCGTGCCGCCCCGACCGCAAGCGCCCCATGAGACCCAGGAGTCCGGCCCCTTCCCAGGGGGCCGGACTTTAATCTGTTGTTAACTGTGCGTAGCTTGATCGTACTTGACCGTAATCGGTGGAGGGCGATTGACTGCTTGTCCATCGTCGTCCTTGCGAGGCACGCCCTTGACTTCCGATCTGCTCGCTCCCCTCGACCTGGCGTTCTGGAACATCGAGTCCGCCGAGCACCCCATGCACCTCGCGGCGCTCGGCGTCTTCCCGGCCCACTCGCCCACCGCGGCCGCCCACGCGGCCGACCTGCTCGCGGTCCGCGCGCCGGGCGTCCCCGGGCTGCGGATGCGCATCCGGGACACGTGGCAGCCGCCGCTCGCCCTGCGCCGGCCCTTCTCCTTCGGCGGCGCCGTCCGTGAGCCCGACCCGGGCTTCGATCCGCTCGACCACGTCCGGCTGCACGCCCCGACGACGGACTTCCACGCCCGGGCCGGCCGCCTGATGGAACGCCCGCTGGTCCGCGCCCGGCCGCCCTGGGAGGCCCACGTGCTGCCGGGCGCGGACGGCGAGTCCTTCGCCGTGCTGTTCAAGTTCCACCACGCCCTGGCCGACGGACTGCGGGCCCTGGCCCTCGCGGCGGGCGTCCTCGACCCGATGGACATGCCCCCGCCCCGCCCGCGGCCCGAGGCGCCCCGGCGCAGCCTCCTGCCGGACGTGCGCACCCTGCCGGACCTGGTGCGCGGCGCCCTGTCCGACGCGGGACGCGCCCTGGACATCGGCGCCTCCGCTGCCCTGTCCACCCTCGACGTACGCTCCTCGCCCGCCCTCGCCGCCGAGCCGTCCGGCAGGCGCCGCATCGCGGGGGTGGCCGTCGACCTCGACGACGTGCACCACATCCGCAAGACCGTCGGCGGCACCGTCAACGACGTCCTGATCGCGGTCGTCGCCGGTGCCCTGCGCCGCTGGCTGGACGAACGCGGCGACGGCAGCGAGGGCGTCGCCCCGCGCGCCCTCATCCCCGTCTCCCAGCGCCGCCCGCGCACCGCCCAGCCTCCGGGCAACCGGCTCTCCGGCTACCTGATACGGCTCCCCGTCGGCGACCCCGACCCCCTGTCCCGCCTCGGCGCGGTGCGCGCCGCCATGGACCGCAACAAGGACGCCGGGCCCGGCAGGGGTGCCGGTGCGGTCGCCCTGCTCGCCGACCACGTCCCGGCGCTCGGCCACCGGCTCGGCGGCCCCCTGGTCGGCCAGGCCGCCCGGCTCTGGTTCGACATCCTGGTCACCAGCGTGCCCCTGCCCAGCCTCGGCCTGCGGCTCGGCGGCCACCCGCTCACCGAGGTCTATCCCCTGGCGCCCCTGGCCCGCGGCCACTCCCTGGCGGTCGCGGTCTCCACCTACCGGGGGCGGGTCCACTACGGTCTGGTCGCCGACGCGAAGGCCGTGCCGGACCTCGACCGGTTCGCCCTGGCCGTGACCGAGGAGGTGGAGACACTCATCACTGCCTGCGGTCCCTGACGCCACCGGGTTTGGTCCCCGGCCCGGCGCTCCGTAAAATTCCCCGTTCGAAAGCGGGCGCGACCGGAGCGCCGCGACGGTGACCAGGAACGGCAGCGGCGATGACGGTGACACAGGACGGCTCGGCGACCACGGACGAGGTGGTGTACGGGTCCGGCGACGGGGCGCAGTACGGCCCCGGCATCGACCCGGAGCGGCTCGCCGTCTGCCTGAGCGTGCTCGAGGAGCTCGACAGGCTCGACGTCGACCACCCCGACGCGATCGCGGTCCGCCGGGCCACCTCGCACATCTACCGCATGGTCAAGCAGCGCCGCCGCCAGGAGCGCCGGGCCGCCAAGACCGCCCACGACAGGGCGGTCACCGAGGCCACCGCCACCGGGTCCGCCGAGCGCATCGACGACGAGACCGAGGGCATCCTGCCCTCCTCCCGCACCGAGGAGGGCACGATCGCGGGGATACTCCAGCGCCCGCGCTCCTGCTACATCTGCAAGCAGCGCTACGTCGAGGTCGACTACTTCTACCACCAGCTCTGCCAGACCTGCGCCGCCGAGAACCGGGCCCGGCGCGACGCCCGCGCCGACCTCACCGGCAAGCGCGCGCTGCTCACCGGTGGCCGCGCCAAGATCGGCATGTACATCGCGCTCCGGCTGCTGCGGGACGGCGCGCACACCACGATCACCACCCGCTTCCCCAAGGACGCCATCCGCCGCTTCAAGGCCATGGACGACTCCGCCGACTGGATCCACCGCCTGGAGGTCGTCGGCATCGACCTGCGCGATCCCGCCCAGGCCGTGGCCCTGGCCGACCAGGTCGCCGAGCAGGGCCCGCTCGACATCCTGATCAACAACGCCACCCAGACCGTGCGTCGCCTGCCCTCCGCGTACGCGGCCCTCGTCGAGGGCGAGAGCGCCCCGCTGCCGGCCGGTGAACTGCCCGCCCACCACGTCATCGGCGCCTTCGGCTCCGGCGCCGTGGACGGACTGGCCGCGCTGCCCGCCGGTGTCTCGGGGCTGGACGCGCAGAAGGTGGCCGACCTCGCCCTGGTCGCCGGCAACGCCAGCGTGGTCCGGCACCGCGAGGGCACCGCCATCGACGCGGGCGGCCTGCTCCCCGACGTCGTCGACACCAACACCTGGGTGCAGACCATCGAGCAGATCTCCCCGGTGGAGCTGCTCGAGACCCAGCTGTGCAACTACACCTCGCCGTTCATCCTCATCAGCAAGCTGCGGCCGGCGATGGCCGAGGCCGCGCGCAGGGCGTCCTCCGGGCGCGCCTACGTCGTCAACGTCTCGGCGATGGAAGGCGTGTTCGCCCGCGGCTACAAGGGCGCGGGCCACCCGAACACCAACGCGGCCAAGGCCGCGATGAACATGGTGACGCGGACCAGCGCCCAGGAGATGTTCGACACCGACCGCATCCTGATGACCTCGGTCGACACCGGATGGATCACCGACGAACGTCCCCACTACGACAAGCTGCGCCTGGCCGAGGCCGGTTTCCACGCCCCGCTCGACCTGGTGGACGGCGCCGCCCGCGTCTACGACCCGGTCGTGCGCGGAGAAGCGGGCGAGGACCTGTACGGCGTCTTCCTCAAGGACTACGCGCCCGGCAAGTGGTGACGGTCGCCGGGCCGGCAGCCGTAATCCGCCGGCCCGTTCACCGGGCGCTGCCCTACCATGGGGGTGCGCCGGCGTGCCCGGTGCGCCGGCCCCGCGTACTTCCTGGTTCGACCCCAGCAGGCCCATCCGTGGGCCTGTCGCCCCGTCGGGGGGGCACCGCGCGGCCACCCTGATCTCGGGCACGCCCCGCGCGCACCCGCGGCGGGTCCGGTCAGTCGACCGCTCCCAGCCGTGAGGCGCGCGCCGCCACCAGTTCCAGCACCGTGCGCCAGTCCTCCAGGACCCCGGCGTCGAAGACGGCGGTACGGGCCTCCTCGTCGGCCCGGCGCAGGCTGAGCAGGTCGTCGTCGTGGCACCGGGCGTCCGCGAGGGCGTACCCGTGCAGCAGGTGGGCGACGCGCGGGCCGAGCAGGGGCCGTACCGCCTCGGCCGTGCGGCCGGCCGGACCGCCGGGCCACAACAGCGTCCCCACCACGGACACCAGGCCGGCCACCTGGAGCTCCTTGTCGGCGGGCCGCCGCCGGCGCAGCAGCGCGGCGGTCCGCAGGGCGTGCCCGTGCGGGTCCGCGGGGCCGCCGTCGCGACCGGCGGACGGCCGCACGCCCCGGCAGGCGGCCAACAGGGCCATCAGTCCCTCGACGCTGCGCAGTTCCATGCCCCGGTCCTCCCACGAGACAGCCGTTGCGGACCGCCAGGGCACCATGGCGAGCTTGCGACGCGGCCAACGGCAACTGAACGGCACGGCCACGTACCGTCCGTACGCGAAAGCACGGCCGGTGATATCCACCGAACGGGTGAGTTGAGGGCGGGGCGAAAGGTGATGAAACGGAGCAGACTGTCCCCAACTGTGCGCGAGTGATGGGCAATGGTTGTCCCATGTTTCGAGCCCCATAGAGCACACCCCCGCTCATTTGGTTAATCTGGTGCGGGCGGACGAGCAGGACCGGGTGCCTACCCACACCCACGGTCCGTCCGCGGGGCGAGCCGTCCACAACGGCCTGTCGCCGCACGCGTTACCGGCGCCACCGCGTCCGAACTGCATGAGACACAGACCCGAGCGGGCGCCAGGGACCGGACGGCAGACCGGTCGGCAGGCCCCGAGGGTGACCCGACACATAAGGAGTGCGCGGTGACACCGGAGACGATGACGAATCCCGACCAACGACCCAAGGAACGCGCCGAGCGCGCGGGCCGCCGGCCCGGAGAGATCGGCAGCCTCGACGTGTGGGCGCGTTCCGCCCCCATCCGCCTCGCGGGGTACGAGGAAGACCTCGCCGAGCCGCACATCCTGCCCAGCGTGGACTGACCCGCCGCAGGACCGCCGGACGCATGGGCGTGCGAAAATCACGCCCATGCTGATCAGGGAAGCGACGGCCGCCGACTGGCCGCGGATCTGGCCCTTCTGGCACCGCATCGTCGCGGCCGGCGAGACGTACGCCTGGGACCCGGCCACCCCCGAGGACGTGGCCCGGGCCCTGTGGATGAGCCCCGCCAAACGCGTCCACGTCGTCGAGGACGACACCGGCGCCGTCATCGCCTCCGCCTACGTCACCCCCAACTACGGCGGCCCCGCCGCCCGTATCGCCAACGCGGGCTTCATGGTCGTCCCGGACCGGGCCGGCCGGGGCACCGGGCGGGCCCTCGCCGAGTACGTCCTGGAAGCCGCCAGGGCCGACGGATACCGGGGCATGGTCTTCAACGCCGTCGTCGAGACCAACCCGGCCGTCAGGCTCTGGACCTCCCTCGGATTCACGATCCTCGGCACGGTGCCGGACGCCTTCGACCACCCGCGGCACGGACCGGTCGGCCTGCACATCATGTACCGCGCCCTGTAGGCCGTCGGTCCAGAGGCGCCCCGCGCCGCCACGGACGCAGCGCCCCGATCCGCTCCGCCGGCTCCGGCAGCGCCGCCTCCGCCCCCGGACACCTCCGTGCCGAGACCCGCTCCTCCGCGGCACCCGGCCGGGTCCCGGCCTCCCGGGTTTATGCCTTCCGCGCCGCTCCCGCCAGCCGGGTCGGCGGCAGGAACTCCCGGACGTACGTGCGCTCCCAGCACGCTCCCGTCTCCCGCAGCTCGCGCCAGGTCGTGTACCGGTAGCGGAACAGGCGGGCCCGGACGAAGCGCGGCGGCGCGTCGGGCGGGAACGGGGAGCGGCGCAGCAGTCTCAGCGTCGCCCGGTCGTTCTCCAGCAGCCGTTCCACCAGGGTGCCGAACCACGGTCCGGCGTACGACGGCGACAGCGCGGCGAACCACATCAGCCAGTCCAGCCGCAGGTGGTACGGCGCGAACTGGCGCGGCCAGCGCCGCGGATCACCGGGCTTGCCCTTGAACTCGTACTCCCGCCAGTCCGAGTCCTCGCGCGCCACCCCGTCGGCGGTGCCCTCGATCACCACCTCGTAGCGGACCCGGCTGACGCTGCCGAAGGCGCCGTAGGTGTTGACCAGGTGGAGCGGGTCGAAGGACCGGTTCATCACCTGCCGGCGGGAGATCATGTTGAGGACCGGCCGGTGGCTGAGGAAGACCAGCAGCGCCGCCACCGCGAGGACGACCACCACGTACCACAGCGGAGCGTCCGGCACGGACGGCGGACGCGCCGGGAACCGGACCGCCGACAGGGCCAGCACGATGGTGATCCAGTTCAGCCAGGCGAAGTTGCCCGACAGCACGAGCCACAGCTGGGTGATGATCATGAGTGCCGCGGCGGCGGTCGCGACGGGCTGCGGCGCGAACAGCAGGAAGGGCACCACCAACTGCGTGACGTGGTTCGCCGCCACCTCCACGCGGTGCAGCGGCCGGGGCAGGTGGTGGAAGAACCAGCTCAGCGGCCCCGGCATCGGCTGGGTCTCGTGATGGTGGTCCAGACAGGTCAGTTTCCGCCAGCACTCGTCGCCGCGCATCTTGATCAGCCCCGCCCCGAACTCGACGCGGAAGAGCAGCCAGCGCAGCAGGAACAGCACGACGACCGGCGGCGCCACCTCGTCGTTGCCGAGGAAGACGGCGAGGAACCCGGTCTCCAGCAGCAGCGACTCCCAGCCGAACGAGTACCAGGTCTGCCCGACGTTGACGACGGACAGGTACAGCGCCCACGGCACCAGCCACAGCAGCATGGCCCCCCACAGCGGCAGCAGCGAGTCCAGCCCCGCCACCAGCGCCGCCGACACCGCGCAGCCCGTCCAGGCGCAGCCCGCGAAGAAGCGGTCCGAGTAGCGCAGCTGGAACAGGCTGGGCGCCCGCCCGAACGGCACCCGCTCGACGAACCGGGGCACCGGCAGCATGCCGCGCTCGCCGATCAGCGCGCGGAACTGCAGGACCGCCGTCAGGAACGCGACCAGGTACATGACGGCCAGGGCCTTCTGGAAGACCAGCCGGCTCAGCCAGTAGTCGGGTGCGGTGAACCACTCCACGGCTCGCCCTCCTCTCGTGCCACGCCCCGGGTACCCCGGCCGCCCGGCGCCCCTCCCGGCCTCCGGGCAGCGGACCCGGAGTCGAATAATCGGGCAGATCCTGGCAAGGTGGGGCGCATGGTTGATCGGGGAGCGAGCGCCCTGTCACTCCCGGACGACTGGCCCGCCCACCCGGACCCGATCCTGGCGCTCAACCGCATGGGGAGCTTCGACTGGGACCTGGACTCCGGGCTGTTCCACATGGACGCCCAGGCGCACGAGGTGTTCGACCTGCGCCCGGACGAGTACGACGGCCGCCCCGAGTCGCTGTCGGTCCGCGTCCCGGCGTCGGAGAGCGCCCGCCTGGACGCCCTGGTCGCCCGGGCGATGAAGGACGGCAGCGAGAACTACGGCACCTACTTCCGCATGCGCTGCCGCGACGGCACCCTGCGCTGGACCCACACCCAGGGCTACATCCGCCGCGACGAGACCGGTCGGCCACGCCGCATCATCGGCATCCTGCGCGACGCCACCCAGGAACTCGACGAGATCGAGGCCCGCCGCGAGCAGGCCGCCCTGGACGAGGCCCGCCGACAGCAGACCAACGTCGTGCAGCTCACCACGGCCGCCCTCGCGCACGCGCGCACCGTGGACGACGTCATCGACGTCCTCAAGGACACCCAGGGCCTCACCCATCTGGGCGCCACCAGCATCGTCATGGGTCTGGTGGAGGCCGACCGCATCGTGCTGGTCGCCGAGGGGCCCGACGGCAGCTCCGTCCACGGCACCCGCGTCACCGGGATCGACGAGGCCTACCCGATGAGCGAGGCCGTCCGCACGCTCAGCCCGCGCTTCATCGAGTCGCCGCAGGAGTTCGCGGAACGCTATCCGGTCCTGTGGCCCCACATCACCGGCCTGAACGTCACCTCGGCGGCCTATCTGCCGCTGATCGCTCAGGCCCGGCCGATCGGCGCCATCGGGCTGCTCTACAGCGACCGGTACGGCTTCTCGCCCGAGGACCGCAACGTGCTCGTCGCCCTCGGCAGCAGCATCGCGCAGAGCCTGCAGCGCGCCATGCTCTACGAGCAGGAGATGGACCTCGCCGAGGGCCTGCAGCAGGCCATGCTGCCGCGCACCATCCCCAGCGTCCCCGGCTGCGACATCGCCGTCCGCTACCGCGCCGCCACCGTCGGCGGCGCCTTCGGCCGCGACATCGGCGGCGACTGGTACGACCTGATCCCGCTGCCCGGCGGGCGCGTCGGCGCCGTCATCGGCGACGTCCAGGGCCACGACACGCACGCCGCCGCCGTCATGGGCCAGCTGCGCATCGTGCTGCGCGCCTACGCCGCCGAGGGCCACCCCCCGGCCACCGTGATGGCGCGGGCCTCGGTCTTCCTCCACGAGCTCGACACCGACCGCTTCGCGACCTGCCTGTACGCGGAGGCCGACCTGACCACCGGAGTGGTTCAGGTGGTCCGCGCCGGGCACCTCGACCCGCTGCTGCGGCACGGCGACGGCAGCTGCCGCCGGGCCCCCGTGGAGGGCGGGCTGCCGCTCGGTCTGTCCGCCGAGTTCGGGCGCCTCGCCTACCCGGTCGGCACCATCGAGCTGGACCCGGGAAACACCCTGGTGCTGTGCACCGACGGCCTGGTCGAGGAGCCCGGCGCCGACCTCGACGACGGGATGCTCGCCCTCGCGGAGCTGGTCGCCTCCGGTCCGCAGGACGTACGGGAACTCGCCGACCGGCTGATCGAGGCCGCCGACGAGCGCCGCGGCGACGACGACGTGGCCCTGCTCGTGCTGCGCCGCCGCACCCCGGACACGCCCCGGATCGGCGGCCGGGTCCGCCAGCACGTCGCCCCGGGCGATCCTGAGGCACTCCGCGAGGCCCGGCACATGATCCGCGCCGCGGTCCGCGTCTGGGGCGACGAGGAGCACGCCGACGCGATCGAACTGGTCGCCGACGAGCTGATGACCAACGCCCTCATGCACACCGAGGGCTCCGCGATCGTCACCCTGCGGTTCCTGTCCGGCACCGACCGCCGGCTGCGCGTCGAGGTCGAGGACGCCTCCAGCGCCCTGCCGCGCCGCCGGGACCCCGGGGACTCCGGGGTCTCCGGACGGGGGCTGCGCCTGGTCGACACGCTCGCGGACGTGTGGGGCGTGGAGGCGCGCGGCAGCGGCAAGTGCGTGTGGTCGGAGTTCGTCATGCCGCACGACTGACGCCGCACCGCTGATGCCGCGCTGCCGCGGGTGCGTGCCGCGGCCGGCGCCGCCGGTCCCGGGCGGCACGCCGGAGACCGACGCGACCGCCCGAGCAGCCGGCCCGGTACCTCCTGCTCACCGGCGGAGAGGGCAGCGAGGCCCTGGAGAGCCGCCGAGCGCTCTCCCCGGGCGCCGGGAACGGCGACTCGGGCGAGGCCGGCCGAGCCTCGTGGACGCCCCGGGGGGGCCTGGCGGGCCTTCCGGCTCATGGTCGGCCGAGAGAGCGTCGAGGAGGCGGTGCGCCGGCTGCCGTCGCGCGAGCGGGCCGTTCTCCACCCGCGCTTCTTCGAGGACTGGTCGCAGAGCCGCGTCGTCCGGCGGACGGGCGGCTCCCGGACACACGTCCCCCCGCTGCCCACCCGGACCTGTGCCCGCGTCCGGCACGAGACCCCCGCCGCGCGGTGACCGCTCGTCCGGCTCATCCGACGGGGAGCGTCACCAGGCGCTCCCCGTCCACGGTCCGCACCTCGTAGCGGGCGGTCTGGCCGGGGCGCAGCGCCGCGCCGCCGCGCAGGGTGTCCGGCCGGCCGTCGTGACCGGGGACGCTCCAGGTGGTGACGGTCTCCTCGGTGCCGTCGCGGCCGACGGCGACGAGCCGGCAGGAGCGCGGGCCCGCCCCGTCCCTGACCTCGACCTCCACGTCGCTGCCCCAGGCCTCCTCCGCGGCTGTGACCCGCGCCCACACCCCCGTCCGCTCGTCGGCCGCGGTGAGCCGCACACCCGGCGCGGCCTGCTGGGCGTGGGTCGCGAGGCCGGGCCCGGCCACCGCGCACGCCGCGGCGGCGGCCGCGGCGTACAGCAGCCGCCGGCGACCGGCCCGGTTGCGTGCCGCCACCTCCGACAGCAGGCGGTCCAGCAGCTTCGGGCCGGGCCGGGTCAGGGGGTGGACGAGGCGCGGTGTCGCCCGCCGGTACAACATCAACTGGCGGGCGGCAGGGCCGAATTCCGTCACCTGCGCCGTGCACCGGGGGCATTCCACGAGGTGGTCCTCGAAGCGGAACGCGTCCGCCTCGTCCAGCACGCCGAGCACATAGGTGCCGGCGTCACGATGCCTCTCCAGGGACCTCATGCCGAATCCTCGTGCCGCCGGGTGCGGGTGGGGTTGCTCCGCGCCCCCACCGGTACGCACCGGACGGCCGAATCATTCAAGCCACGCACACAAATCGCCACCGACGGGTCCGGAGCGGCCGAGCCCGTGGAGGGGGCCGTGCGCGACGGTGCCCCGGCCGGGCGGCTCCTGGTGCCGCGGCAGGCGACGTGCGTCCCGTCGCGACGCCCGGCACGCTCCCCCGGAGGGGGTGCCCCCGCTCGCCGCATCGGCCGGAAGCCCGAGTACGTCCAGTGCGAGGGCTTCCGGCCGGCACTCCCCCCAGCCTCCGGCCGGGGGGACCCCCGGAGCACGCACCGGACGCCGCTCCTCACCGGGCGAACGTCGCCTGCCGCGGCACTAGAAGAGGTGGATGGCGAGGTGGCCGAGCGGCAGTCCCAGTTGCCAGGCCGGGGTCCACACCTTCGGTCCCTCGTCCTCCCCGGCGCCCGGGGCGCCGCCGGGCACCGCGTTCAGGTCCGGGGCGAGCAGTTCGGTCTCCTGGAGCCAGCGCCAGGCCGCCCGGGCCAGCTCCAGGTCCGGCGAGTGCCGGCCGTCGGCGTCGACGTCGGCCGTGACCTCGGCCAGCCGCTCGCGCACCCACTCGTGCCACGGCTGGTCGTAGGCCGTGAGGGACAGCCAGGTCTCCAGGTGGGTGACGACCCGGATGCCGCTCAGCTCGTTCTCGGTGTCGGACAGGAAGACGGTCAGTGCCAGCGCGTCGCGTCCGGCGCGGAACTCGAAGGACGTCGGCGGCATCAGGTCGCCGGTCCGCAGCAGTTCGTCGGCGATGTACTCGGCGTACAACCACGCCATCGGGACGGTCAGTTCGCCTCCGCCGGCGCCGTCCGTGCTCTCTTGACCTCTGTGCAGCATCCCTTCCTGCCTTCCTCCGGTGCGTGCGCGTCGCCCGACCCGGGTCATGGGCCCCCGTCCGGAACACGGATGAGGACAGCCGATTACTCAACCGGGGTCCACGGCAAGGCGCTTTACGGAGGCTTGACCATGGGGTCGGTTTCACCGCAGGTCGGCGGCGTATCCCGGTAGCACCCTGCGCAGGGCGCGCAGCGCGTAGTACGCGCGGGACTTCACGGTACCGGGCGGGATGCCGAGGGCCGTCGCGGCTTCCGCCACACTCGCCCCCTGGAAGTACACCAGCACCAGGACTTCACGGTGCTCCGGAGTGAGTGTCTTCACAGCCTCCCGCACATCGAGGGCGGCGGCGGCCCGTTCGGCGTGGTCGGCGCAGACCGGCGCGTTCTCCAGCACCGCGTCGCCGACCTCGGCCGGCCGCGCCTGCCGGGCCCGGCGCGCGTCGATGGCCAGCCGCCGGGCCACGGTGAGCAGCCAGGGCCGTACCGAGTCGAAGGCGTCGGCGCGCAGTGCCTCGAGGTGCTGCCAGGCGCGCACCAGGGTCTCCTGGACGAGGTCCTCGGCACGCTGGCGGTCGCCGTCGCTGAGCCGCAGCAGCAGCGCGAAGAGCGGCCGGCCGTGCTCGCGCTGCAGCGCGGCGAGCTCGTGCTCGGCGGTCGTCGTGTCGGGGAGGGTGGTTCCGGCCGTCATGGGCGTATGGCACCGCAGGGTCCCGCACGGGGACAGGGCGCGCGCACGGGTCTGCGACGGACGGTCGATCGCGTCGGTGAACGGTCCGACGAACGGTCGGCGCCCCTCTTTCGCGCACGCCGGACGGGCTAATGGGCGTGTCGGAGCCTCCTGTGACGGCCCCATTCTCTTTACCTGTTTGTGTGTAAATGTGATTTTTCTCGTGCATGCGACTACAGCGGAGTGAACGGATGATCACACGCAGTCGGCAGGTGGCCCTGGCCCTGACCGTCCTCCTCGCCGCGGGCGCGGCCTGCCGGGCGCGCGATCACGAGCCGCCGGCGCGACCGGCCCCCGCCCCGTCCGCGGCCCCGACCGCCACTCCCGCAGGCGCCTTCACGCTCGTCGCCTCCGGCGACGTCCTGCCCCACGACTCGATCATCGAGCGGGCGCGCTTCGACGCGGGCGGCACCGGTTACGACTTCCGCCCCATGCTCGCCGGCGCGAAGTCCGTCGTCGCCCGCGCCGACCTCGCCCTGTGCCACATGGAGACGGTGTACGGCGCGAACGGCGACTACAGCGGATACCCCCTCTTCCGGTCCCCGCCCGAGGTGGCGGCGGGCCTGGCCGCTACCGGCTACGACGGCTGCTCCACCGCCTCCAACCACACCTTCGACGACGGCGCGGACGGCATCCGCCGCACCCTGGACGCCCTGGACCGCGCCGGCGTACGGCACGCCGGGTCCGCCCGTACCGAGGAGGAGGCACGCACCACGACGATCCTGCGGGCGGGCGCGGCCCAGGTCGCCCACCTCGCCTACACCTTCGACACCAACGGCCGCCCGGCGCCGCAGGGGCAGCCGTGGGCGGTCCAGCTGATCGACGAGGACCGGATCGTCACGGACGCGCGGGCCGCCCGGAAGGCGGGCGCCGACGTCGTCGTCGTGTCCGTGCACTGGGGCACCGAGTGGCAGGACGAGCCCGACGACGACCAGACGGCCCTGGCCGAGAGCCTGACCGCCGCCCGCAGCGGCGACCGCCCCGCCATCGACCTGATCATCGGCACGCACGCCCATGTCCCGCAGGCGTACGAGAAGGTCAACGGCACCTGGGTGATCTACGGGATGGGCAACCAGATCTCCAGCGAGATGATCAACGGGGACGGCGAGCGCGATCCGCGCAGCAACCAGTCGAGCATCGGCCGCTTCACCTTCGCCCCGCCCGCCCGTCCCGGCGAACGCTGGCGGGTGACGAGGGCCGAGTTCGTCCCGCAGTTCTTCGACGTCGACGCCGGCCGGGTGGTGAACCTCAACCGGGCCCTGGGCAAGGGCGCCGAGGCGCGTGCCGTGCGCGACCGCATCCGGGACGTGGTGCTCAGCCGGGGCGCCGCCGAGGACGGGCTGGTGATGGGGGAGTAGTACGTCCGGTCGCGCCCGGGCGTCAGTCGTCGTCGACGTGGTCGAGGGCGCGCAGCATCTCGTCCAGCACCCGCAGGCAGGCCGTCACGTCGGCCGCCGTGAGCGCGCCGCCGACCGCGCGGAGCACGGCGTGCTCGCGGTCGAGGATCCCGGAGATCGTGCTCCGGCCCGCGTCGGTGAGCCGGATCAGCGACGACCGGCGGTGGGCGGGGTTCGGGATGCTCTCCACCAGGCCGTGGGCCGCCGCGTCGTTCACCATGCGCTGCACGAACTGACGGCTGATCGCCTGTGCCCGGCCCATCTGCGGCACGGTCATCGGACCGCCCCGGTGCAGCAGGGTCAGCACGGCGCGGACGCCGACGGACACGCCGTCGCGGGCCAGCCCCTGCTCGACGCTGCGCTGGGCGCGCCGGTAGAGGGGGCCGACCAGGTCGTAGACCTCGGTCAGGCGCCGGGCGAGTTCGTCCGGGGGCAGGGGGGAGGCGGTGTCGTCCATCCCGTCAGTGTCGCCCATTCCGTCACCATGACAACCCAGTTGCCAAACCCTCGCCAAGATGACACCTTGGTTGTCATGAATGCTGCTTCGGATCCGCGCTTCTTCACCTCCGCCGACGGCGACCTCGCCTACCGCGACACCGGCACGGGCGCCCCGGTCGTCCTGTTGCACTCCGGATTCGCCGACCACCGGGTCTTCGACGCCCAGATACCGGCCCTGGCCGCCACCCACCGCGTGATCGCGCCCGACGTCCGCGGCCACGGCTCCTCGGCCAACGCCACCCGGCCCTTCCGCTGGGCCGACGACCTCGCCGCCCTGCTCCGGCACCTCGACACGGGCCCCGCGGTGCTCGTCGGTGTCTCGATGGGCGGGGCCATCGCCACCGACACCGTGCTGGAGTACCCGGAGCTGGTCCGGGGCGTCGTCGTGTGCGGCGCGGCCACCAGTGAGTTCGCGTACACCGACCCCTGGGTCCGCGGCGTGCAGGCCGAGCAGGGCAGGGCCCTGGCGGCCGGTGACATCGAGGGCTGGCTCACGGCCTTCCTGCGCTTCGTGCCCGGCGAGCACCGCACGATCGAGGACGTCGACCCGGACGTCCTGCGCCGGCTGCGCGAGATGGCCCTCGGCACCCTCGCCAAGCACACGCCGGACGAGGAGAACCGGCACGTGCCCATGACCGACACCTGGGCCCGCGTCCCGAAGATCGACGTCCCGCTCCTCGCCGTCAACGGCGCCCTCGACGCCCCCGACCTGGTCGCGGAGGCGGAACGGCTCGCCCGTACGGTCCGGGACGGCCGCTGCGTGAGCATCGAGGGCACCGCGCACTACCCGAACATGGAGCGGCCCGAGGAGTTCAACCGGATCGTGCTCGACTTCCTGCGCGGGCTCTAACGGCCCGCCAGCTCCGACCTCCGGTAGGAGTAGCCGAAGTAGACCACCATGCCGACCAGGAACCAGACGGCGAAGCGCACCCAGGTCTGCCACTGCAGGAACGTGATCAGCCAGATCGAGAAGACGATGCCCAGCGCCGGCACGACCGGCATCCACGGCGTACGGAAGGTGCGCGGCAGGTCCGGCTGCCGGTAGCGCAGCACGATCACCGCCGCGCACACCACCACGAACGCCAGCAGGATGCCGATGTTGGTCAGCTCGGCCGCCTCGCCGATCGGCAGGAACCCGGCGATCGCGGCCGACGCGAACCCGACGATCCAGGTGACCCGGGTCGGCACGTGCCGCGTCGGGTGCGTCTTGGCGAACCACTTGGGCAGCAGACCGTCCCGGCTCATGCTGAACCACACGCGCGTGACACCCAGCATGAACGTGAACATGACGGTGAGGATGCCGATGATCGCGCCCACCGCGATGACGTCGGCCAGACCACTGAGCCCCACCGACTTGAACGCCGTCGAGAAGCCGCTCTCGGGGTCGATCTCCTTGTAGTTCTGCATGCCGGTCAGCACCAGACAGGCCGCCACGTACAGCACCATCGAGATGACCAGCGAGTAGATGATCGCCTTCGGCATGTGCCGCTGGGCGTCCTTGGACTCCTCGGCCGCCGTCGACATGGCGTCGTAGCCGAAGACCGCGAAGAACACCGTCGCCGCGCCCGTGAAGGCCCCGCCGACCCCGAACGGGAAGAACGGGTGGTAGTTCGAGGTGGTGATGTGGAAGAAGCCGACGGCGATCACCACCAGCACCACCAGCACCTTCAGTACGACCACGACCATCTCGAAGCGGGCCGCGTTCTTGATGCCGAGCGTCAGCAGATAGGCGATCAGCAGACACAGCAGTGCCGCGAACAGGTCGACCTTGTGCCCGTCACCGGTGCCCGGCGCGCCCAGCATCCAGTTCGGCAGGTCGGCTCCCATCTCGCCGACCAGGAAGCTGAAGTAGCCGGAGATGCCGATGGCGACCACCGCCACGATCGCCGTGTACTCCAGCAGCAGGTCCCAGCCGATGAACCAGCCGACCAGCTCACCGAGGACCGCGTAGCCGTACGTGTAGGCCGATCCCGCCTTCGGGATCAGCCCGGCGAACTCCGCGTACGACAGCGCCGCCGCCGCGCTCGCCATGCCCGCGATGAGGAAGGAGATCAGGACCGCCGGGCCCGCGGTGCCGTTGGCCACGGTGCCGGCCAGCGTGAAGATGCCGGCACCGATGATGCCGCCCACGCCGATGGCCGTCAGCTGCCACAGTCCCAGCGACCGCACCAGGCCGGCGCCCTGTCCGGCCTCGGTGTCCTCGATGTGCTCGATGGGTTTGCGGCGGAGAACGCCCTCGCCCATGCGGAATCCGGCCATGCGCCTCACCTCTTCGTGATCGGCAAACGGCTGACGGTGGATCATGATGACTCACTCGCGTCCCCGACGGAAGGCACGACGCACGCACCGGACCGACGGGCGCTACGGCACCACGGTCACCGGCCAGCGTCCCGCCTTCACCAGCCGCACCGCCACCGAACCCACGATACGGTGCCCGGCCTGCTCGGACGCGCCGACGACCACGGCGTCCGCCCGCAGCTCGTCGGCCGCCTTCACCAGACCGTTGTAGGGATCACCGCGGAAGGTGTGGAACTCCCAGCGCACGTCGAATATCCCCTTGGACCGCTCCGTCGCCGCCCGGATCTGGGCCACCAGGTCCTCGGCGATCTCGTCGGTCGTCTCCGCCACCGGCGCGCCCAGCGCCGCCCCCGCCGCCAGCACCGGCTGCACGTACACCACGGCGAGCAGCGCGCGCTGCCGCCGGGCCAGACCGCCGGCGTAGGCCGCCGCGCGGAGCGAGGAGTCGGAGCCGTCCACCCCGACCACGATGACCTTCGGCCCGTCCGTGCCCCGTTCGAACTGAGGGGAGTGCTGTTGCGTCACGCGGCGAGGTTATCGGAAGCCCCGGATCCGCCCGGCCCCGGCCGCCCGTCCCACGCCACCCCGGGGCGAGCCGCCACCGGGTACGCCCACTGGGCCGGCCGGGTGGTTCCGTGCCGCCGCACCGGTGTCGTTCAGGGGCGTCGGATCCTGCCCGGGCGAGTCATGAGTCATGAAGAAGGATCAGTTGCTCACGCGGCGCCGCGTGCTGCTCGCCGGCGCTGCGGCGGTCGGAGCGGCCGGTACCGCCGGTGTGCTCGCGGTGGGCCGGGACCACGGACCGGCCCGGCCGGCGGCCGCCCCCGCTCCGGGCGCCCCGGCGCGGCGTCCACTGGCTCCCTCCGCCTACCGCCTCCAGCCCCTGGCCGGATACGGCACGCCGGGGGCCGGACCCCACCGTCGGCCCCCGGCGCGCAGCGAGCCGATCCTGCGCATGTCCGGACGGGGCCGCACCATGATGCTCACCTTCGACGACGGACCCGACCCCCGCTACACCCCCCGGATCCTGGACACGCTGGCCGAGTACGACGTGCGCGCGACGTTCTTCGTGTGCGGGGAGATGGCCGACGACAACAGGGACCTGCTGACCCGGATGGCCGACGAGGGACACGTGGTCGGCAACCACACCTGGTCCCACCCCCTGCTGACCAAGCTCACCCGGCGCCGCATCCGCTCCGAGATGGAAAGCACCTGCGAGATCGTCGAGAAGGCCTACGGCGAGCCGCCCCGCTGGTTCCGCGCACCGTACGGGGCGTGGAACCGCGCCGTCTTCCAGCTCGGCGCCGAACTCGGCATGGAACCCCTCGCCTGGACCGTCGACTCCCTCGACTGGACCACCCCCGGCACCGCCACCATCATCGACCGGATCGAGGGCGGCGCCGCCCCCGGCGTCGTGGTGCTCTCGCACGACGCCGGGGGCGACCGCTCGCAGACCGTGCGCGCCCTGCGTACCTATCTGCCGCAGCTGCTCGACTCCGGCTATCACCTCACCGTCCCCCGGCGGCAGCACGCGTGAGACGCGCCGCGCCCGCCCGGCCGGGTCCGCTCAGCGGGCCTCGGCCAGGCGGGCGAAAGCCACGACGTTCCCGTCGTAGCCGCTCTGCTTGGTGAAATCGCCGCCGCAGGTGATGACCCGCAGTTCGGGGGCGCCCTTGGAGGCGTAGACCCGGTCGCCGGGGAAGTCGTCCTTCGCGAACACCTCGATGCCGTAGATCTCGAACACCGCGGTCTTCCCGTCCTGACGGGACACCTCGATCCTGTTTCCCTTCCTCAGGGCCCCGAGCCCGTAGAAGACGGCGGGGCCCTGCTTGTTGTCGACATGGCCGACCACCACCGCCGTGCCCTTCTCCCCGGGGGAGACCGCGCCGGTGAACCAGCCGGCCAGATTCGGGTCCTCCGGCGGCGGCGCGCCGACCCAGCCGTCCGCGTCCAGGCCCACCGGCATGACCGGCGCGTCGACCTGGATGGCGGGGATCCTGATCCGGTCGGGAACCGCGTACGCCAGCGGGGCGGGTCCCGCGACGGTCTTGCCCCCGCCGGCGGCGCGCGTGTCCGAGGCGGCCGCCGAAGCGGGTTGCGGCGGGCCCACGTCGAACTCGCCCGAACCGTTGCGGATGAGCGCGAGTCCGGTCAGCAGAACCAGCGCTATCACGCCCCAGGGAGCGCGCTTCCTCCGCCGCTCCTCCTCGGCCAGTTCCTCGGACCCGTACATTCGCCTTCCCCTCTCGGCACGGCCGTCGCCGTGTCGCTCGCGCATACGAGAACGCTAAGCGCGGCGCATCCCCGCGGCGACGGGACGCATGCGAACGGGTGGTGCGGGCCTCCGGTGGTGAGCCATCCGGGACACGCCCGGCCGGAATCTCCTGACGGTCCGTGACCTGCGGTGTTGTCCACTCGCCCGGTTCCGGCCCGGTACGCCCTCTCACCGGGACGGACCATTCCCGAAATGCGGTGGTGGGCACGGCAACTGAGGGTCTTTCTGGGAGGCGCTTTCTCGCCGATCGACCGGGGACGGGTCCCGGGGCGTCTTCCGCGGAGGATGACATGCGCAACTTTCGTGCCCTGGCGGCCGCGGGTGCGGCGGTCGCCGTTCTCGGGCTGGCCGCCCCCACGGCCACCGCCGGCGGCGACCACAACACGCCGAGCAACATCGTCGCCCTGCCCAGCGTCATCGCGCGCGGCGGCCAGATGACCGTCACGGTCGACGGCTGCCCGCAGGGCGGGACGATGACCTCGGAGGCGTTCGGCAGGGCGCACCTGACCCCGGTCCGAGGGGCCAACGAGACCTCCAGGGGCACCGCCACCATCAGGCACGACGTCCGGCCCGGCTCCTACGACATCAGGGTCAACTGCTCGGGCAGGACGCTGACCCGCCCGGCCGCGTTCACCGTCATCGGCGGTGTCCGCGGCGGTCTCGGCGGTGGCAGTTCGACCGGGGCGACGCCGGCGGACGTCGCGATCGGCGGCGGGCTCGTGGCCGCGGCCGTCGCCGGCGGGGGCCTGTTCTGGATGCGCCGTCGGTCCGAGCGCCGGATCTGACCCCGCCCCACCGGGATCGTGCGGGCTCCACCGTCGGGGAGAGGGCCCGCCCGTCACCGCCCTCGTGACGGCCCACATCGGCAGGCCGCCGCCCCGGGCCCCCAGGGGAACCGGGGCGACGCCCTGTGCGCGGGGCGCGGCGGCCGGGGGCGGGCCTGTGCGGGTCCGTCAGCCCTTGACGCCCGGGAAGAGGCTCAGGAACGGATCCGTCGACGCCGCGACCCCGCGGCTGTAGGGCGCGTCGAAGTCCCAGATCAGGAAGAGCAGGAAGGCGATCAGCGCGGAGAACAGCCCGGCGAGGACCAACTCCCGCGCGGTGCGCCGGATCTGCAGGGCGAAGACCATGCCGATCGTGACGACGGCACCGGTGATGAGCCCGAACCACACCACCCCCGGCATCGTGGCTCCGGTCGACTCCGCCCGGGAGGTACGGGCCTGGTCCGCGGCGGCCACCTGGTCGACGAGCGGCTGGTAGGCCTGGGCCTCGAAGTCCGAACGCGGCTCGTAGTCGGTGACGTCCGCGCGGACCCGGTCGAGCAGCTCGGTGCCGCGCTCGGTGACCCGGCCCTCGTCGGCCATGGACTTCCACTCGGTCGTCACGACGTGTCCGACATAGGCGTTGACATCCTCCCGGATGCGGTCACGGACGTCGGGCGGATAGACCCGGACGCGCTCGGAGATCTCGTGCAGCGCGACGGCCTCCGCCTGCACGTGGTCCTCGGCGGCGCTGCGTGCCTCCCAGACACCGGCGATGGCCAGGCCCAGGACGATGGCGTACACCACGCCGATCCACATCGTCATGTACTCGATGACGTCCGGGGTCTCGGTGATGTCCTCGTCGTCGGAGGCTGTGCGGTGCCGCAGGAAGGTGATGATGACGACGACGGCGCACGCGGCCAGCATCGCGAGGATGAGAACAAGCCATTCCGGCAAGAGGAGCCTCCAGGGATCAGCGCGCGCGCAGCGCGGCGACGGCGACCAGCGCGGGCACCGTGATGAGCAGGACGAAGACGAGGGGTGAGGCGGCCCCGCGTGAGGACCGCTGCTGCACCCGGGCGGTGCGGTACCGCGGGTAGTGCACCGGGGTCAGTGACGGGCGGGGCGTCGGCGTGGCCGACGGGGCGGGCGCGGGAACGGGCGGCCGGACCGGTGGCGGCGTCGGTGCGGGCGTCGGTGACGGTGTCGGCGTAGGGGTGGGCGTGGGGCGGGGCGGCGCCGGGCGCGGGGGCGGCGGCGGTGGCGGCTCGGGTTTCGGGGCGGGTGGAGGCGGAGGTTTCGGCGTGGGCGGCGGTGGGGGTGTGGGCTTCGGCGGCGTGGGCTTCGGAGGCGGGGTCGGGGTGGGCGTGGGCGGCGGTGGGGGAGTGGGCTCCGGGCACGGTGGGAAGGTGGGCCAGGAGGCACTCCCGGCGACCGCCACCGCTTCGATGCCCCCCGGGCCGGTCGAGGCCCACGCGCAGGCGTCGGCCTGCGCCGTGCCGACCGGTGTGCCGACGAGTGCGAACGTCAGCGTCACCAGGGCCAACACCCTGCAGGCGGCGGTGGATTGGGTCGGTTCGGGTCCGTGCACGACGAGATCATCAGGCTTGGTGCGCGGTGCCACGCGGGAGAATCCGGTGATTGCCCCGAAGGAGGGACACGGGCCGGTCGGCGGTTTGACCGGCGGTCGGCCGCCCGCGCACGGATTCGTACGCGCGTGCGCGGAGGAGCGGGGCGGAGGCCCTCTCGGACGGAGGCTCCGGTGGACGGCGGTCCCGGTGGACGGAGGTCCCGTCGGAGGGAGGTCCGCTCTCCGCTCGCCGGTACCGGGGCGGGCGAGTCCCGGCCGGAAAGAATTCCCCGCCCCGGCTGAACACAACCCGCGCCGTCGTGCGTACCCAGTGTCGTGCGGCGACTCAGCAGGGCGCCGCAACACCTTTGCGATGATCGGGGATCGACCATGAAGACCTCCTGGCGGAACGCCTCACTCGTGGCGGGCGCCGCGGCGGTGCTGGCGCTGACGACGGCGTGCGGTCAGGACGGCGGCGCCGCCTCGGGCAGCCAGAACGTGGGCGCGACGGCCGCCCCCGGTGACGTCGGCACCCTCGGCACCGGAGTCGGCGACGGCCTCGGCGCCGAGGGCGGGCAGGCATCCGCGGCTCCGCCCGTGTCCGCCGGCAAGCTGTCCGTCTCCGCGAACGCCGAGCTCGGCGAGCTCGTGACCGACGGCGGGGGCCGCACCCTCTACCGGTTCGACCAGGACACCGCCCAGCCGCCCAGGACGACGTGCGAGGCCGGCTGCGCCACGGCCTGGCCGCCGGTGGCCGCGGACGACGCCATCGCCGGCGAGGGCATCGACAAGTCGCTGCTCGGCGAGGTCACCCGCGCCGACGGCACCAAGCAGCTGACCATCGGCGGCCGGCCGGCGTACCGCTACGCCAAGGACGCCGTCGGGGAGGTCAAGGGCCAGGGCGTCGGCGGGAAGTGGTACGCGCTCGCCCCCGACGGCAAGAAGGCCGGGGCGGCCGACCCGGCGGGACTGTCCACCCGCGACGACCCCGAGCTCGGCGAGATCGTCGTCGACGAGAACGGCATGACCGTCTACCGCTTCATGAAGGACGAGGCGTGGCCGGAACCGGTCTCCGCGTGCACCGGGGCCTGCCTGGAGAAGTGGCCGGTCGTGGCCCCGGTGGAGGCGAACGACACCAAGGGGGTGGTGAAGAAGGGCCTGATGGGCTTCACCCGGCCCGACGGTGCCGCGCAGCAGACGGTCGACTGCTGGCCGATCTACACCTTCGCAGGTGACAAGAAGGCCGGCGACACCAACGGCCAGGGTGTCGGCGGCACTTGGTACGCCGTCGCGCCCGACGGGAAGCCGGTCGGCGCGCCGAAGAAATAGCAGCCTCTCCCCGGGCCTCCTCTCCAGGGCCCCAGGGCCTTCCGGCGCCGTCCCCTCCGTTTCCCGGCGGAGGGGACGGCCCCATTCGCGCGCTTTGGCACGCCTTGGCGCCCGGCACGTGCCGCGGGCAGTGACCGGGAACGGACGGTCGATCCCCGCTCGGGCTCGCCCCTTCGGCGGGCGATCAGTAGCCTCAGCTCGAACACCGGATCGCCCGAGCCTTGGAGAGACAGATGGAGCGCCCCGCCTGGGCCCCATGGAGCATCGACATCTCGGTGCCGAGCGTGTCCCGCATCTACGACTTCTACCTGGGCGGTTCGCACAACTTCGAGGTCGACCGCGAAGCGGCCCGCAGGGCCATGGAGTTCATGCCGGGGCTCCCCAAGATCATGCAGGCGAACCGGGCGTTCCTGCGCCGCGCCGTGCGCTTCGCGGCCGGTGAGGGCATCGACCAGTTCCTGGACATCGGCTCCGGCATCCCCACCTTCGGCAACGTCCACGAGGTGGCCCGGGCGGCCCGGCCCGGTGCCCGCGTGGTGTACGTCGACCACGACCCGGTCGCGGTCGCGCACAGCCAGGCGGTCCTGGCGGGCGCCGAGGACGCGGACGTCGTGGCCGCGGACCTGCTCAAGCCGCGGGACATCCTCGACAGCCCCCAGGTGGAGCGGCTGATCGACCTGAATCGGCCGGTGGCCCTCCTCCTCGTTGCCATACTGCACTTCGTGGAAGACGCGGACGACCCCTACGCGGCGGTTGCCGAACTGCGCGACGCGCTCGCACCCGGCAGCCTGCTCGTCCTCACGCACGCCTCGTACGAGGGGATCCCGCTGCCCGCCGAACGGGCCGGGGGCGCGGTGGACGTCTACAAGGACATCCGCAATCCGCTGATCATGCGTTCGCGCGACGAGATCGCCCGGTTCTTCGAGGGGTACGACATGGTGGAACCCGGACTGGTTCCCATGCCGCGCTGGCGGCCCGAGACGGCGCCGGAGGACGAGGACCCGTACGCCTTCTCCGGCTTCGCGGGCGTGGGGCGTACGGCGTGACCGCGGAGCCGGGCGGGCCGGAGGACAGACTCCGCAGGTTCGCGACGATCTGGAGCCGCGCGGTGTTCCCGGTGACCTCGACGTCGTCGACCCGGCCCGAGTTCGAGGAAGAACTGATGCCGCTGGCCCGCCGGCTGAGCGAGCTGCTGCGGGCCCGGAGCCTGGACACCGAGGAGGCGAAGGCCGTCGGCGCGGCACTCGTCGACGTGCACTGCACCGACCCCGACGCCCTCGCCCGCACGCTGGACTGCGTGGACGCCTACCTGGTGCTGTACTGCGGCGAGGACGGCGACCCCGAGGCCCTGCGGGCGCGTTCGGCGCGACTCCAGCACGCCATGGCGGCCGGGTTCGCCGGGGCGCTGCGCGACCGCACGCTCGCCGAGCAGGAGGCCATCGCGCAGGCCGCCCTGAAGGCGCAGGGCGTGGTGGCCGAGGCCCTGCACGCCAGCGAGGCCCGCTTCCGCGCGGTCTTCGAGGGCGCCGCCATAGGCATCGGCATCGCCGACCTCGACGGCAACATCCTCCAGGTCAACGGCGCCCTGACCCGCATGTTCGGCCTGACCGACCTCTCGCTGCGCGGCCGCAACGTCAGGGAGTGGACCCACCCCGACGACGCGCCGCAGACCTGGCGGCTCTACCAGGAGCTGGTGAGCGGCGAACGCGAGGCCTACCACTGCGAGAAGGCCTTCTACCGGCCCGACGGCACGGTCCTGTGGACCAACCTGACCGTCTCCCTGCTGCGCGACCCCGACGGCAGCCCGCAGTACCAGCTCGCGCTGATGGAGGACACCACCGAGCGCCGCCTGCTCAACCTGCGGCTGCGCTACGAGGCCACCCACGACGCGCTCACCGGCCTGCCCAACCGCAGTTTCTTCTTCGAGCGCCTGGAGAAGGCCCTCGGCGCGGGCCCGGGCCAGCGGTTCGGCCTGTGCTACCTCGACCTCGACGGCTTCAAGACCGTCAACGACAGCCTCGGCCACGCGGCCGGCGACCGGCTGCTCGTGGAGGTCGCCGACCGGCTCCAGGCCTGCGCCACCGCGCCCGGCGAGATGGTCGCCCGGCTCGGCGGCGACGAGTTCGTGGCGCTGACCACCGGCCCGGACACCCGGCGCGAGGTGGACGAGCTCGCCGGGCGCATCATGAACGCGCTGCTCGCCCCCATCAACGTCGACGGCCGTGAACTGACCGTGCGCGGCAGCATCGGCATCGTCGAGGGTCCGGCCGGGGAACGCAGTCCGGCGGAGGTGCTGCGCAGCGCCGACATCACCATGTACCGGGCCAAGTCCGCGGGCGGCAACCGCTTCGAGCTCGCCGACCCCGAGGCCGACGCCCGCGTCATCACCCGGCACGGGCTGACGACCGCGCTGCCGGCGGCCCTGGAGCGGGGCGAGTTCTTCATCGAGTACCAGCCGCTGGTGCACCTCGACGACGGCAGCGTGCACGGCGCCGAGGCCCTGGTGCGCTGGCTGCACCCGCAGCACGGCGTGCTCGGCCCGGACCGCTTCATCCCGCTCGCCGAGCGCACCGGGCTCATCGTCCCGCTGGGCCGCTGGGTGCTGGAGCAGTCCGTGCGGCAGGCGCGTACGTGGCGGGAGCGGTACGGCGAGGCGACCGCCGCGGGCCCGCTGCGCATCAACGTCAACCTCTCGCCCTGCCAGCTCACCCACCCCGGGCTGGTCCAGGACACCGTCGAGATCCTGGAACGCATCGGCGTCGCACCCGACGCGCTCTGCCTGGAGGTGACGGAGTCCGCGCTGATCGGCGCGGACGACGACCTGCTGAAGCCACTGCGCCGGCTGGCCGAGATGGGCGTCGACATCGCCCTGGACGACTTCGGCACCGGCTACTCCAACCTCGCCAACCTGCGCCGGCTGCCGGTGAGCGTCCTCAAGCTGGACCGCTCCTTCACGCAGAGCATGCAGCGGTTCCCGGCGGACCCGGTCGACCTCAAGATCGTGGAGGGCATCGTCGCCCTGGCCCACAGCCTCGACCTGACCGTCACGGTGGAGGGCGTGGAGACCGGTGCCCAGGCCGAGCAGCTGCGCGTCCTGGGCTGCGACACGGCCCAGGGCTGGTACTACGCCCGCCCGGGCCCGCCGGAGCGCCTGCACGAACTGGCCCTGGTGGACGCCACGGGCTGAACCGGGCTCCGGCCCCGGGCCGCCTACGCTCCGTCGCGGGCGGCCCCGGCCACCTCGGCCGCCACGCGCACGAGGGCCGCGGTGGCGGTCGAGCGGGACTCCCGGGGCCAGGCGCGTCCGGAGTCCCGCGCCCGGGACGGCGACGTCCCGGCCTCCGGCCCGGTACGGGGCCGGGCCTCACCTCTCCAGCAGCATCCGCTGGAGCTCCCGCGCGGCCCTCGGCGGGGCCACGTCGCTGCGGTGGGCCAGGGCGATGGTCCGGTGCAGGCCCGGGCGGGCCAGCGGTGTCACCCGTAGACCGCGCCCCGACCGCGCCGCCACCATCCGGGGGACGACCGCCATGCCCAGCCCCGCCCGCACGAACCCCAGTACCGCGTCCATCTCCCCGCCCTCCACCGCGAGGTCCGGCTCGAACCCCGCGGAGCGGCACGCGGCCACCGTCAGCTCCCGCAGGTCGTAGCCGTGCCGGAACATCACCAGTCGCTCGCCCTCCAGGTCGGCGATCCGCACCGCCCGCCGCCCGCCGCCCGGCCGGGGCGCCTCCGGCGACGACACCACCACCAGGTCCTCCCGCAGCAGCTCCACCGTGGTCAGCGCCGGCGACGCGGTGGGCAGCGGCAGGACCACCAGCGCCAGGTCGAGCGCGCCGCGGGCCAGTTCCCGTACCAGGTCGTGCGAGCCGCTCTCCTCGATCAGCAGCCGGACGCCGGGGTAGCGGTCGTGGAACGCCCGCAGCACGTCGGGGAGCAGCCCCGTGCACAGGCTCGGCGTGGCACCCAGCCGGACCCGCCCGCTGCGCAGCTGCACCAGCTCCAGTACCTCGTGCCGCGCGGTGTCCGCGTCGGCCAGGATGCGCCGGGCCAGCGGCAGCAGCGCCTCCCCGGCGTCGGTCAGCGTGATGTTGCCCCGCGCCCGCAGGAACAGATCCGCGCCGAGCTCCCGCTCCAGCGCCTTGATCTGCTGCGACAGCGACGGCTGCGCCACGTGCACGCTCTCCGCGGCCCGCGTGAAGTGGCGGGTCTCGGCGACCGCCACGAAGTACTGGAGCTGCTGGAACTGCATGCCGCAAGCATACGACGGTCGATAGCCGGATCCTATGGAAACAAGCCGTACCATGTCTTGGACCGATTGCCCCTCACCCCCGTAGCGTCGGTGGCATGGCTCTGGCAACGCGGACGGACCGACGGCCGTCCATGGCGCGCACCGTGTGGGACTCGTCCGTCGGCAAGAAGACAGTGATGGCGGTCAGCGGTCTCGTCATGCTGCTCTACCTGGTCGCCCACATGATCGGTAACCTGAAGATCTTCTTCGGGACGAGCGAGTTCAACCACTACGCCCACTGGCTGCGCACGGTCGGCGAGCCGTTCATGCACTACGAGTGGACGCTGTGGCTGATCCGCGTCGTGCTGGTCGTCGCCGTGGTCGCCCACGCCACGTCCGCGTACCAGCTCAGCCGCCGCGACATCAAGGCTCGGCCCAGCAAGTACGTGCACAAGAAGCCGGGTTCGAGCTACGCGACGCGCACCATGCGCTGGGGCGGGATCATCCTCGGCCTGTTCATCGTCTGGCACATCCTGGACCTGACCACCGGCACCGTGCACTCCGGCGGCTTCGAGACGGGCAAGCCCTACCAGAACGTCGTGGACACCTTCTCCACCTGGTACGGCAACGTGATCTACATCGTCGCGATGCTCGCCCTCGGCCTGCACATCCGGCACGGCTTCTGGTCCGCCGCCCAGACCCTCGGTGCCGGCAGCCGCAGCCGCGACCGCGCCCTGAAGACCGTCGCGAACGTCCTCGCGCTGCTGCTCACGGCAGGCTTCATCGCCGTGCCCGTGGGCGTCATGACCGGAGTGGTGAGCTGACATGACAACCTACGCCGACTACACGACCGGAGAGCCGGTCGTCGACACCAAGGCCCCGGCGGGGCCCGTCAACGAGCGCTGGGACAAGCGCCGTTTCGAGGCGAAGCTGGTCAACCCCGCCAACCGGCGCAAGCAGACGGTCATCGTCGTCGGCACCGGCCTCGCGGGCGGCTCCGCCGGCGCGACCCTCGCCGAACAGGGCTACCGCGTCGTCCAGTTCTGCTACCAGGACTCCCCGCGCCGCGCTCACTCCATCGCCGCGCAGGGCGGCATCAACGCCGCGAAGAACTACCGCAACGACGGCGACTCGGTCCACCGCCTGTTCTACGACACCGTCAAGGGCGGCGACTTCCGCTCCCGCGAGTCCAACGTGCACCGGCTCGCGCAGATCTCCGTCGAGATCATCGACCAGTGCGTGGCGCAGGGCGTGCCCTTCGCCCGCGAGTACGGCGGCCTCCTCGACACCCGCTCCTTCGGCGGCGTCCAGGTCTCCCGTACGTTCTACGCCCGCGGTCAGACGGGCCAGCAGCTGCTGCTCGGCGCCTACCAGGCGCTGTCCCGGCAGATCGCGGCCGGCAACATCGAGATGCACCCGCGCACCGAGATGCTCGACCTGATCGTCGTGGACGGGCGGGCGCGCGGCATCGTCGCCCGGGACCTGATCACCGGGAAGATCGACACGTACTTCGCGGACGCCGTGGTGCTCGCCTCCGGCGGCTACGGCAACGTCTTCTACCTGTCGACCAACGCCATGAACTCCAACGCGACCGCCGTGTGGCGGGCGCACCGGCGCGGCGCGTACTTCGCCAACCCCTGCTTCACGCAGATCCACCCGACCTGCATCCCGCGCACCGGCGACCACCAGTCGAAACTGACGCTGATGAGCGAGTCGCTGCGCAACGACGGCCGGATCTGGGTGCCGAAGGCCAAGGGCGACGACCGTCCGCCGAACAAGATCCCCGAGGACGAGCGCGACTACTACCTGGAGCGCATCTACCCGTCCTTCGGCAACCTGGTGCCCCGCGACATCGCCTCCCGCGCCGCGAAGAACGTCTGCGACGAGGGCAGGGGAGTGGGCCCCGGCGGCCAGGGCGTGTACCTGGACTTCGCCGACGCCATCGAGCGCATGGGGCGCAAGGCCGTCGAGGCCAAGTACGGCAACCTCTTCGACATGTACCAGCGGATCACCGACGAGGACCCGTACCGGGTGCCCATGCGGATCTACCCCGCGGTGCACTACACGATGGGCGGACTGTGGGTCGACTACGACCTGCAGACCACCGTCCCCGGCCTGTTCGCGATCGGTGAGGCCAACTTCTCCGACCACGGCGCCAACCGGCTCGGCGCCTCCGCGCTGATGCAGGGCCTGGCGGACGGCTACTTCGTCCTCCCGGCCACCATCAACGACTACCTCGCCCGCAACCCGCACCAGGACGAGGTCGACGACGATCACCCGGTGGTGCGGGAGGTGCTGGCCGAGACCGAGGACCGGATCAACCTGCTGCTGTCCGTCGACGGTGACCGCACCCCCGACTCCTTCCACCGCGAACTGGGCGAACTCATGTGGGAGTTCTGCGGCATGGCCCGGAACGAATCCGGCCTGCGCAAGGCCCTGGAACGCATCCCGCGGATCCGCGAGGAGTTCTGGCGGCGCATCAAGGTGCCCGGCACCGGCGAGGAGTTCAACCAGTCGCTGGAGAAGGCCAACCGCATCGTCGACTACCTGGAGCTCGCCGAGCTGATGTGCCTCGACGCGCTGCACCGCTCCGAGTCCTGCGGCGGCCACTTCCGCGAGGAGTCCCAGACCCCGGACGGCGAGGCCGCCCGCAAGGACGACGAGTTCTCCTACGCCGCCGCCTGGGAGTTCACGGGAACGGGCGAGGCCCCGACCCTGCACAAGGAAGACCTGGTCTTCGAGTACGTCCACCCCACCCAGCGGAGCTACGCATGAAGCTCACCCTGCGCGTCTGGCGCCAGAAGAACGCCGACGCCGAAGGCGCCATGTCCACGTACGAGGTGGACGGGATCTCGCCGGACATGTCCTTCCTGGAGATGCTCGACACCCTCAACGAGGAGCTGATCCTCAAGGGTGAGGAGCCTGTCGCCTTCGACCACGACTGCCGCGAGGGCATCTGCGGCGCCTGCTCGCTGGTCATCAACGGCGACGCCCACGGCCCCGAGCGCACCACCACCTGCCAGCTGCACATGCGGTCCTTCGAGGACGGCGACACCATCGACGTCGAGCCGTGGCGGGCCGCCGCCTTCCCGGTCGTGAAGGACCTGGTCGTCGACCGCTCGGCCTTCGACCGCATCATCCAGGCCGGCGGCTACATCACCGCCCCCACGGGTGCCGCGCCGGAGGCGCACGCCACGCCGGTGCCGAAGCCGGACGCCGACTTCGCCTTCGAGCACGCCGAGTGCATCGGCTGCGGCGCGTGCGTCGCCGCGTGCCCGAACGGGGCGGCGATGCTGTTCACGTCGGCGAAGATCAACCACCTGAACGTCCTGCCGCAGGGGGCGCCCGAGCGGGAGACGCGGGTGCTGGACATGGTGGCGCAGATGGACGAGGAGGGCTTCGGCGGCTGCACGCTCGCGGGCGAGTGCGCGACGGCCTGCCCGAAGGGCATCCCGCTGTTCTCCATCACCAGCATGAACAAGGAGTGGCTGCGGGCGACCCGCAAGGTGTCGAAGCGGTAGCAGCGACGGACGTTCGCCGATCGGTGCGGACGGACGGGGCCGGGAGAGGTGCTCCTCCCGGCCCCGTCTCGTATGTCCGACCCGTCCGGACGGTCACCAGGAGGAAGCGCATTCGAAAAGTTCGCGCACTTTATGCCTTATGTCCTGTTTTCGGAGTGTTGATGAGGACAGACGGACTGCAGGCACTCCGGAAGGAGGGTGATGCCAGATGATCACCCGTGAAGAGCTGGCCGACGTCCTGGATCATCCGGTCTACGACGGGGACGGCAACAAGATCGGCGACGCCAAGCACATTTTCTTCGACGACATGACCGGGCGCCCCGAGTGGGTGAGCGTCAAGACCGGCATGTTCGGCTCCCACGAGTCGTTCGTGCCCATCCGCGACGCCTCGCTGGTGGAGGACCACATCGAGGTCCCGTACCGCAAGGACCAGGTCAAGGACGCGCCCCACGTCGACGTCGACGCGGGCGGCCATCTGTCGGAGTCCGAGGAGCACCGGCTCTACGACTACTACGGCATCAACTGGGACAGCGTGCTGTCCGAGGCGGAGCGCACCGACGACGGCCGCTGGGCCGCGGGCCCCGGCACGGCGGGCACGGCCGGTATGGCGGGCGCGGCAGGCACCGCGGGCACCACCGGTCGCCAGGACGCGGCGGACCGCGGAGGCATGCGCGGCGACGACGCCATGACCCGCTCGGAGGAGCGGATGCACGTCGGCGTCGAGCGGCACGAGGCCGGCCGGGCCAGGCTGCGCAAGTACGTGGTCACCGAGGAGGTCCAGCAGACCGTCCCGGTGCGCCACGAGGAGGTGCGCGTGGAGCGCGAACCGATCACGGACGCCAACCGTGACCAGGCGCTCTCCGGTCCGGAGATCAGCGAGGCCGAGCACGAGGTCACCCTGCACGAGGAACGCCCCGTCGTGGAGACCGAGACGGTGCCGGTCGAACGCGTACGAATGACCACGGAGGAGCACATCGAGGACGAGACCGTGCGCGGGCAGGTCCGCAAGGAGCGCATCGAGGCCGAGACGGAGGGCATGACCGAGGAGGACATCCGGCGGAACCGCGAGTAACCGCGGGCCACCGTCCGGCGGGGCGCACCGGTGAACGATCTCACCGGCGCGTCCCGCCGTCCGTCCCGCCGGCCACGAGCCGCGCCAGATACGGCGCGGTGGCGCTGCCCCGCACCCGCGCCACCTCGGCCGGCGGGCCCGCGGCGACGATCCGCCCGCCCGCGTCGCCGCCGCCCGGTCCCAGGTCGATCACCCAGTCGGCGCCCGCCACCACGGCCATGTCGTGCTCCACCACGATCACCGTGTGCCCGGCGTCGACCAGACCGTGCAGCTGCCGCATCAGCACCTCCACGTCGGCGGGATGCAGACCGGTCGTCGGTTCGTCCAGCAGGTACAGGGTGTGGCCGCGGCGGCCCCGCTGCAGCTCGCTCGCCAGCTTGATGCGCTGCGCCTCCCCGCCGGACAGCTCCGTAGCGGGCTGGCCGAGCCGCAGATAGCCGAGCCCGACGTCGAGCAGCGCGGCCAGGCTGCGCGCCACCGCCGGGGTGTCCGCGAAGAACTCCGCCGCCGCCTCCACCGTCAGGTCCAGCACCTCGGCGATGTTCCGTTCCCGGTACGTCACTTCCAGCGTCTCGGGGTTGTAGCGTGCCCCGCCGCAGTCCGGGCACGGCGCGTACGTGCTCGGCAGGAACAGCAGCTCGACGCTGACGAACCCCTCGCCCTGGCAGGTCTCGCAGCGCCCTCCCGCCACGTTGAAGGAGAACCGGCCGACGCCGTACCCCCGCTCGCGTGCCGCGTCGGTGGCCGCGAACACCTTCCGCACGACGTCGAACAGGCCCGTGTACGTCGCCAGGTTGGACCGCGGGGTGCGGCCGATCGGCTTCTGGTCCACCGAGACCAACCGCTCCACACCCGGCGTCTCCTGGGTGATCGCGCCGATGAGCGTCGACTTCCCGGACCCGGACACGCCGGTCACCGCCGTGAGGACACCCAGCGGGAACGCGGCGCTCACCCCGCGCAGGTTGTGCCGGGTGACCGGACCGACCGTCAGGGTGCCCCGGGGCTTCCGCACCGCGCGGGCCGGGGCGGGGGAGCGGTCGAAGAGGTGGCGGGCCGTCGCCGACTCCGCGACCTCGGCCAGCCCGGCCACCGGGCCGCTGTACAGCACCCGCCCGCCGTGCTCGCCGGCCCGCGGACCGACGTCCACGATCCAGTCGGCGCCGCGCATCACCTCGAGGTGGTGCTCCACCACGAACACCGAGTTGCCCGCCGACTTCAGCCGCTCCAGCACCGCCAGCAGGGCCTCGGTGTCCGCCGGATGCAGGCCCGCGGACGGCTCGTCGAGGACGTACACGACGCCGAACAGCCCCGAGCGCAGCTGCGTCGCCAGCCGCAGCCGCTGCAGCTCGCCCGCCGAGAGCGTGGGCGCGGGGCGGTCGAGGCTCAGATAGCCGAGACCCAGCTCGACCACGGGCGTGATGCGGGAGATCAGGTCGGCGGTGAGCACCCGGGCCGTCTCGTCGCCCGTCGGCAGCAGCGCGGCGAGCTCCGTGAGCGGCAGCGCGGCCAGCTCGGCGATGGTCCGGCCGCCGACGGTCACCGCCAGGGCCTCCGGCCGCAGCCGGCCGCCGCCGCAGACGGGGCAGGGCGCGCTGGTGAGGAACCGCTCGGCCTTCGCCCGCAGCGCCGGGCTCTTCGAGTCCGAGAACGTCTTCATCACATACCGGCGGGCGCTCATATACGTGCCCTGGTACGGCCGTTGGATGCGCCCGGCCTCCCGCACCGGATGCACGGTGACCACGGGCTGCTCGTCCGTGAACAGGATCCACTCCCGCTGCTCGGCGGGCAGGTCGCGCCACGGCCGGTCCACGTCGTAGCCGAGCGCGTCGAGGACGTCCCGCAGGTTCTTGCCCTGCCAGGCGCCGGGCCACGCGGCGATCGCGCCGTCCCGGACCGACAGCGACGGGTCGGGGACGAGCAGGTCCTCGGTCGTACGGTGCACCCGGCCGAGCCCGTGGCACTCGGGGCACGCCCCGGCCGCCGTGTTGGGCGAGAAGGCGTCGGAGTCCAGCCGCGCGGCGCCCGGCGGGTAGTCGCCGGCGCGCGAGAACAGCATCCGCAGGGAGTTGGACAGGTTGGTGACCGTCCCGACCGACGAACGGGACGTCGGCGCCGCCCGGCGCTGCTGGAGCGACACGGCGGGCGGCAGCCCGGTGATCTCGCCGACCTTCGGGGCGCCGACCTGCTGGATCAGCCGGCGGGCGTAGGGCGCGACCGACTCGAAGTAGCGCCGCTGCGCCTCCGCGTAGACGGTGCCGAAGGCGAGCGAGGACTTGCCGGAGCCGGACACACCGGTGAACACGGCCACCACGTCCCGCGGGACGTCGACGTCCACGCCCTTGAGGTTGTGCTCACGGGCGCCGCGGACGCGCACGTACGGGTCGTGGGGGCTGTGCATCGCGGGGAACTCCGTAGGGTCTTCGGTCACGGCCGGCGGGACAAACCCAGCGATTCTACGCCGGGGTGGCCCGGGGCCCCGCGCCGGTGACGCGGGCGAGCCGCCGGTAGGACTCCAGCAGGGCCTCGCGGTCGTAGGTGCTGGTGGTCACCAGCACCTCCTGGGCGCCCGTCTCCGTCAGGAGCGTCTCCAGTTCGCCGGCGACCTGTTCCTCGGTACCCGCGATGTGGCCGTTCAGACCGGACTCGTACAGCTCGCGCTCCTTGGCGGTCATCGTCCGGGCCTCGACGTCCTCGGCCGGCGGCAGTGGCGGGAAGGTGCCGCGGGTGCGCGCGTGGGCCATGGACCAGGCCTCCGGGAGCAGGAGGCGCCGGGCGGCCTCGGGGGTGCCGGCCACGGCGACGGTGCCCGAGACGACGACGTACGGCTCCCGGCTCCACGCGGAGGGGCGGAAGGCGGCGCGGTAGCGGTCGATGCCGCGCCGCATCCGGTCCCGGTCGCGCAGGTCTCCGATGACCATCGGCAGGCCCGCACGGGCGGCGACGGCCGCTCCCTCGCCCATGGCCAGCACGAACGGCGGCACGGTCAGCCCCTCCGCGGGGCGGGCGTGCGCACCCGTCGGGGAGGTGCCCCGGAACCAGCCGAGCAGTTCGGCCAGTTGCGCGTCGAAGTCCTCGGCGTCGTCCTTGTCCCGGCCCAGCGCCCTGCGTACGCCGTCGGTGAACCCCACCGACCGGCCGAGGCCCATGTCGATCCGGCCCGGGAACAGCGACTCCAGCACGCCGAACTGCTCGGCGACGACCAGGGGCCGGTGGTTGGGCAGCATCACGCCGCCGGTGCCGACCCGGATGCGGTGCGTGGCGCCGGCGACGGCGGCGGCCAGCACGGTCGGCGCGGAGCCGGCCACCCCGGGCACGCCGTGGTGCTCCGCCACCCAGAACCGGTGGTAGCCGAGCCGCTCCGCCTCCCGTGCCAGCGCCACGGTGTCGCGCAGCGCCTCGGCGCCGGTGCGGCCCTCGCGGATGCGGGAGCGGTCGAGGACGGAGAAGCGGGTCGTCGCGATCACTGAGCTCACACGGGGTTCAACGCGTGCGCGGCGCGAGGATTCCCGGGCCCGGTGCGCGACGGGTCCCGGTCAGCCCTCGGGCCGCAGCAGTCCGCGCTCGTAGGCCCGCACCAGGTGCTGCGGTACGAGGTGGCGGACGCCGTCGACGGTGACGGGCACGAGCGCCGGCGTGGCCGCCTTCCATTGGGCGCGGCGGTGGCGGGTGTTGCTGCGGGACATCTTCCGCTTCGGAACGGCCATGGGGCTTCCCTTCGGTCGGTGACCGTCGGGACGCTACATGAAAATGGATCCCATTAACAAGCGGTGGGTGCCGCCGGTCGCGGCCGCGCTCTAGGGTGGGGGCGTGACCGACCGAAGCAGGCCTCCGCTGGCCGTGTTCGACCTGGACAACACCCTCGCCGACACCGCGCACCGGCAGCGTTTCCTGGAGCGCCGGCCGCGTGACTGGGACGCCTTCTTCGCCGCCGCGCCCCAGGACCCGCCGCTGCCGGAGGGCATCGCGCTGGTGCGCGCGAGCGCCGGGGAGTGCGAGATCGTCTACCTGACCGGACGGCCCGAGCGCTGCCGTCGTGACACGCTCGACTGGCTGGCCGCGCAGGGGCTCCCCGAAGGGCGGGTGCACATGCGGCGCGACACCGACCGCCGGCCCGCCCGCCGCACCAAGCTGGAGGTCCTCGGCCGGCTCGCCCGCACCCGCGAGATCCGCGTCCTGGTGGACGACGACGCGCTGGTGTGCGACGACGCCGAACGGGCCGGGTTCACCGTCGTCCGCGCGGACTGGGCCGCCCGGTCGGCCGAGCTGAGGGATGCCCAGGAGCGGCAGGGGCGCACCTGACCATCCCGGCGGCCCCTGTCCGTTCTCCGCGGGCCCCTGCCCGTTCTCCATGAGCCCCGGTCCGTTCTCCGTGAGCCCCGGTCCGGGTCGATGCTGCCGGCGAATTCACCCGGCGGCTGTCAGGTGGATCCTCCGGTCCCTCTCGACCGGAGCGAATGTCTCAGCAGCGCAACGTGCGGGCGGCGTGTCGCTGGGGCGTTGGCTCCGACCGGCACCCGGCTCAGGGGTTCGCCGACAGCGTCCGGGCCCGCCGGGGCGTCAGGCCGAGTCCTCCAGGCGGAAGCCGAGCTTCAGGCCCACCTGCCAGTGGGCGACCTCCCCGTCCTCGATCTGGCCGCGTACCTGCGTGACCTCGAACCAGTCCAGGTTGCGCACGGTCTGCGAGGCGCGGGAGATGCCGTTGCGGACGGCCTGGTCGACGCCGTCGGGCGAGGTGCCGACGATCTCGGTGACCCGGTAGGTGTGGTTCGACATGCGGGTGCTCCCTTCCGCGGGACGGACGGCGGTGTCGCGCGTGCCGCGCGTCACTCCACCGTGCCCCACGCGACGGCGGAGCGCGAGGCGTCGGCGTCCCCGCCGGCCGCCCGCCGTCCTCCCGGCCGGGCCTCGCCCTTGACCTTCGCATTGGTCCATACCAAAATCCCAGACACCCGTACGAGCCTCACGCTCGTCCCCCCACGTCGGGTCTCCCTTCGCGTGCGCGGGACCGACCGGTCCGTCACCGACACCTGTCCGACCAGAAGGACCCCTCGTGAGACGTCGCATCCTCGCCCTCCTCTGTGTCTCCGCCTCCCTGCTCGGCGGCTGCGGTCTGATGCCCTCGGACGGCGGGAGCGGGCGGCGCGCCGTCACCGTGTGGCTGATGAAGGGCAGCGCCTCGGAGGACTTCCTGAAGCGTTTCACCGAGGACTTCGAGCGTGAGCATCCCGGTCTGGACCTCGACGTCCGCATCCAGGAGTGGACCGGCATCGGCGAGAAGACACAGACCGCGCTGGAGTCCGACGGCGGCGACGGGCGGCCGGACGTCATCGAGGTCGGCAACACCCAGGTCCCGCAGTACGCCGAGAGCGGCCGGCTGGAGGACCTGACGCTCGAGTCGATGCGGGACTGGGGGATCCGCGACTGGCTGCCCGGCCTCGCCGAACCGGGGGAGTACCTGTCCCGCCAGTTCGGCATCCCCTGGTACGCCGCCAACCGCGTCGTCATCTACCGCAAGGACCTGTTCGAGCAGGCCGGCGTCACCCGGCCGCCGCGCACCCGCGAGGAGTGGCTCACCGTCACCGGGAAACTCGACCGGGGCGCCGGCCAGGGCATCTACCTGGCCGGACAGGACTGGTACACGCTGTCCGGCTTCATCTGGGACGAGGGCGGCGACCTCGCCGAGGAGAACGGCGGCGTCTGGACGGGCGCGCTGGACAGCCCGGCCGCCCTGCGCGGCATGGACTTCTACCGTGAACTGCAGGCCCTGGGCGAGGGACCCGCCGACGCCGACGAGGAACACCCCCCGCAGGCCGGGGTGTTCGCCAAGGGCCGGGTGGCCCAGATCATCGCGGTTCCGGGGCTCGTCCAGTCCGTCCTGCGCGAGAACCCCGCTCTCGAGGACAAGCTGGGTTTCTTCCCCGTGCCCGGCAAGAGCGCCGACAGGCCCGGGGCCGTGTTCACCGGCGGCTCCGACCTCGTCGTCCCGGCGAACACCGACGACCGGGACGGCGCCGTCGCCGTGGTGGAGGCCCTCACCGGGGCCAAGTGGAACACCGATCTGGCCCGCACCATGAACTACGTCCCCAACAAGGCGTCGCTGGCCGCGGACGTCGCGGGCGAGGAAGGGGTCGCGGCGATGGCCGCCGGTGCCGCGCGGGGCCGTGCGACCCCCAGTACACCGCTGTGGGGTGCCGTCGAGGCGGACAACCCGATCAAGGAGTACATGACCGAGGTCCTCGAAGGCGCCGAGGCGCGGCCGGAGGCCGAACGGGCCTCCGGCCGCATCACCGAACTCCTGGACCCCGACACCCGCTGACGCGGCACCGGGTCCCGGAAACAGCGTCTCCGGCTCGACGCGCCCGCATCAGCGCGCCCGCATCAGCGCGCCCGGCTCAGCGACAGCGCGAAGCGTTCCTCGCCGTCGGTCCACCAGTGGGTGAGGTCCAGGCCGGCCGCGGACAGTTCCGCCCGCACGCCCTCCCGGCGGAACTTCGCGGACACCTCGGTGCGCATCTCCTCCCCGGCGGCGAAGTCCACGGCCAGGTCGAGCGCCTGGACCTTCACCGTCTGCGCCGTGCGCGAGCGCAGCCGCATCTCGATCCACTCGCGCTCCGCGTCCCACACCGCGACGTGGTCGAAGGCCGCGGGCACGAAGTCGGCACCCAGTTCGCGGTTGATCACCGCGAGGACGTTCTTGTCGAACGCGGCCGTCACCCCGGCCGCGTCGTCGTACGCCCTCACCAGCACCCGCTCGTCCTTGACCAGGTCCGTGCCCAGCAGCAGCGCGTCGCCGGGCGAGAGCAGCGCCCGGACGGACGCCAGGAACGCGGCCCGTTCGGTGGGCAGCAGGTTGCCGATCGTGCCGCCGAGGAACGCCACCAGCCGGGGCCCCGGCGTGTCCGGGAGCGTGAGCCCGGCGGTGAAGTCGGCGATCAGCGCGTGCACCCGCAGCCCCGGCCGTTCGGCGACGATCGCCCGCCCGGCCTGCGTGAGGGCGCTCTCGCTGACGTCGACCGGCACGTACGCGTCCAGCCCGGTCAGCGCGTCGAGCAGGTGCCGCGTCTTCTCCGAGGAGCCCGAACCCAGTTCGACCAGGGTGCGGGCGCCGGTCGCGGCGGCGATCTCCCCGGCCCGGACGGCGAGGATCTCCCGCTCGGCCCGGGTGGGGTAGTACTCGGGCAGCCCGGTGATCTCCTCGAACAGCTCGCTGCCCCGGGCGTCGTAGAACCACTTGGGCGGCAGCGATTTGGGCGTACCCGTCAGGCCCGTCAGGACGTCGGCGCGCAGGGCGGCGTCCGTGGCGTCCTCGGGCAGCGTGCGGGTGAGGCGGAACGGGCTCACGTGCGGGGCTCCTTCGCGGTTACGGAAGCGGCCGTGGCCGCGGGCACCAGGGCGTGATCGCGCGGCTCCTCGATCGGGGTCAGCAGCACGTCCGCGCCGCTCGCCGCGAGCAGGGTGCGGTCGGGGACCTCTCGCCAGCGCGGATCGTCGTCGTACGGTTCGGAGGCGACGACCGTGCCGCCGCCGGGCCGGGCCAGGTACCAGAGGGTGTCGCCCCAGGCGGTGGCCGCGATGGTCCCGCCGTCCGTGAGCAGCAGGTTGAGCCGGGAGGCGGGGGAGGCCGCGGCGACCTCCAGCACCGTGTCGGCCAGCGCCGTGCCCATGTCGTCCCCGGCACGCAGCCGGTGCAGGACCAGGGCCCACACGAGCGCCGAGTCGTTGCGGGCCTCCAGCGACAGCAACTCCCTTGCCGGCAGGGCCTGGGCCACCCGCTCCAGTGAGCCGGGCCAGCCCGCCACGGCACCGTTGTGGCTGAACAGCCAGGGCCCCGCGGCGAACGGTGCCGCCGCGGCCTCCGCGTCAGCGCCCGCCAGCGTCGCGTCCCGCACGGCGGCCAGCAGCGCGCCGGTCCGCACCACCCGGGCCAGGTCGGCGAAGGACTGGTCGGCCCAGATCGGCCCGGCCCGGCGGTAGCGCGCCGGCACCGGGTCGTCCTCCGCGTACCATCCGACGCCGAACCCGTCGGCGTTGACCGTGCCGTACCGCTGGCACCGGGGCGCCCAGGACTGGCGGTACAGGGCGTGCGCCGGCTCCACCAGGAGCCGGCCGAGCGGCACCGCGGGGCCCGCGTAGGCCAGGTGACGGCACATCAGGAGCCCTCCGCGGAGCGGGCGGTGCGGAACCCGGAGAAGATCTGCCGCCGGATCGGGTAGTCCCAGTTGCGGAACGTCCCCCGGCAGGCCACCGCGTCCACGGCGAACGAACCGCCGCGCAGCACTTTGTAGTCCGGTCCGAAGAACACCTCCGAGTACTCCCGGTAGGGGAACGCGCGGAACCCGGGGTACGGGGCGAAGTCGCTCGACGTCCACTCCCAGACGTCACCGATCAGCTGCCGCACCCCGAGCGGGGACTCGCCGGCCGGATAGCTGCCCGCGGGCGCCGGGCGCAGGTGCCGCTGGCCGAGGTTGGCGTGCTCCGGGCCCGGGTCCGCGTCGCCCCACGGATAGCGCGTCGAGCGGTCGCCGGCCGGGTCGTGCCGGGCGGCCTTCTCCCACTCGGCCTCGGTGGGCAGCCGCCGCCCGGCCCAGCGGGCCCACGCGTCGGCCTCGTACCAGCACACGTGCACCACCGGCTCGTCGGGCGGCACCACCTCGGTGACGCCGAAGCGCCGCCGCAGCCACTGCCCGCCGTCCCGGCGCCAGAACAGCGGGGCGGTGATGGAGTGGCGGCGGATGTGCTCCCAGCCCTCCGGGGCCCACCAGCGCGGGTCGTCGTAGCCGCCGTCCTCGATGAATGCCTGGTACGCGGCGTTCGTCACCGGCGTGGTGTCGATGAGGAAGGGGGCCACCTCGCGCCGGTGCGCGGGCCGTTCGTTGTCCAGGGCCCACGGCTCGGCCGAGGTGCCCATCGTGAACGGGCCGCCGGGCACCAGGACCTCCGCCGGTCCGGTGAACAGCGGCGCGGGATCCGGGTCCGGGGCGGTCAGGACCTGCGGACCCCTGCGGAGCTGGTGGGTGATCAGCATCGTCTCGTCGTGCTGCTGCTCGTGCTGGGCGATCATCCCGAAGGCGAAGCCCGCCTCCGTCAGCCGCGACCCGTCGAACGCGGCGCGCTCCAGCACGTCCAGGGCCCGGCCGCGCACGTCCGCCGCGTACCGACGGGCCTCGTCCGGCGGCAGCAGCGGCAGCGAGGGGCGTTCGGCGCGCGGATGCTCGAAGGCGTCGTACA
Source organism: Streptomyces sp. NPDC093586 (assembly GCF_044764905.1). Taxonomy (NCBI): domain Bacteria; kingdom Bacillati; phylum Actinomycetota; class Actinomycetes; order Kitasatosporales; family Streptomycetaceae; genus Streptomyces; species Streptomyces sp. NPDC093586. The sequence goes on along the minus strand of NZ_JBIWJA010000036.1, from coordinate 17,240 downwards.
GGCTGTCTATCTCGGGCCGTATCGCCTCCTGGCCGCCGACGGCGCGCAGCAGCCACTGCTCCTCCTGGTTGCCGATGTGCGCGAGGTCCCACACCAGCGGGGACATCAGCGGCGACACCTGGGCGGTCAGGTCGGGGCCCTCCACGCAGCTGGTCAGCAGCGTGGTGCGCTCACGTGCCGTGACGAGCGTGGCCAGGGCCCGCTCGCGGAGCGCCTCGGGGTCCACGCGGGAGTCGGCGGCGGGTTCGGCGGTGCGGCCGGCGGTCGGGCCGCCGGCGGTGTCCGTGGCGGAGTCGGTCATGGGCGGGTCTCCCTCCCGTGCGGGCCGTGGCCCGTGCCGTCGTACGTGTCCAGCAGGTCGTCGGCGGGGCAGCGGCCACGGGCGACGTAGCGGTCCAGGAACGCCGCGACGGCGTCCGTCACCCCGGTGCTGGCGCCGAGCCGGGGCAGCGCGGCGAGCGCCGCCGTGAAGCACACGCCGGCCACGTCGCGCAGCTCCGGATCGGTGAGGGCGTCGCGGGCCGCGTCCCGGTACAGCGGGTTGTGCGGGGCGGGCCGGCCGGAGGTGCGCTCCGCGAGGGGCTTAACGGCCCGGTAGGCGGTCTCGGAGGCCTCCTGGTCGTCGAACAGCGCCGCCGTCACGGCGAGCGGAACGATCCAGCCGTCGTCCCCGGGCTGGGCGTCGATCATGCGTAGCTCCAGATGCCCGCGCGGTCTCACCGGCGGGAACAGGGTGGTGAGGTGGTAGTCGAGGTCCTCCCGGGTCGGCGGCCGCGGTGACCGGGTCCTGGTCCACTCCCGGAAGGTCATGCCCTCCGGCACGTCCCAGCGTCCCTGGTCCCGGCGTACGCACATCACCGGGGCGTCCAGCACATGGCGGGCCCAGGCGCGGCGCGGGTCGGCGTCCAGCGGGGGGCCGCCCGCCCGGCCGGTGCCGATCTGCGTCCACCGCAGTTGCCGCGTGGACCGCCAGCCGGTGGGCCTGCCGCCGGACAGCGGGGAGTTGGCGAACGCGGCCAGCAGGACCGCGCCCAGCTGGTGGGCGAGCCACCAGCGGCGTACGTGACCGAGCGGGCCGGGCTCCTCGTGCCCCGCGTCCAGGCAGACCTGCACGGAGGCGGTGGCGCACATCATGAAGCGGCCCGCGGGGCCGGTGCGGTCGAGACAGGCCTCCATGGCGTCGTAGCGCGGCCGACGCAGGAACCGGCGGGGAGAGCGCCAGGGGTCGTGGCCGAGGCCGACGAGGGCGAGATCCTCCTCCCGCAGGACCGCCCGGACGGCGTCCAGATCGGCGGCGACGGTGTCGACGCACTCCATCAGGGAGGCGGCGGGCAGCGAACTCAGTTCCAGCTGGCCCCCGGGCTCGACGGTGAGCGGCGAGTTCAGGGGCGCGGTCCGCAGGGCGGAGTAGACCGCGTCGAGTCTTTCGTCCGTCACGGGGAGCCGCGGCTCGCGCGGCTCGTGGATCAGCCACTCCACCTCGACACCGAGGCGCGCGGGCGGACCGGTCTTGAAACAGATGCCGTGGACCAGCGCCTCGACCTCGGCTTCCGTGACGGTGGGGCGTGGCCGCGTACAGCCACCTACCGCTTCGGACATGTCGGGATCCTCCTGAGATTCCACCATGTCGCCGACCCCGTTCGTGGTGGGCCGGGTCGGCACACTCGTCCCACCCAAGACCCTCGCGCCGCTCCGCACAAGGGTACATATCGGGACGTTATCGCTCGGCTGTCTTCACGACCCGACCGTTTCCGGGGACTTTCCCCGTTGTTTCCCGGGCCGGGAAATGCCGTTGCGCCGCATCACCAGCATCACCCAGGATTCCCGCATGAGCACGACGGGGGAGGCCGCGCGGCGCGCGGTCACGGCGTCCACGGGGGTGGCGCCATGAGCGCGCGCCTGCGTGGCATCGCGCAGCAGACCGAGCAGATCGTCACGGCGGGGGCCTACCGCACGCCCGGCGGGCGCGAGGTGCGGATCGCGGCGGCGGTCGAGGCGGCCCGCGAGGGCACCCGGATGCACGGCCCGGGGCCGGTCGGGGTGCCGCCGTACGCCCCGGTGGCCACGGTCTTCGAGGTCACGGGCGAGAGCAGCCTGGAGGCCGCCCGCCGGCTCGGCGGCGAGGTCGCCGTGCTGAACTTCGCCTCCGCCCGCAATCCGGGCGGCGGGTACCTCAACGGCGCCCAGGCCCAGGAGGAGGCCCTGTGCCGGGCCTCCGCGCTCCACACCTGCCTGCTGCGGGCCCGCGCGTTCTACGACCACCACCGGGCCCACCGCGACCCGTTCTACACGGACCGCGTCATCCACTCACCCGCCGTGCCGGTCTTCCGCGACGACCGCGGACGGCTGCTGGAGGAGCCGTACACGGCCGGGTTCCTCACCGCCGCCGCGCCGAACGCGGGCGTGGTGCTGCGCACCGCACCCGAGCGCGCCGGCGAGCTGGGCGCCGCGCTGGCCGCCCGCGCCGAACGGGTGCTGGAGACGGCCGTGGCCCACGGCTACCGGCACCTGGTGCTCGGCGCCTGGGGCTGCGGCGTGTTCCGCAACGACCCGGCCCAGGTCGCGGGAGCCTTCCGGACGCTGCTCGGACCCGGCGGACGGTTCGCCTCCGCGTTCGAACGGGTGACGTTCGGCATCCTGGACCGCACACCGGGCGGCACGGTCCGCGCGGCGTTCGAGCGGACCTTCCCGGAAGCCGTCGAGGGCGGGCGTCAGCTCCAGCCGTAGCGCTCCCGCAGCCGCTGCCGTACGCGGTCGAACCGCATCCGGTCCAGCGCGCACGCCTCCCGGCGCATACCGGCCTCGTGCAGCCGCAGCACCCGGTCCACGTCCACCCAGGAATCCCGCCCCGACCGGTCCCACGGCCCGCTCCCGATCGGCACCCACTCCCGGTCGTGGTCGTGCCGCTTGCTGGAGAGCCGCACGGCGAGCAGCGTGCCCGCCGCCTCCCGCGCGACGACGAGCACGGGACGGTCCTTGCCGCGCCCGTCGTTCTCCTCGTACGGCACCCACGTCCAGACGATCTCGCCCGGATCCGGGTCCCCGTCGCACGCGGGTGCGTACTCGGTACGCACCCGGCCCACGTCCCGCGGGTCCGCCTGCGTGGTCGCGGAAGGGCCGTGGCGGCCGGGGGCGTACACGTCGCTGTCGTCGGTCCTGCGGGTGAAGGAGTCCACGGCCGTACCGTACGCGACGCCTTTCCGGAGCCGCCGGGCCGGTCGGCGCGGACCCCGGCCGGATGGCAGGCTGTTCCCGGCCACTCTTTGTACGAGCACCATCACGCGCACGAGAACAGGAAGCCGACGTCATGACCGACAAGCTCACCGTGAGCGTCCTGGGCACCGGCATCATGGGCGCCGCGATGGCGCGCAACCTCGCCCGCGCCGGACTCACCGTCCGCGCCTGGAACCGCAGCCGGGACAAGGCCGAGCCGCTGGCCGCCGACGGCGTGCACGTCGCCGGCAGCCCCGAGGAGGCGGTGCGCGACGCCGACGTCGTCCTCACCGTGCTCCACGACGGCCCGGCCGCCCTGGACGTCATGCGCCGCGCCGCCCCCGGCCTGCGCGCCGGCACCGCGTGGGTGCAGTCGACCACCGCCGGCCTCGACGCGGTCGGCGAGCTGGCAGCCTTCGCCCGCGAGCACGGCCTGGTCTTCTTCGACGCCCCCGTGCTCGGCACCCGCCAGCCCGCCGAGGCCGGCCAGTTGCTCGTCCTGGCCGCCGGCCCGGCCGACGCGCGCGCCGCGGTGACGCCGGTCTTCGACGCGGTCGGCTCCCGCACGGTGTGGACCGGCGAGGACGGCGCCGCCGGCAGCGCCACCCGGCTCAAGCTCGTGGCCAACAGCTGGGTCCTCGCCACCACCAACGCGGTCGGCGAGGTCCTGGCGCTGTCGCAGGCGCTGGGCGTGGACCCCGACGCCTTCTTCGACGCCATCGCCGGCGGCCCCCTCGACATGGGCTACCTGCGCGCCAAGGCCGGCCTGATCCGCGACGGCGCCCTCACCCCGCCCCAGTTCGCCGTCACCACCGCCGCGAAGGACGCCCGCCTGATCGTCGAGGCGGGCGAGCGGGGCGGCGTACGCCTGGACGTCGCCGCCGCGAGCGCCGAACGCCTGGAGCGCGCCGCGGCCCAGGGACACGGCGACGAGGACATGGCCGCGGCCTACTACGCCAGTTTCGACGAGAAGCCGTCCGACTGAGCGCAGCCGGGGTACCGGATGAGCGGAGGTGACGGAACGCCGTCGAAGCAGCCTCCGAACGACCACGACACGAAGGAGTCCCCATGTCCAAGCCCCCGCTGCCGCCCGAGGCCGTCGACCTGCTGCGCCGCCCCAACCCGTGCGTGATGGCCACCCTCCGCTCGGACGGCGGCCCCGTCTCCACACCCACCTGGTACCTGTGGGAGGACGACGGCCGCGTCCTGGTCAACCTCGACGAGGGCCGCGTACGCCTCGAGCACCTGCGCCGGGACCCGCGCGTGACCCTCACCGTCCTGGACGGCGACGACTGGTACACGCACGTCACCCTCATCGGCCGCGTGGCCGAGATGCGCGACGACGAGGGCCTGGCCGACATCGACCGGCTCTCCACGCACTACACCGGCAACCCCTACCCGAACCGGGTGCGGGCCCGGGTGAGCGCGTGGATCGAGGTCGAGCGCTGGCACGGCTGGGGGTCGCTCAAGGACAGCGACCAGGCGTCGAGCTGAGGGCCGGCCCGGCCGGTCCCCCGCACCGGCCGGGCTCAGCTCGCGAAAGCCGCCCGCGCCGCCGGTGCCGGCTGCGCCACCCGCGCCGGAGGGGCAGCGGCCGGCCCGTCGGACGGGTGCCGCCACACACCCCGCGCGGCCAGCCGCGGCAGGACGCCCTCGCCGAACCAGTACGCCTCCTCCAGGTGCGGGTAGCCGGAGAGCACGAACTCCTCGATGCCCAGGGACGCGTACTCCTCGATCCGCCCGGCGACCTCCTCGTGGCTGCCGACCAGGGCGGTGCCCGCGCCGCCGCGCACCAGGCCGATGCCGGCCCACAGGTTGGGATGGATCTCCAGGCCGTCGCGGGCGCCACCGTGCAGGGCGAGCATGCGCCGCTGCCCCTCCGACTCGCTGCGTGCCAGCCCCTCCTGCACGGCCCGTACCGTGTCCGGGTCGAAGCCGGACAGCAGCCGTTCCGCCTCCGCCCAGGCCTGCGTCGAGGTGTCGCGGGTGATGACGTGCAGCCGGATGCCGAAGCGCAGGGTGCGGCCCTCCTTCGCGGCGAGCTTTCGCACCCGGGCGATCTTCTCGGCGACCTGTGCGGGCGGCTCCCCCCAGGTGAGGTAGACGTCGACGTGCCGCGCGGCGACCTCGAGCGCGGCGGGCGAGGAGCCGCCGAAGTAGACCTCGGGCACCGGATCGGGCACACGGGCCAGCCTCGCGTCCTCCACCCGGACGTGCTCGCCGTGCAGATCGACGCTCCCGCCGTCCCACAACCGCCGGACGACGCTCAGGAATTCGCCGGTACGGCGGTAGCGGGCGTCCTTGTCGAGGAAGTCGCCGTAGGCACGCTGCTCCCGGCTCTCGCCGCCGGTGACCACGTTCAGCAGCAGCCGTCCGCCGGTCTGCCGCTGGAAGGTGGCGGCCATCTGCGCGGCGAGCGTCGGCGACAGGAACCCGGGCCGGAAGGCCACCAGGAACTTCAGGCGCTCGGTGTGCCGGCTGACCATGGCCGTGGTCAGCCAGGCGTCCTCGCACCAGGCACCGGTGGGGGTGAGCGCGCCGGTGAAACCGAGGTCCTCCGCGGCACGGGCGATCTGGCTCAGATACGCCACCGTCGGCGGCCGGTCCCGGCCGGACGTGGTGACCGGTGTGCCGTGGCCGCCGCCGACGACGTCGCGGCTGTCGCCGTTGGTGGGCAGGAACCAGTGGAAGGTCAGGGCCACGCTGTTTCCGATCAGGGGGAGTCTTGGAGGGGGCCGGGATCAGCTCGCCGCGGCGAGCACCGGGGCGTGCCCGAGGGCGGCCGAGAACTGGTCGACCACCTGGGCGAGCGCCTCGGCGGCGGCCGGGGCGACCGAAACGGACCCGTCCTCGTGCCGGGTGATGTCCCGGTCGAGGGTGAACCAGCCCTGGACGATGTGCCGCGCGCCCATCGAGGTGAGCACCGGTCGCAGGGCGTAGTCGATGGCCAGCACATGGGCGACGCTGCCACCGGTCGCGAGCGGCAGCACGGTCTTGCCGGTGAGCGCGTACTGGGGGAGCAGGTCCAGCAGCGCCTTCAGCACACCGGAGTACGCGGCCTTGTAGACCGGGGTGCCGACGACCACGCCGTCCGCGGCGGCGAACAGTTCGGTGGCCTCGACGACGGCCGGGTGCGTGAAGTCGGCGCCCAGCAGCGCCTCGGCGGGGATGGCGCGGACGTCGAGCGGGATCACCCGGTGGCCCTGCGCGACGAGCCGCTCGTCGAGGTGGCGCAGCAGGCGGTTGGTGCGGGAGGAGGCGGAGGGGCTGCCGGAGACGGACAGGACGGTGGCCATGGGGGACCTCTTTCGGGAACGCCGGGACATCTGCGCGTACCGGGGCACGCGGGGGTCCGGGAGGGGACATGAGGGCCGGCGCGCGTGGACCCGGGCGGGGAGCCGGCTCGCCGTACGCGCGCCGGCGGGGACGGCTCGCGCGGGAGGGCGGCGGTCGCCGCGGGTCCCGCGCCGCCGCCGGGGAGAGGGGACCTGCCGGTGGGAGCGTCAGACCGGGCGGCGACAGCAGGCGCTGGAGACACGCGCGAGGTCGACGTGGCGTCGCCGCGTGAGGTCCGGTCGCGTCTGCTTCATGACGGCGATCGTGGCAGCCGGTCCGCGCGGCCGTCAAGGAACGGCCGGCCGTCACCGGCTCCCGGCCGGGGGATTTCACATGGGCGTGACATGGGCGCCGAAACGGTGAGGGCGGTCCGGCCCCGTGCGCCATGCGGGGCCGCCCCCCGGGGTACTCGAACCTGCATGACGCTGTCCAGGCCGCTCAAGAACGCGTTGATCGTCGTGCTGACCTATACCTGCGTCGTGCTGATCCTGCGGTACCGGCGCGACGGCATGGACTGGGGCCCGGCACTGCTGATCGCCCTGTTCGTGACGCCCCTGGCCCTGCTGCTGTCCTCGGGGCGGGACCGGCTCATGGCCACGGCCCGGCGGGCGGGTGAGCGGGCGCGGGAGCGCCGGCGGGGGCACGCCGCCGAGTAGCGCCGCGGTGGGTGTCCGGGTACGGCGTGACGCGGACCGGACAGGGCCGGGCGGGGCAAGTCGGAGCGGTCCGGACGCTGGTCTTTCGAGCCACATTCACTTCGGCGGTTTTCGGCCTGTGAGGCCCGGGGCGGAGACGTTCCTTCCGTATCCCCTTCCCCTGCCCTTCCCGCTTTCGGAGCGTAACGTCCCGTAGCAGACGGTGAGTTGGGGGAGCTCGCCGCGGTCGGCCCGCGACCGATCCGTGACCGGTCCCCGGGCCGAGGGCGCGATCCGGCCTGTTCGCCCGCTCCGGCAGCGGCGGCCGACGCCGCCGAGAACGGCGTGTTGACGTCGTTGCCCCGCGGGTGCGCCGTACTCCGTGCTTCTTCGGCGGGACCCTGGGGCAGACGGCTGGGGAAACTGGGGGACGAGCCCGGTGGTCCGCGAGGACGGCCGGGAGACCTTGGGGGTCGCACATGGTTCGTGTTCTCGTGGTGCACGACGCGCTGCTGCTGCGTTCGGCACTGGCGCAGCTACTCCTGTCCACCGACGGGCTCGAGGTCTCGGCCATGTCCTCCCGGGGCGAGGCACCCGGCGAGGACGACTTACCCGTGGACGCGTGCGTCGTGGACGGGGACTGTCTGGACGGGACCGAAGAGCTGTGCCGCGCACCCTACTGGGACCGGTGCGGGGCCCGGCTGGTCGTCCTCGCGGATCCGGAACGGCCGGGCGTGCTGCGCAGGGCGTTCGACGCGGGAGCGCTCGGTTTCGTCGCCAAGAACGCCCCGTCCGACCGTCTGATAGCCGCCGTGCACGCCGTCGCGAAGGGGGAACGTTTCCTCGACGAGCGACTCACCGTCCCCCTCCTCAAGGCGTCCCGGACGCCGCTGACGGCCCGGGAGCTCGCCGTGGTGGCGCAGGCCGCGCAGGGCTCCTCCATCGCCGAGATCGCCGGTGCCCTGCACCTGTCGCGGGGAACGGTCCGCAACTACATGGCCAGTGCGATACGGAAGGTCGGCGCACGCAACCGGGTGGACGCCATACGCATAGTCCAGAGCGCCGGCTGGATGTGAGGCGGCGGGGCACGGGGGCGTGCCGGGGTCACGTCCGGGTCTCGCCCCAGTGCCCCACCAGATCGCGGTAGAGCGGCGACCGGCCGAGGAGTTCCCGGTGCGTCCCGCAGGCCGCACCGACACCGTCCAGTACGAGGACGCGGTCGGCCCGCAGCGCCGACGACATGCGGTGGGCCACCACGACCAGCGCCCCCGGACGCCGGGCGAGAGCCTCCTCGGCCCGTGCCTCGGCGGCCGGATCGAGGTGACAGGTCGCCTCGTCGAGCAGGAGCAGCCGAGCCGTGGACAGGTACGCCCGTACCAGCACGAGCAGTTGGCGCTCGCCTTCGGAGAGGTCGCCCGGAGCGAGCGGCGCGTCGAGCCCGCCCAGGCGCTCGACGAGGGCGTCGGCACCGAGCTCGCGCACGGCGGCCCGGATGCCGGCCTCGGAGGCGTCCGGGCGCAGATAGGTGAGGTTGTCCCGCACCGTCGCGGTGAAGACGTACGCCTGCTGGGGCAGCAGGACGCGCAGGGCGGAGAGTTCGGCCGGGTCGCGGCCGGTGACCGCACGGCCGGCCACCTCGACCACACCGCCGCTCGGAGCCAGTGTCCCGGCGACCAGGCGGGTGAGGGTCGACTTGCCGATGCCGCTGGGGCCGACGACGGCCAGGTGCTCGCCGTCCTCGACGCGCAGGTCGAGCCCGTCGAGGACCGGCTCCGCCCGCGCCCCGTAGGACAGCGTCACCGACCGCAGTTCCACGGCGGGTGCCGGTGACCCCGTCCGCCGGTCCGCGTCCGGGGTGGGCGTGGCCGGCGCCGTGCCGGTCAGGGGCGCACGCGGTCCCGTGCCGGTGAAGCGGTCCAGGACCACGAGCAACCGCGTCCCCGCCGCGCCGATCGCCGTCATGAGGGTGTGCAGGGCGGGCAGCAGGGCCTGGGCGAGGTAGGTGAAGGCGCCCAGCAGCGCACCGGTGGTGACCCCCTTGCCGCGCAGCCACGGCACGCACACCAGCAGGAGCAGGACCGGCAGTTGGCCCGCGACACCGAGGGCCAGCGTGCGCACCGCGGCCCAGCGGGCGAGGACGCGCGCGGCGGCGGCGGCCTCCGCGACGAGTCGTTCACCGCGGTGCGCCACCTCCTCCTGCGTGCCGCAGGCGGTGATGTCGCGCAGCGCTCCCCGGGTCCGCGCCGCGTGGTCGCCCAGCGCCTCGTCGGCGGCCAGGGCCCGCCGCTGCGCCGCCGCCATGGGCCGCAGCGTGACCAGGAACAGCGCCAGGCCCCCGGCGAGGGGCGGTACGACCACCACCAGCAGCGCCGGATCCAGCGAGAACAGTCCGAGCAGCGCGCCCGCGGCGGTGAAGACGAACGAGCGCAGGGTCAGCACGAGCCCGGCGAAGCTGTCCCGCACGATCTCGACCTGGTTCGTGAGCCGCGAGACGGCGGCACGGTCCCGGCCACCGGGGCGGGTCTGCGCGTCCGCCATGGACCGCACGACCGCCCGCCGCACCAGACGGTCCCGCAACGGCTCGGTCAGGCCGGCCAGTTGGGCGAAGACTCCCCTGACCACGGGCGCCCCGAGCAGCACGGCGACGGCGGCGACCGCGAGCCAGCCGAGCCCCGCGGCCGTGTCACCGGCCAGGAAGCCCCGGTCGACGGCCCGGGCGACGCCGTACCCGACCAGGAAGGTCTGCGCCGACTCGGCCACCGACCACGCCCCGAGCCGTGCGAGGACGCCCTTGCGCCCGGCCAGGAAGTGCCGGGCGTGCGGCCAGACCCGGCGCAGCGGGCCGGGTTCCCGGCCGGACCACACCGTCCGGCTGCCGTCGGCGGCGGTCACGACCGCACCTCGCCGTGCAGGGAGGTGGCCCGGACGCCCGCGGGCCCGGCCTCCGCCTCGCCGGCGACGGGATCCGCGCCGGTGGCACCGGGGTCCGTGCCGGTGGCGAACACCGCCCGGTAGGCGGCCCGTTCCCAGAGCCGCCGATGGGGGCCGACCGCCCGCACCCGTCCGTCCTCCAGCCAGATCACCAGGTCCGCCCGCGCCGCGACCGACGGGCGGTGCGCCACGACCAGGCGGGTGGTGCCCTCGAGCGCGTGGCGCACCGCCCGGTCCACGGCGTGCTCGGTGGCGGTGTCGAGGCTGGAGGTCGCGTCGTCCATCACGAGCAGCCGGCCCGCGTGGGCGAACGCCCGGGCCAGCCCCAGGCGTTGGTACTCCCCGCCGGACAGCGGGACGTCGGCGAGCGGGGTGTCGTACGTCCGCGGCAGCCGGCGTACGAAGGCGTCGGCGCCCGCGACGCGGACCGCCTCCCGCACCCGGTGCTCCGTCGCGGGGCGTACCCCGGCCGCGACCGCCTCGGCCACGGTGCCGTCACCGAGCACCGGACGCGCGAAGGCGAAACCGACCTCGGTGCGCAGGCTCGCACGGGTCAGGGAGCGCAGCGGGGCCCCGTCCAGCAGGACCTCTCCCTCGTCGGGGTCGATCAGCCGGCCCGCCACGGCGGCCAGGACGGACTTGCCGGCGCCGCTGCGGCCCACGACCGCGGCCGTCGCCCCACCGGGCACCACCACGTCGTCCGCCCGCAGCACCTCCGTCCCCTCCCGCAGGACGCGTACGCCGCGCAGCGCGAGGACGCCCGGGCCGCCGGGGGGCAGGGTCCGGTCGCCGTGGGGCAGGGCGGGCAGCCGCTCCAGGGTCGTGGTGCGCTCCCGCGCCGTCCGGCCCCGGACCAGCCCGCCGAGCAGCGTGGCCGCACTGCCGAAGCCGGCGGCCAGCTGCGCGTAGCGGCACACGGCCAGCAGCTCGCCGACGCTCAGGGCGCCCGCGCCCAGCCGGAGCCCGCCGACGGCCGTGGCCGCCAGCGTCAGCAGCGGGACGAGGACACCGCCGGTGGCCAGCGCCCGCCCGTGCAGGGCCCACATGCGCTCGCCCAACGCGCCGAGCCGCGCCAACGGCCGGAGCACCCGCTCGCGTTCGCGGTCCGCCGTCCCGGCGGCGGCGATGGTCTCCACGCCCTCCAGGGCCTCCAGCAGCCGGCCCGCGATGTCCGACTGCACACGCTGGTAGGCGCGCACCGAGGCCCCCGTGTCGCGTGCGAAGACCCGCAGCACCAGCGCCAGGGCGGGCAGTCCGGCCAGGACGCACCCGGCGACCCACACGTCGACGAAGGCCAGCGCGACGAGCGCGCCGGCCGGGGTGATCAGCGAGGCGGCCAGCGCGGCCCGGGCCGCCGGTGCGCCACCCGCGTCGGAGGCGTTGAGGGTGAGCCGCGTCGCGACGTCTCCCGCGGAGTACGGACGCGTCGCCTCCGGTACGGCGCGCAGCAGGCCGGTGAGGGCGTGGGAGCGGATCGACGCCGTCCAGCCGGCGGTGCACCGGCCGGTGAGCAGCGCGGTCAGGCCGTCGAGGAGCACCTCGCCGACGAGCAGGACCACGCTCGCCGCGAGCCAGGGACCGGCGCTCCCGTCGTACAGCAGCAGGTCCAGCGCCCGGCCGAGGACCAGGGGCTGCGCGACCGCAGCGGCCGCCGCGGCCACCGAGCAGACCAGCACCAGCAGTTCGGGCGCACGGCCGGGATCCGCGCCGGGCACCGGACGCTTCCGTCGTCGCCGGGCCGGGGTGGTGTCCACCGTCCGCCCCCTCCTCCAGGTCGGCGCCGCACGCGGCGGCGGGACACGGCACCGGCGCCCCGGCGGTGAGGCCGGGACGCCGGTACCGGACCGTGCGGCCCGCCGCGGTGACCGCGACGGGCCGCCTCGGACGTCAGTTACAGGTCGTGATGCTGAGGCTGCTGTCGCCGCAGAGCAGGAGGCTGGCGCGGCTGCCGGTCTCGACGTCCCCCATGGCCTCTTCCTTCGGGGTCTCCATCGACTGCAGGTCGAACAGGTTCATGTGCTCATCCCTTCGTACGGACAACGGGTGTTTCTTCACGGCCCCTGGTGGGGCCGGCTCGTGGGCCGCGGCTCGGGCCGCGGCGGGGGGAGGAACGGCAGACCGGCGGGCCGGTCGCCGCACACGGACGCGAGGGCCAGCAGACAGCCGGCCGTCCCGGTGGACAGGTCCATCGACAGGCGCATCATCTGCTCGCCGGGGAAGGCGAGCAGGCCGCGGTAGGACATGGCGTGCCAGGCCAGCGCGTCGATCTGGCGCCGGACGGCCTCCGGTCCGGTGCCCGGGCCGGGCGCCGTCGTCCGGCCCAGGTACAGCACCATGCCGGCGACACCCCGGTAGAGCCCGGGCTGGGCGTAGAACATGGCCTGCGCCGCGCGCACGATCTCGCTCCGCGCCCGCTCGAACTCCTCGTCGGCGCGGTGCGCCAGGTAGTCGTCGAGCACCATGCCGATGCCCACGCTGCCGGCCCCCAGGTACGGCATGGTGCGCCAGCCCTCGTCCACCTGGAGGGCGCCGCCCGCACCACGGACGCAGCGCGCGAGGTCCCGGCGCAGCGCGTCACCGGCGAGGTCCAGCAGGGCGGTGTCCCCGGTGCGTTCGTACAGGCGCAGGAACAGCAGGGCGCTGCCCGTCGCGCCGTGCAGCAGACCGGCACGGGCCCGGCGGCCGGACCCCCGGTCCGGTGCGCCGGCCGGTGTGCTCCGGGCGCTCAGCTCGGCGCACCGCAGGGCGGCGGCGCGCAGGGCCGTGTCCCCGGTGGAGGCGGCCAGGGAGTCCAGCGCCAGGCCGATGCCGGCCGTGCCGCTGTGCAGGTCCGGGGCGAGCCCGTCGAGGGGGTGCTCGAGGAGGGTCGCGGTCAGGTCGAGCGCCCTGGCCCGGTGCCCGAGGCGGTCCAGCGTCCAAGCGGTCCCCGCGATCCCGTCGTGGAAACCCAGCGGCATGCCCGACGGCGGCTCCTTCGTCCGCTCCAGCAGCCACTGCTCCCCGCCCTCGTCGCGTCCCGCCCCGCTCTCGGCGAGGGCGTAGAGCACGCCGGCCGCCCCGTGGCCGAACGACAGGCCCCCGCCGGCGGTGGCGAACTGGGCGACGTCGCCGGGGAACAGACGGTCGTCGCGCGACGGGGTCGCCGACGCGCGGATGGCCGCCGCCATCGAGTCCCGGCTGCGGGGCCAGTCGCCCGGTTCCACCGGGACGAAGCCGTTGTCGCTCCGGCGCGCCGCCGAACGGGCCGGCTCACCGGTGATCTCGGCGACCGCCGCGTCCAGGAACGCCCGCGGCACCGGGAACTGCCGCGCCACCACCTCGGCGAGATGTTCCGCCTTGCTCCGGTCCAGCGCCAGCAGGCTGGTCAGGGGCAGGAACAGGGCCAGCCGCAGACAGGCCAGCGCGTACCGGTCCACGGCCGGGCCCCGCCTACCGGGCGGCGCCACGAACCCGGGATGGGCGACGGTCTGCCGGCCCGGTTCGTCGACGTGGTGGGCGGCCTCGAAGTCCAGCAGGGCCACTCGCCCGTCGTCGCGGATCATGATGTTGAACAGGTGCAGGTCGTTGAAGACCACGCCCCGCTCGTGCACCTGCGTGACGGCCCGCTCGACCTGGGCGTGGACGTCGAGGGCCCACGCGGTGTACTCGGCGAGCCGCTCCTCGCCGGGGTCGGCCTCGATGAGGGGATGACGTCGGGCGAAGAAGGTGTTGAGCGGCTTGCCGTCCAGGTGCTCCAGGACCAGGAAGTGGTGCTCCCCGACGGTGAACGTGTCCCGCACCTCGGGGGTGCAGTCCAGACCGGACAGCATCTCCAGGGCCCGGCGCTCGCGCTCCAGCCGCGTCACCGCGTCCGCCCCGTCGGCCGCCAGCCCCGCGTGCGGACGGGCCTCCTTGAGGACCACGAGCTCGCCGGTGCGCGTGTCCCGCGCCCGGTAGACGCCGCCGCCGTTGGAGAAGTGCAGCGCCGACTCGACGGCGTAGGGGATGCCGGTCAGCGTCACCGTGGCCCGCGCCTCGAGGTGGGGCCGCAGGAACTCCGGCACGCTCACCCACTCGGGCACCCGGAACACCGGGCCGCGCGGGTCCGGGACGAGCACCCCGTCGGGGTCCGCGACCGCCGGCCGCAGCTCGCCGTCCTCGTCGTAGCAGTTGCGCCGGGTGAAGCTGCCGTAGCGCACGTGCACCGGGCCGTCGCCGAGCCGGAGGTCGCTCAGGATGTGCGGTCCTGGCTCGCCGGCCAGCAGGTCGCTCAGCTCGCCCGCGAGGCGCTCGAACCGCTCCTCGTCCGCCGGGTACACGGTGATGAACTTGCCGCTGCCCGCCCGGTCGGCGTACTTGGCGTTGCGCTGGTGGAGCAGATAGCGGCTCGGGACGAACTTGAAGGCGACACCGTGGTCGAAGCAGTACCGCCGTACGCGCTCCAGCACGGACTCGGCGTTGTCCAGACAGGCGGAGACGTGGATCTTCCAGCCCTGTGCCGGCAGTTCGGCGTCCAGCGGCCGCAGCGCCAGCCAGTCGCCGCTCTCACCACGCTGCCATCCGGCCGGGACGGGTTCGGTGGCCGCCGCGTACCGGGTACCGGCCGCCGCGGTGCCGGGGGCCGTGCGGTGCGGCGCGTCGTAGAAGTGCGGGTCCGCGTCGCAGTACACGGCGTAGCCCTTGTTCACGCCCTCTCCCTCCACCGGTCGGTGCCGAAGAAGACGCTGCCACGCACCGCCGCACCCGGGACAGTCACCGCTGTCACCTCTCCGACGTGCGGAACGCACAGGTAACTTCAGGGCCCCGAGTCCGGAGGGGCCCTCGCCACCGCTCCCGCCGGCGGCTGTCGGCGCCGGCGGGGGCGGGTGTGGTGTCCTCGCTCGCGGAACCGTGCCCGGACGGGGCGTGGGCTCCTTCGAACGGGCCGGTGAGAAGCCCGGGCGGGATGTCGTGGTGGCGCATGTCCTCACCGTTGGGGAGCAGTTCGGTGGCGGACGGGCGGACGGGCGGACGGGCGGACGGGCGGACGGGCGGACGGGCGGACGGGCGGAGGCGGTGGCGTCGCGCTCCGGCGTGGAACGGGCCGTCGCTCCGACAGGCGCGGACGGCCCGGCGTCACCGGCCGCGCCCGGGCGGGCGAAGCCGGGCCGCCTCCGTCGCCCGCGGTGACACGCTCAGGCCGTGTGCTGGTACGTCGGGTAGGTGATGTACCCGGCGTCGCCCCCCTGGTAGAAGGTGTTCTCGTCGGCGGGCGCGACGGGCAGGTTCGAGCGCAGGCGTTCGACCAGGTCGGGGTTGGCGAGGAAGCCGCGGCCGAAGGAGATCAGGTCGGCGCCCAGGTCCAGCCAGTGGTCGGCCTCCGCCCGCCCGGTCTGCTTCGGGCCGCCGGGCAGGGTGGGGTTCATGATGAGGGTGCCCGGCCAGGTCTTGCGCAGTCGGAGAAGGGTTTCCTCGTCGGTGGTGGCCTCCAGGTGCACGTAGGCGAGGTCGAGGCGGGCCAGCTCCGTCAGAAGGGCGATGTTCAGCTCGGCCGCGTCGTCCTCGGTCACCCCCCAGATACCGCCCCCGGGCGACAGGCGGATGCCCGTACGGGCGGCGCCCACGGCCTCGACGGTGGCGGCGGCGGCCTCGACGGCGAAGCGGATCCGGTTGGTGATCGAGCCGCCGTAGCGGTCGTTGCGCAGGTTGGCGTTGGACGACAGGAACTGGGAGATCAGGTAGCCGGTGGCGCCGTGCAGTTCGACCCCGTCGAAGCCCGCGTCGACGGCGCGGCGGGCGGCGAGCGCGAAGGAGAGGACGTGCTCGGGGACCTCGTCGGTCTCCAGGGCCCGCGGCACGGGTATCGGCTGCGGACCGCTCGGGGTGAACACGCTGCCCGGGGCGGGCACGGCCGACGGGCCGACCGGCTGCAGGCCCGTGGTCTCGTGGTGCGAGACCCGGCCGCCGTGCATGATCTGGGCGAAGACGCGTCCGCCGTTGGCGTGGACGGCGTCGGTCACCTGCCGCCAGGAATCCGTCTGTTCGTCGGTGTACAGGCCGGGCGTGCCCGGGTTGGACTGCCCGACGAGGCTGGGCTGGACGCCCTCCGTGACGATCAGGCCGGCCGTGGCACGCTGCGCGTAGTAGGTGGCCATCGAGGGGGTGGCCAGGCCGCCGTCGGCGGCCCGGACGCGGCTCATGGGGGCCATGACGGTCCGGTTGGGCAAAGTGAGCCCGCCGAGGCGGTAACTGCTGAACAGGGAGGGCATGTCGATTCTCCTCATGTGCTCGTGTGCTCCGTCGGCCGGAGCACACGAGTACGCTAAGACCTGACATCCGTGTCAGATGCAACCGGAGAACACCGCGAATCCGTGTGGGGCGCGTCACAGGAGCCGCGGTGCTGTGGATCACCAGGGGAGACAGTCGTGCGGATCGGGGAGCTCGCGGCACGTGCCGGGGTGAGTGTGCGGTCGTTGCGCTACTACGAGCAGCAGGGACTGCTCACCAGCACCCGCACGCCGGGCGGACAGCGGCAGTACACGGAGCAGGACGTGGACCGCGTCCGCCTCGTCCAGGGGCTGTATGCGGCCGACCTCTCCAGCCGCACCATCGCCGAACTCCTGCCGTGCACCGACTCCCCGAGCACGCGCAACTCCGACGCGGCACTGGAGCGGTTGGCCCGCGAACGCGAGCGGATCACGGCGCAGATCGACGAGCTCCTGCGGGCCCGGGACGCCCTCGACGAGATGGCGGCCGTGGCCCGGGCCCACCGCGAGTCCTTGCTGCGGCCGGCCCCTGCCGCGGACGGACCGGCGGTGCTCCAGGACTCCACGCCGCACTCGTCGTGCCGCACGCGACACTCGCCGACACGTCGGTCTGCGACTTCTCGTCCACGCAGATGAATCCTCGACTCGGATCACCAGAGGTTGTCCTGCCTCCAAGAGGCGGGTCCGCTCTGGTCATTCGTGGGATCGGAGGACCCGGGGGCTCCGGAGGCGGCTGTAAAGATTGAACCTCTGTACGGCTTACGGGACTTGGCGGCCCGGGGCCCCGCGACGACTCGGCCGCTGATGCCGTGGAGGCCAAGACCGTCAAGAACCTCTCCTGGCAGCAGATCGCCGACGCCTCCGGCCTGTCGGTGGCCTTCACCACCGCCGCCGTCCTCGG
>NZ_JBIWJA010000035.1:0-79197 GCF_044764905.1 Streptomyces sp. NPDC093586 | reverse complement strand
GCTTCACGCCTGTCTACGGCCGAGGTTCCCACGACCGACCCGCCCACAATCTGGCGCCTCAGCCACCACGTGGTCATTTCACTGAGAAAACGTCAGTCACCACCCATGTGACTTGTCGAACCACTGCACTGTAGGCCCGCTTCGTGAGGCCTTACGACAAAAGCCAAGGCCGCCCCCTGGTGCTTCTGGGCGGAAGCAGGGAGCGGCCTTCTGCTCAAACACAAGGAGACCCTCATGCTCGTCAACTTCAGGATAGACCTGCCGTGTATGAGCGTGGCCTTCGTGGCCACGCTGGTGCTGGGCGTCGTGCTGGTGATGTCCCCCTCGGCCCAGACGGCCGTCCTCCAGGAGGAGTGGCTGCTCCCGGCTGTCACCTGCCTCCTGATCGGTGTACGGCCCGGCGAGAGGGGGCAGCGATGACATCGCGCGATCTCGTAGCGGCATGCCCGCAGTGCGGGGAGAACACCTCGCGCTTGACCTACACTGAGCTCGTCGTCACCTGCGACGACGACTTCAAGGTCGCAGAGTGGTCTGAGTGTGGACGGTGTCACCGCTGGCTCGCCTTCCACATCCGGCGCGATGGAGAAGAGCGCCCCTGGCAGTAGGCACCCCGCGCACGGACTGCCCGTAATCGCTTCGGGGCGTGTTGGCCTGCGACACGCCCCGAAGTCGTTACCGAGGCAAGTTGGACCGGCGAGGTCTGATGCAAATTCGGGTGACAGGTTCGGTCACGCGGCCTGGAGGGTCGGCGTGGACATGACGGTCTCGAATTCGATGGGGGTCAGCCTCCCAGGGTCTTTGAGAAGTCTCGAGGTGGGCGGTTCGCCTGCTGAGCAACGGATATGACGAATTGTCGGCTCCTGCCCGCGGCGACCCTGGACGCAGAGCAGGCATGGCCGCTGGTGATCATGTGGGTGTCGAGTCCGTATGAGCACCGAGCGAGTCCATGTCTGCGCGCCCATCTTCCCGCATGCCGTCATGCCTCCGGCAACTGGGGGACGTCCGGCCCAGCCTTGCTGGAGACAGCCGCTGACCTGCGGAGTCATCTGGCCACGGTGCCTGACCCGCGGGCCCGTCGCGGCATCCGTCACCCATGGGCGGCCCTGCTCACCGCTGCGGCCGCCGCCGTCCTGGCCGGTGCCGCCTCGGTCACGGCGATCGGCGAGTGGGTCGCCGACGCCCCGCAGCGCGTCCTGGCCCCGCTCGGTTTCCGGCCCGACCCGCTGACCGGCCTGATCCGCCCGCCCCACGCCACGACCGTCCACCTCGCCCTGGCCGCCGCGGACGGCGACGCCCTCGACCGCGCCATCGGCGACTTCCTCCAGAAACGCAAGGCCCCGGCCCCGGGACGAAAGGTCATCGCCGTCGACGGCAAGACACTCCGCGGCTCCCGCACCACAAAACAGCCGGCCACCGCCCTGATCGCCGCCATGACCCACAGCGGCCAGGTCCTCACCCAACGACAGATCGACGGGAAGAGCAACGAGATCCCGGCCTTCGCCCCGCTCCTGGACGGCCTCGACCTGACCGGTGCCGTCATCACGGCGGACACCCTGCACACCCAGCACGACCACGCCGCCTACCTGCACAAACGCGGAACCCACTACCTGGCCGTCGCAAAGCGTAACCACCCCGGACTCCACGAGCGGGTCCGCCGACTTCCCTGGCGCGACATCCGCCTGGACCACATCGAGCGCACCCGGGCCCACCACCGCGACGAGATCCGCCGCCTGAAGACCGCCGCCTTCGCCCACCACGACTATCCCCACGCCCGCCAGGCCCTCCAAGTCGTGTGCTGGAGACGGGACCTGGGCACGGGCAAGCAGACGATCGAGCGGATCCACCTGGTCACGAGCCTGCCGCCCGGCGCGGCCACCGGCAGCCAGCTCGCGGCCTGGATCCGCGGCCACTGGCGCATCGAGAACCAGCTCCACCACGTCCGCGACCGCACCTCCCACGAGGACGCCTCAAAGATCCGCACCCGCCACCTGCCCCGCGTCATGGCCGGCCTGCGCAACCTCGCCATCGGCGTCCACCGCCAGGACGGCCACACCAACATCGCCGCCGCCCTCCGCCACACCGCCCGAAACCCCCTGCGGCCCCTCACCGCCCTCGGACTGACCTGACGAACCCGGACACAAGATCACTTCTCCAAGACCCTGCCGGGGCCCCGACAGGGCGCACCGCCGAATCGGGGGTGCACTGTCCTGAGCGGTAGTTGCATACTCACCGCATGGCATCGCCCTGTGACCGTTTCCGGGATCCGTGCAGCACCGAGTACGACTTCATCGATTTGATCCTCGTACGCTGCTCAGGTTGCGAGAAGGCCGCTCACATTGTTCCAGCGCCCGAGGCCTCCGGTTGCGGAGGCCGGATCCTGTTCAGGCCGCGACGCCTGGTCTGCCGTGGCTGTGGACTGTCACGGCAGTGGAGCGGGCGTGTTGCCGTACTCCCTACCAGCACAGCGCAACCAGCGACGGACCCGTACTTTGGCAGGCCATTGTGGCTTCAGACCTCAACCCGGCACGGGTGGTTGTGGGCGTACAACCTCGAGCACCTCGGCTTCATTCGCCGTCTCGTTCAGGCCTCGCTGCGGGAACGAGCACCCTGGCACGGCACCGGACAGAAGGAGACGTTAGTGACCTACCTTCCGACGTGGATCAAGCGAGCGAAGAACCGAGACGAGATCCTGCGTGCCGTCAACCGGATCCATGCCTCAGTGGCTGCCGCCTGACCTGCCTACCAGCGTCCCGCTGCTCCGCACGTCAGGCCGCCGAGCGAAGCTGGTCCAGTTCGCCGCCGATCGCGTCCCGCAGCACGTCATGCCGGGGACCGAGCCTGAACTCCTCGTCGGTCCACTGGTCACGCGAATAGTGCCACACAGGTTTGCCCACCACATCGGCCGGCTCCCACTCGAATCGCGGCCAGACATGCGCATGCAAGAACGGGTCCGTATTGCCCAGGATCTCCAGGTTGACCCGCCGGAAGGCCGGATCCAGCCGCTGACAGGCACGTTCCACCGCTTCACCGAGCTGGTCCATGTCAGACAGGAACGACAGCCGCTTCGACCTGGGCAGATCCGACAACCGCTGCACACCCGGTTCATCCACGAGCAGCACCGAGTAGCCCGGCAGGAACTGAACGTCACCGATCACCGCGAACCCCGCCGTCAACCGCCGCAAGACGGTCGGGTTCTCACCTCTGAGCGCAGTCCCGATCCGATCCGTCCGCCAGTCATCAGTCATGGCCAGAACCTACATTCCGGTGATCAAGGATCGCCCGCGCGGTCCCCACCCTCCTTACCGAGTTCACAGACGAAGCAAGTGGGTCGATGAGCGGCCTCAGTCCTGGTGCGGCCGGTTCGTAGGTGACGTGGTGGTCCGGGCAGGCGGCCGCCGTCTCGGTCAGGGCTACCACCTCGACGTCGACTGGCTGGACAGTTCCCTGCTGCCTCTCGTCGCGCAGGGCGGCGTGGACGATCGCCGGGGCGCAGGAGGTGCAGCGGTCCCCGCGTAATGCCGCGATCGTGGCTTCGTTTGACGGAGCAACTCCATACAGCGGGCCCGGGGACGTCATGGCAGATCCCCTCGGGGCCCGTGGTGCGACGAGGGGCCCGTGCGGGCTTCAGGGGATCAGCACGCAGTGATTCTCGATGACCCGGCCACCGCGGTCGAGACCGCCGCAGACGGCCAGCCTCAGGTACGCCCTGATCTCCTGGTTGACGACGAACCGCCACCGCGAGACGTTCGCCTTGCTCCCCCGGTAGTCACCGACGAACGCACGCAGCGTCCCCGGCAGACCGTCCCTCGCAGTGACGGTGATGTCCTGGACGTAGTCGCTCCGGGCATCCGGCCGCCACCTCAGCCAGGGCCGCCGCTTCGGTATCGTCCGCCGACAGCGCCCAGCGCAGCTTCGTGCCCACCCACTCGGCGACGTGCCGGCAGCGCACCTCGCCCGCGGGCGGCAGCCACTGGGCAGGTTCCTGATCGGCCTTGGACCGGCTCGACCGCGCAGTGACCGCGACCAGACTGGCCGCTGCGCCCGGTCGTTGGCGTATGGCTCACGGCGCTGCGCCGAACAGACGGAGGCGCCGCTGTCCCAGCTCTCCGCGAGCGGCACCATGTGTTATCCGCACCCTGTCTGTGGTGCCGCTGACGTCCGTGGCGTGGAGTGGTGAACCGCGTCCTTTCTGTGAGCGGTGCGTTATCCGGTGCAGCGATGAGATGCCGCTGACAGCGACGACAGAGGGGGCGCCGGTGGCGAGTACGCAACGGGTGGTCATGGACGAAGGCGTGACGTGGACGGTCGTCGGCGAGGACTACCGTGTCGCGGAGCCGGTTGAGCAGTACCTGGAGTACCTGAGATCGAGGGACTGCTCCCCCAACACCCTCAAGAGCTACGCGCGAGGCCTCGCCTTGTGGTGAACGTTTCTGGAGCGGCGGACGCAGGCGTGGGATGCGATCGGAGTTACTGAACTCGACACTTTTGTCGGGCAGTTGCGTCGCGGAAGCGTGGCTGAGGATGTGGTGCCGATCCGTGAGGGCACGAAGGCGGCCGATGCGACCGTGGCGAGCCGGGCTCGCGCGGTCCTGGGCTTCTACCGCTACCACGCGGCTCGCGGGGTCGAGGTCGCGGGACGGCTGTACGAGACGGTGCGGGCCCGGCCGGGAAGCTACCTGCCGTTCCTGGAGCACGTGGCGCGCAGGACCGGACGGCGTTCGAGCGTGGTCAAGATCCGTGTACGTGCGAAACCGGTGCCGGTGCTGCTGCCTGATCAGATGGCAGCGATCCGCGAGGCGGAGGCGACCTGGGACTCGGCGGGCGCGGTCTGGTCGGGTGAACTGCGATACCGCCTGTTGTGGACCCTGCTGGAGGAGACCGGCCTGCGGCTCGGCGAGGCCCTTGGCCTGCGGCACCGCGACTGGAAGACCGGCACGGGTACGACCGCGCAGGTCGAGGTCGTCCACCGTGAAGACCATCCGTACGGCCTGCGGGCCAAGAGCGGCCACCGACGCGTCTTCATCGGCTCCGCCCTGGACCGCCTTTACGGGGACTGGGTCTGGGCGCTGTGCGAGGCAGGCGCCGATGTCGATCTGGACGACTGGGACGACGCGTACATCTTCTGCAACCTGCACCGCGGACGCCGGTTCGCGCCGCTCAGGGCGGAGAGCGTCTACAAGCACCTGGCCGCACGGAAGCAGCACGTACCCGGCCTGCCGCAGGACATGACACCGCACTGGTACCGACACACCCACGCCACAGCCCTGCTGCTGTCGGGCGTGCCCATGCACGTGGTCAGCCGGAGGCTCGGCCACGCCGACATCCAGACCACGATCAACACGTACGCCCACGTGACCGAGGACGCCGAGCTGCGTGCGTGTGCGGACTGGCAGAAGATCACGCAAGCCTGGGGGAGCCGCCATGAGGGCTGAGCAGCCTGTCCCTGCCGTAGCCGACGCAGCGACGGTCCCGGCCGCACGCGCGCCGGAACGCAAACGGCGGGAGAAACGTGATCCGCGCCTGTCCGTGGCGAGTCTGTTCAGCGAGGAGAAGGCGAGACGGTTGTGGGACAGCCTGCCGGAGGAGCACAGGCAGGACCATTTCGACTCGACCAACATGCCCACGGACTACCTTCAGGCGTTCAGTACGCGGACGACCGACAAGAAGCGCGGCTGGTTCACCCAGTCGCTGAGCCTGCGGGGGCTGCAGGAGCCCATGCTGTGGGAGCTGGCGTGGTGCGTGCACCAACAGGTCGCCGACGGATACGCCGTCAACACCACACGGATGGGAGAGCTGCGTCGTGGGCTCGTTCTTGCGGTCGAGCACGGCAGCCAGGCTGCGAGGGCGGCGAAATCGCTCACGGCGTTGACACACGAGGAGTGGGGGCGAGAGGTCCGCGGGGCGTTGATGCGTATGAATGCCTCGGTCAACGCCTATCTGCCGGCGTGGGTCGAGAACGGCGTGAAGCACCTCCAGGACTGTCTCGCTCACGCCTACCACGATGGCGATTGGTGGCGTCTGAACGTCTGGAACCCGGCCCCGGACCGGCGTGTCCCGCAGAGGGAACACGAGCCACACGGCCGTGCGGTCGCCAACTTCAGTCAGTTGACCTCGGACTGGCTCCGCGAGGCCGCGAAATGGTGGCTGTCGGCCCAGCTTTCGACGGAGCGCTACGTCTGGTCGTCGGTGAAGAGCCGGTTGGACCACCTGAAGTGGTTCCAGTGGTACATCGACCAGGCCGGGTGTGCCGTCCCTCAGCTGGTGGAATCCCCTGGGCAGCTGCGGCCGTGGCCGCGCGGATTCGTGGACTCGCTCAACAGTCACACCGTGATGACCGGGCCGAACAAGGGCGGCAAGCTCGCAAAGAACAGCCGTCGGGGCCCGCTGGTGACCATTGAGGCGTTCTACCGCTGGATGTACGACAACAGTGCCGAGGCCGCCTCCGTGCTCGGCGACGCGCGATGGACGAGGCTCGGTCTCCAGCACACCGTGCTGTTCCGGCTGGAGGACAAGCCGCGGCTCACCAACCAACTCCCGGACGACATGGTTCTGGAGGAGGAGGTGGTCAGCAAGATCACCGCAGGCTCCGGACTGCTCGCGGCCCCCAAGCACGAGGGCGGCCTGGACGACAGGCAGGCGTTCCACGCGCTCATGCTGCTGGTCCGTACGGGGCGGCGCATGAACGAGGTCCTGATGATGGACTTCGACCCCTTGCTGCCGCTCGTGACGACAGGCACGCGGCAGAACAGCGAGCCGGACGGTTTCGTGGCCCGGCTCGTGTATCAGCAGACAAAGATCACCGGCGGTGATCCGCCGACCATCCCGGTCGACCAGGAAATCGTCGACATCATCTGCCGCCAGCAGGAGTGGGCCTGCGAATTCCTTGCAGCCCAGGGTGCTCCAGCGGGCACAAAACCGCGCTACCTCTTCCTGCAGACCAAGAACAACCGGCTCGGGAAGAGGCCGTATGCCTCGGCGACCTTCCACAGCAGACTTGGCGCGCTGACTGAGAAACTGGCGATCACCGACAGCGTCGGCCGCCCCGTCAAGATCTCCAGGACCCACACCTTCCGGCACACACGGGCGACCGACCTGATCAACGCCGGAGTCCCGATCCACGTCGTCATGCGCTATCTGGGACACGTCACCCCGGCCATGACCATGCATTACGCCAAGACCCTGGCCGTCACGGCCGAGCGTGAATTCCTCCGCTACAAGAAGGTCACGGCTGACGGCCGGACCACCGAGGTGAACCCGAGCGACCTCTACGACCTTC
The DNA here is from genome assembly GCF_044764905.1 of Streptomyces sp. NPDC093586. Classification (NCBI taxonomy): domain Bacteria; kingdom Bacillati; phylum Actinomycetota; class Actinomycetes; order Kitasatosporales; family Streptomycetaceae; genus Streptomyces; species Streptomyces sp. NPDC093586. The sequence goes on along the minus strand of NZ_JBIWJA010000035.1, from coordinate 71,921 downwards.
TCCACCTCGACCAGCGCGCGGACCGCGTACTTCCCAACGGCTGGTGCATGCTGCCACCCCGGCAGGTCTGCTCCAAGGGCAACACCTGCCTGACCTGCGACAAGTTCGTCACCGACGCCAGCCACCGCGATGAACTCCAACACCAGCTCAGCGAGACCGAAGCACTGATCGCCCGCCGCCAGACGCAGTTCACCGCCCGCCACGGCGAACCGATGGGCGAGGACAACATCTGGCTTGCCGGCCGCCTCGCAGAAACCCGCGCCCTGACCAAGGTCCTGGTCGCCCTGGATCAGGTCAGCGTCCATGAAGACGGACAGCTCCGAGCAGTATGCGGCGCAGGCACTGCCGGCCGCCCCGAACCGCCGTCCACGCCCCCACAACAGGAGCCGACCGCATGACGCCGCTGCCCGAACACCTCCGCATGGCCACCCGCGCGCGAACCCAGGAGGCCGAGAAGCGAGCCCGCACCGCCCTCGACGGACTGGCCAAGGCGGGCAAACCCATCAGCTTCACCGCAGTGGCCCGCCGAGCCGGGGTGAGCACCGACTTCCTCTACCGGAGCCCGGAACTGCGGACACAGATCGAGCGACACCGTGCCAAGGGCGGGCCCGTTCCGGCAGCGCCTGCAGATCCACCGGGCGACTCCTCGACCTCTGCCGCGGTGAGGGCGCTGAGCGCCCGCCTCACACGGCAACAGGAGGCTCACTGTGAGGAGGTGACGAAGCTTCGCAAGGCCCTGGAAGTCGCGCAGGGTGAGAACCTCGACCTGCGTCGGCGGTTGGCGCGCTACGAGGCCGACTGAGGCCACGGAAAAGGATGTGTCCCTCGGATCAACGCTCCCTTAGGGTCGCGGCATGAGCGACCGGATACAGGAGATCGTGACGCGACTGCCCGACCTGAAGAAGGTCACCGAGGTGTGGGACACGGCCGAGCGCAGGCTTGCCCAGGGTGATGCCGAGTTCGTGGCCGATCTCGGCATTGCCCTGGCCGACCGATACGGTTCCTCCGCCGCTCAGATCTGGCAGTACCGCAGTGTCTTCGACCGCCTTCTCCGCCTGCTGACCATGGCTCCAGGTCCCGAACACGTCGAGCAGGCGGTGCGGCTCGTGGCCGCTGCCTCGCCCGGCCATCGGAAGCTGGCTCGCTACGCGGCTTCACTGCTCGCCGAGAGCCGGACACCACACGAGCTGACCTTCGTCTTCGCAGGTGGCAGCTCACGCGCCGCGGCCTCGGAGGAGCTTCGGTTCTGCCTCGTCCACGAACTGGTGCTCAGAGGCGTCACGATCGCGGAGTCGCCGGCGATCGAGGCGTGGGCGACGTCGCCGCACTGGCGTCATCATCCGCTTGCCTGGCTGCCGCTGAAACTGTCGGCGATCGAGGATGCACCGCTCCTGCCGAGTTACTCAGTGGATGGGGGCAGCTTCTCGATGCCTTATGGGCCCCAGGACGGCCCTGGCGTCACGCTGGGCAGCGTCACACACCTGCCGCAAGTGGCCGATACGACGACGGAAGAATTCAGCGAGGCCGCTGCTGCAGCGGTGGCCAACTGGGCCGAGGAGTCCAACGGCCGCAGCGAAACCGGAACGTACGACCTGGCTGAGCCGGTCGAGACGGAACGCATTCCCGACCTGTTGGCGACGCTGGAACTGAAGTGCCTGAACGGGGTGGGTCCGCGTAAACGCCTCGCCCTCTCCTCCTGCCGAGCGGAACACGCGTGGCGCATGCTTTTCGCAGCGGCATCGACCGGTGGTGCGTACAACAACGGTGAGTACGGCGCTTACGGACGACTGGCCGCCTGGCGTTCCGTCGCGGCTTTGTCCGGAACGTCCACGGCCGTACCGTTCAGTGAAGTGGAACGAAACGCCCAGGCATGCGACTGGTACAGCTTCGATGCCGCCACAAAGTGGTTCGAGCGCGTGGCCTGGGACATAGGGCTGGTCTCCGTCGCCCCCGGGGCCCGGCGAATGGCCGTCCTGGCCGCCACGGACACCGACTGACCCCGACAAGGGGATTGGATCACCCGTCGGTCTCTTGGGCTTTGTCGTGGTGGATCAGCTCGGTCATCTTCAGCAGGAGGCGGAGGTACGCAAACGCCTGGGGGAAGACCCACGGACAGCCCAGTTCGGCAACGTGCCGACGCAGCTCCGGAAGGCACTTCGTGATGACGTCCTGTCGACCGATGTCAAGATCCCCGTTATTCGCGAGGTAGGCGGAGACGCAGCCGGCCAGCCAAGTGTCCAGCTCGGCCAGGGTTCCCTTGCTGCCGGCTGGAACGTCGGGAAAGGGGGATTGGTAGTGGGTGGCCCAGAGCCGCCTGACCTCGCCGAATACCGCCTGCTTCCCTTCGGGACCGGGCCATCTCCACCCGAGCAGGTAGCGAACCTCCGCCTGGCGCGGAGTCCGCTGGTGCTGGGCCTTGTCGGCTCTGCGACGATCTGCGAACGACTCCATTTCCCTCAGCCATACCGTGCGGCTGGCCTCCAGCTTCTCCAAGGCGTGAAGCAGTGCCGTTTCGTGGTTCCTGAGGTCGCCTGCCGTGCTCAGGTATGACCACGTTCCGTGGAAGCCGAGCGGGCAGTAGCAGCCCACTGCATCCCTCAGAGCTCGGTAGCGCCTTGCCGAAAGGAAGGTCACGGTCACGAACGTGCCGGGCAGGCACGCGGAAGCTCATGCGGTGATCATCTCACGGCCGTCAGTTGTCGGCGATATGCCGCTGACGTATTGAACTGCAAAAGTATCGACTCAGATCGTCGCGGCTACGGATACGAGGTGGTCGATGTCGAGGCCGGATGCCGACGTCACCCATACCTGGTCGTAGCAGGAGAACCGCAGGCCGCCCGACAGGGCGCACCGCGATCCGACCGTCGGCGGCTCGACGGCCTCGTCCAGGAGGACCTCGTTGCGGGTGGGGCAGCCGTCCGTGGGGTTGTCGTCGGAGTTCCAGTGGCGGAAGGCGTCGCGGGTGTAGCCCTCCCGGGACTCGTCCGCCACCGGCACGGCAGCGATCGCCTCGGTCAGGGACAGGGTTTCCGCCGCGTGGACGGGAGTGGAGACGGTCAGGGTCAGGACGGCGAGGGAAGCGGCGGCCAGGCCGCGCAGTACAGCTGAGCATGCACCGTTGATAACGGCCCCCTGGAGGCGCTCTGAGGCGTTCGGCGAGTGCGCCGCCCGTGTGGGTGCAATCGTCGTACCAGCAGCAACCGCCGGTGTCACACGGGGGTGCCGTAGCTGCCCACAGCCGTGCCACGGCGTCCCGTCCCCGAAGTCGTCTGCGCCCTGCACAAGCCACAGCAGCGCTACCCGGACCTGGCGCCGACGGTGGCGCCGCTCATCACCGGGCTTGTGCAGTGCGTGGAGACGCTGTGGAAGGATCCGGACGAGGGGATCTGGGATATCCGTGGACAGCGCCGTCACTTCGTTCACTCCTCTCGCTCCCGTCCGAGCCGTACCGGGGCCTGCGTCCCGGGCAGTCCTCAGCAGCGTCTCTGCATCTGGATGTCGCCCCCACCCCAACCGGCGGCTGAAGCCAACGCATAGAGCCTCCACCGGTCCCGGAGCGCTTCACAACTCGGCTGCACCGCGATGATCGGGTGATGACAGACCGCCGTCCCCTGAGCACCGGATCCGCGTCCTCCGGGGACTGGAGCTCACTGGTCCACCTCGCTGGACTCCGGAGGGGGTGCCTGCGGCACTCGCCGAGGCATTCAGCCATCGGCTGGACTATCGCACCACATGGCCGGTGACTCTGATCGGTCGCCGTAAGATTCTTCTCGTCACTGGGTGCTTCGCCCCCGTTCAGACATGCTTCGGAGCGGTTGTGGCGCGGGTGAGGGGTTCGGAGTGGTGGACGTGGACGGCGCGGGATTCGGTGCCTTGTTGCGGCGGCGGCGGTTGGAGGCGTCGCTGACGATCGAGGCGTTGGCGGAGGCGTCGGGGGTGAGTGTCCGCGGGATCGGGGATCTGGAGCGGGGACGGCGGGCGGCCCCCCAGCGGGGAACGGTGGCCGCGCTGGCGGCGGGGTTGGGGCTGGGTGAGGAGGAGCGGGAGAGGTTCCTGGCGGCTGCCCGGTCCGGCCGCAACCCCCGGCACAGTCCGGCAGGCGTGCACGCCTTTCCCCGCGGCATCGAGGACTTCGTCGGCCGGGAGGCGGAGCTGGCACGGCTCGCGTCGCTGGCCGGGCGGACACCCACCGGACAGCCGGTGGTGGTCGCGGTGTCCGGACCGCCGGGAGCGGGCAAGACGACCCTGGTGCTGCACGCCGCCCGCGAACTAACCGAGTGCTTCCCCGACGGACAGCTGATGCTCGAACTGCGGGGCATGGACGACACCCCGCCGGACCCGGCCGAGCTGATGCTCCGCGTGCTGAAGACGCTGGGAGTGGCCGACCGGGATCTGGCGAAGGCTGGCCCGCAGGGCCACCCGGAGCTGTACCGGCAGGTGCTGGCCGAGCGGCGCTGCCTGCTGGTGCTGGACAACGCCCGCGACGAGACCCAGGTCCGTCCGCTCCTGCCCGGCGCCGGTGGGACCATGGTGCTGATCACCAGCCGGAGGATGCTCACCGGCCTGGAGAGCATCCACCGACTCTCCCTCGGTGAGCTCTCTCCCACCGAAGCCGCCACCTTCCTGACCGCCCTGGTCGGGCGGGAACGCGCGGACGCCGACCCGGCCGCGCTCGCCGAGGTCGCCCACCGCTGCGCGCACCTGCCGCTGGCCCTGCGGGTGGCGGGCAACTGGCTGGCCACCCGCACCGGCTGGACGGTACGCCGCCTCGCCGACCGCCTCGCCCTCGAGGAGCGCCGCCTGGACACCCTGACCGCCGGCGACCTGCGCCTGTCGGCGGCCTTCGACCTGTCCTACCGCCAGCTCACCCCCACCGCAGCCCGCATGTTCCGGCTCCTCTCCCTGGTCGACGGTCCCGATGTCAGTGCCGTTGGCGCCGCCCAGCTGGCCGGGCAGCCCGTGTTCGACGCCGAGGACACCCTCGAAGAGCTCGTCGAGACCGGCCTCCTGGGCACCCACCAGGACCGCTACCGCCTCCACGACCTGCTGCGCCTGTACGCTCGCAACCGACTGCACGTAGAACCCACCGAGGGCATCGAGGCAGCCCGGTCGGCTCTTCACCGCTGGCTGCTGGAGACCGCCGTCGTGGCGGGCCGCTGGTACGAGCCCGACCACGGCGCCCCGTCCGCCACCTGGCAGGGCACCGTCGACCTGTCCACCGCCGAACACGCCCGCCGGTGGCTCCAGGCCGAGGGCGCCAACTGGCTCGCCGCCCTGCGCGCCGCCGCGACCGCGGGCGACCACGCCACCGTCGTGGAAGTCGCCGAAGCCCTCCACTGGTTCTCCGATCAGTGGGTTTTCTGGGGGCACTGGCCCGAAGTCTTCGGCACAGCGGCCCACTGCGCCCAGGCCCTCGGCGACCCGCTCCTGGAAGCCACCCACCTCAACTACCACGCCTGGGCCCTGCTGCTCTGCGAAAGCCGCCACCGCGACAGCCTCGACCGCTCCGCCCAGGCCCTCGCCGCCGCCCAGCGCGCCGGAGACCTTTCGCAGCAGGGCTGGTCCCACTTCTACAGTGCCTGGGCCATCGGTCTGCTCGGCGGCCACGCCGCGGCGGCACACCACAACCGTGAGGCAGTCCGGCTCTTCGAGGCCGTCGGTGACCTCCACGGCACCCTTCAGGCCATGACCAGTACCGCCTACAGCCTTCTCCTGGCGAGTCGGCACGAGGAATCGCTCGCGGAGAACCTACGCGCGCTCGCCTTCCTCGACCAGACCGGGGACGGCATCGAACCGCATATCGCGGATTTCGCCCGCACGAACCTGGAGATAAACATCGGCCGGGCCCACACCTACCTCAAGAACTGGCCCGAGGCCACCGCCCATCTCCGCACGGCCGTGGGCCTCGGGCGTAACAGCGGCAACAATGGCTTGGAAAGCCGTGCCCTGTCCCATCTCGGCAACGCCCTACTGGCCGCCGGGCACCGCGACGAAGCCCGCAAGACCTTCGACCAGTGCCTCGCCCTCGGCACGGCGGCCGACCCCCAGTGCATCACCGAGGCCAGGGCACGACTCGCCGAGCTCGACTCGCCGCGGTGAGCGCATTCCTGCAGGCCAGAGCCGCCGACCGGAGCACAGCAAAGGCCCGGTGGCGGGCGATCGCCGTCGACGGGAAACAGGTGCGCGGCTCGCGAGCGGCCGGCGGGGCGGTGTGGCTGCTGGCCGCGATGGGCCACACCGGAACCGTCCTCGCCCAGCGGCAGGTCGACACGAAGAGCAACGAGACACCCGCGTTCGTCCCGCTTCTGGACGGCCTCGACCTGGAGAACGCCGTCATCACCGCGGACGCGGCCCACACCCAGCACGCCAACGGCCTCTGGCTGCGTGAGCGCGGCGTCCACTACATCGCCGTCGTCAAGGACAACCACCCCGGCCTGCTCAAGCAGCTGAGAACACTGCCGTGGACCGAGAACGCCCTGGACCACAAGGACCGAACCCGGGGCCGGGGCCGGCTCGAGGTCCGACACCTGAAGACGGCCGCGTTCCGGCACCTCGACTATCCCGGCGCCCGCCAGGCTCTACGCGTCATGCGCCGGCGCAGGGACCTGACCAGCGGCGGAACCACAATCGAGTGGCTGTACTTCGTCACCAGCCTCCCGCCCGGCGCTGCATCCGGCGCCCGGGTCGCGGACTGGATCCGCGGTCACTGGAAGATCGAGAACCAGCTCCACCACGTCCGCGACACGACCTTCGCCGAGGACGCCTCCACCATCCGCACCGGCAGCCTGCCCCACATGATGGCCACCCTGCGCAACCTCGCCATCAGCGTCTACCGCCAGGACAGTCACACCAACATCGCAGCCGCCTGCCGCTGCACCGCCCGCGACCCACCACGGCCCCTGACAGCCCTCGGAATCACGTGATCAACCGGACAGATCGACTACACGCAAAGTCCCCACGTCAACCGGAACGATCCACCACAAGGCGAATTACGCGACCCGTCGACCAGGGCCTAGTGGCGCATATCTAACTTTCCCCTCCTTAAGGGGAATTGAAGGTTTTTCATGTGCTCTGCCACGTTATATTCGCCGCTTCCGGCGAACGCGAGCGAGCGGTGATCTCATGCGACGACCCGAGTACGACGCGGGCCAGGCCGCCAAGCGCCTGAAGGTGCCCGCAGCGAGCGGACCTGGGATTCGTCACGGGCATTGTCCAGCACCAGTAGGCAGCGCCGCTCGGCCAGCGCCTGTCGGTACAGCTCCGGATGCCTTGCGGGCCGGCCTCGGCAAGATCGCGGTCGGTCATCCCCAAGGGCCTTCAACACGCGCAGCATCAGCTCGGCCGCGCTGGGCTGGGTGTCGTCCATGCCGCGCAGGTCGAGCATCAGCTGCCCGTCGGGGAAGCGTTCGGCTACCTCGCGGGCGGCATGTGGAACGGGGATGGGGCCGCCCTGGTGCGCCCTTCTGTGATCGACGTTCCTCCGCCCCACCGGTCTTCCGCGGACCATGGTGCACGTCACGTCACGTCACGTCACGGAGCGGATCGGCCTGGACCGGTCAGGCGACAGCCGGCCCCACAGGCCGAATGCCCCTCGAGCAGCTTGAATGATTAACAGCTTGCAATGGCGCCAGTTACTCTTCGATCTGAGGAGAACAGGGGAGAGCGTGGCTGACCAGAAGCCCTTCGGGGCCGTTTTGCGGGGTCTGCGACAGCAGGGTCGCCTGACGATGGAGGAGCTGGGCGAGGCGTCGGGCGTCAGTGTCCGGGCCATCGGCGACATGGAGCGGGGACGCAGCCGGGTTCCGCAGCGCCGTACGGTCGTGGCGTTGGCGGAGGGGCTGCGTCTCGGGGAGCGGGAGCGGGAGGCGCTGCTTGCTGCGGCGCGGGCCGGGCGTGCGACGCGTGCGGTGGCGGTAGCCGGGACAACCGTGCCGCCCCGGTCGGTGGGAGACTTCACGGGGCGCGGTCCTGAACTCGCCCGGCTGAGGGAAGCCGCCGAACGGGTGGGAACCAGCGGGGGCGCGCGAGTGTCGGTGGTCTCGGGCCCTCCGGGATGCGGGAAGACGACCCTGGCGCTGAAGGCAGTGGCCGATTTGGCGGAGATGTTCGCCGACGGGTGCTTCGTAGCGGACTTGCACGGGGTGGACGGCCCCGTGGACTCGACTGAGCCGCTGCTGAAGCTGCTGAAAGCCCTGGGGGTGTCGAATCGCCGGCTTGCGCAGGAGGACGCGGCTGGGCATGCGGGGTTGCTGAGAGCGTTGCTGGGCGAGCGGCGGTGCCTGGTGGTGCTGGACAACGCACGCGATGAGGGGCAGGTGCGTCCTTTGCTGCCCGCGGGCGGGCGGAGTTTGGTCGTGGTCACCAGTCGTAGGCCGTTGACGGGTCTGGAGGACGTCGACCGGCTGACGTTGTCGGAGATGACACAGGACGAGGCAGTCGAACTGCTGCGCCGCATACTCGGCGCAGACCGGGCGGACGCGGAAGCCGGTGCCGTGGCCCGGGTGGCGGAGCTGTGCGGACGTCTGCCGTTGGCTCTGCGCGTGGCCGGAAACTGGCTGACAGTGCGGTCAGGCTGGCGTGTCGATCAGCTGGTTCGTCGCCTCGCAGACGAGGAGCGTCGTCTAGGCGCCCTGGTGGCCGGTGATGTGCGGGTGGAGGCGGCGTTCGAGCTGTCCTACCGGGAGCTGAGCAGCCAGGCCTCAAGGATGCTGCGGTTGCTGAGCCTGGTCCCGGGGCCGGACATGACTGCCGCGTACGGCGCAGCGCTGGCCGGGACCGGGGTCTTCGAGGCCGAGGACGTGATGGAGGAATTGGTCGAGGCCGGACTGCTGCAGGCCGCCTTCACCGGTCGCTACCAACTGCACGACCTGCTGCGGCTGTTCGCCCGCGCCCGGCTGGCCCAGGAGGAGGAACCGGATCAACGGGAAGCGGCCGAGGACCGACTGTGTGCCTGGCTACTGGAAACAGCTGTGATCGCCGGCCGCTGGTACAAGCCCAAGTACGGGGCGCCGCCTTCGTCCTGGCGAGGTCTGGTTGCTCTGGAGAACACCGAGCAGGCCCGAGCCTGGCTCCAGAGCGAAGCCCCTGCCTGGCGTGCAGCACTGCACAGCGCCGCACGCAAGGGTGAGCACGCACAGGTCGTGGAGACCGCGGATGCCATGGAATGGTTCTGCAACCTGTGGGTCTTCTGGGGGCACTGGTCCGAGATCTACCAGCTCTCCAGCCAGTCTGCTGCCTCACTCGACGACCCCGGCCTGCAGGCCCTCCACCTCAACATGCAGGCGTGGGCCCTGATCGAGTGCGACCACAGGTACCGCGAGGCCATCGAACGGGCCGATGAAGGTCTGCGGTGCGCTCGCCGCGCCGGTAATGTTCCTCAGCAGGCGTCGGCCTTGTCGCACGCGGCAGTCGCGCACCGGAAACTCGGCGAGGCGCAGGCGGCGGCAGAGAAGGCCCTTGCCGCTGTTGACCTGTACGAAGAGGCCGACGACTGCGAGGGCTGGCTGGGCGCCCTGCTCACTTACGGTTCCTCTCTGCGCTTCCTCGGCCGTGCCGAGGAGTCCCTGGACCAGAGCAGGCGCATCATCGCCTTCCTCGACGCTCCGGATCGTCCGGTCAACGCGCACGTCGCCGATATGACTCGTGCTCACGCGACCTACGCACTCGGTCTTGACTACATCGCCCTCCACCAGTGGAGTGAGGCCGCCGCCAGTCAACGCGATGCTGTGGCCCAGTTCAGGCGCGTTGGCATGCCCTACATGGAGGGAGGCTCGCTCGTGGGTCTGGCTGAGGCCCTGGTCGCACTGGGAGAACGAGCGGAAGCCAGGTCCTGTCTCCGTCAGGCTCTCGACCTCGGTGACGCGGTCGACAGCGTCATCCTGCAGAAGGCGCAGAGTCTTCTGGACACGCTTGCGGCCGAGTGAGCAACGCCCGCGGCAGGAGGCTCAGCCGTGATGCCGATGCAGAGCAACGTGAACGGTGTCGAGAGCCTGGACGAGGGCGGCACGCGCGGCATCGGTGTCGCACAGGGGATCGAGCACCATGAAGTCGTGGATGGTGCCGTGGTAGCGCATGGAGACCACCGTCACGCCGGCAGCACGGAGCTTCGCAGCATAGGCTTCGCCCTCGTCGCGTACCACGTCAGCCTCGCTGGTGACCACGAGGGCCGGGGGGAGGCCGGCGAGCTGCTCCACGGTCGCTCGCAGTGGTGATGCGGTGGCCGCGCTCCGCTGCCGCACGTCGGGCAGGTACTGGTCCCAGAACCAGCGCATGGTCTCGCGGCCGACGAAGTATCCCTCCGCGAACTCCTGGTACGACGGGGTGTCGAAGTCGGCGTCGGTGACCGGGCACAGCAGCACTTGCTGGAGCAGTCTCACATCACCGCGCTCTTTGGCGAGCAAGGTGAGCGCCGCCACCAGGTTGCCACCGGCCGAGTCGCCCACGGCTGCCATCCGGCTCCCGTCCAGACCGATCTCTTCTCCTCGCTCGCAGATCCACCTCGCGACCGCGTAGCACTGCTCGACGGCGACCGGGTACTGCGCCTCCGGCGCACGGTGGTACTCGACGTAGACGACGGCCGCGTCCGAGCCGAGGGCGAAGGCACGCATCAGGCGCTCGTGCGTGCGGGCGTCGCCCAGGACCCAGCCCAGCCCGTGCAGGAAGAGCACGACGGGGATGCTGCCGTCGCTGTCGGTGGGTTTGACCACCTGCACTCGTACGTGACCGGTCGGCCCTCCGGGCACCGTGAACCACTGTGCTGAAGTGGCTTGCTCGTCGAGAGGGTCAGCGGCGCCCTGCCCCTGGAGACGGGCCAGGTCCAGTCTGGCCTGTTCCGGGTCCGGAGTGCGGGCCGAAGGTGGGCGGGCGCATCTGTCCACAAACGCTCGGGTGGACGGGTCCAGGACCATACGAGGGCGGGGGGGAGTGGCGAAGTCGGTCATACGGTCTCCAGCCGAGAAAGCCTAGCGGGATGAGGCGGGACGGTAGTGGGCGTGTTGGGTGCCTGACGGGGAGAGGGGAAGCGGGAGTGCGGCTGGCCGGTATCGGGTAGCGCCGACGCGGGCGCTGGGCAGGTGTTCAGGGCCCTGGCAGCACCCTACTCGTAGGCTCCGGGCAACTGGCCCTGAGTTGCTCGGCCCTCGCTGGCGTAGGTATGCCGACCGGAAGTTGACCGCTATGGCCCTGGGCGGTGTGTGCGCTGCGCCAGTCACGAGGGGAGACGCCGTACGTGGCGCGGAAGGTGCGGCTGAAGTGGGCGGGATTGACGAATCCCCACCGCCGGGCCACCGAGGACACGGTGGGGGCTGTCCTGGCACGGCGGGCCAATTCCCGGCTGCACTCCTCCAGGCGCCTCTGCTGGATGAGTCGGGCGACTGTGATGCCCTCACCTTCGAACAACCTGTGCAAATACCGGACAGAGATGTGGAATGCCCGGGCGATGCTCTCCGGCGAGAGATCCTGGTCACCCAGGTTCCGGTCGATGTGTTCGCGGATCCGGAGCAGGAATTGGCTGCGGGCGGTGTCCGGGGTGGTGTCGGCGGGATGGGTGCGTTCGGCGATCAAAGTGGCGAGCAGTTCCACGACGTTGCCGGCCAGCCGGTTGGCAACGGCCGCAGGGTAGCTGTCGGCCGTGGACGCGAGGGTGGCCAGGAACGGGAGCAGCACTGCGCCGACACCGTCCCGGGTGCCGATGGCATCGCCCGTCACCCGTCGGATATCACTGTCCGATACACCCAGCGTGTGGCGGGGCAGTTGGAAGACATGCGCGGCGAATCGCTGCGGATAGTCGAAGGAGTACGGTCGTGTCGTGTCGTACATCACCAGGTCTCCTTCGCCCACCTCCGCCCTCCGGCCATCCTGGACAAAGGTGGCCGTGCCGGATATCTGGACTCCGACGGCCATCAGTGCTTCGGGCGATCGGGTGATCAATACTGGAGTGCGGCTGACTCGCTCTGCGTCGGCTTCCAGGGTGGAGACCTGGAGGTATCCGAGGCGGTGGGTGGCGATCCGCCCGTTGAACGGGCCGTCGTCCCGCGGGGCGATCGTCATCGGTACCAACGTCCTGCTCACCACGTCGTTCCAGTACGCCACCTTCTGTTGGTCCGGTACGGAAGCGGTAGTCAGCACCATGCTCAAGTTGCTCTCCGCTCAGGGAATGTCTGGAGGCTGCGAGGGACGGGAACAGGTTCGGACGGCTGCGTCTTTCCGGAATACGGCGGCCGGTGCCCGGCAGGGCCGGATGTGTCCTCGTACGGGCAGCGGCCTCGCTGGAGCGCAACCGTGCCGCTTCGGCGAGGCCCGGTTCCTACCCGCAAGGAACAGCCAAGCAGCGGACGGCTGACGATCCCAGGCAGAACCACAGGCAGAAAATGCGCGAGCGGAGACGGGCACATGAGAGGGCTCCGGTGCCCGACACCGTCCTGCTGCGTGCGGCCCGTACGCAGTTCGCCGAAGGCCTTCGACATGGCGATGATGATGAGACGGGTGGCGAGGGTGAAGCGGGTTCGCGGTGCTGGCGCGGTACCACCATGTGCCGTTCATCGTGGTGGCGCCGGTGACGCTTCGGCGCCCGCACCACGCGGTGGGGGCGCCGAAGCGTAGCTGCAGGGGGCCGTGACCAGCGCTCTGTCGGCTGTCCTGAGCAGTAGCCCTCCCGGGAAGGCCGCGGCGGTGTTACTTCGCCAGGAAGGTCAGGAGGGCGGCGTTGACTTCCTCCGCGTGGGTCCACAGCAGGCCGTGCGGGGCGCCCTCGATCTCAACGTAGTCGGCGGACGGGAGGGCCTTGTGGAAGAGCCGCGCGGTCCCGTCGGCCGACAGGATCCGGTCGGCCGTGCCATGGAGGATCAGGGCCGGCACGTCGATGGCGGGTATGTCGGCCCGGAAGTCCGTGTACCAGGTCGACGGCGCGGCGGCGGCAGCGAAGAAGCCGCCGTTCGCGGCGACATTCCAGCTGTTGCGGACCGCCTCCTCACTGATCCTGGTGCCCAGGTTTTCGTCCAGGTTGTAGAAGTCCTTGAAGAAGGCGGTGTAGTAGGCGAAGCGGTCCGCCTTCACGGCCGCGACCACGCCGTCGAAGAACGCCTGCGGAGCGACTCCCTCAGGGTTGTCCGCCGTCTTGAGCAGGCAGGGCTCCAGCGAGGCGAGGAAAGCGGCCTTTGCCACTCGGTCGGAGCCGTAGGTGGAGATATATCGGGCGACCTCCCCGGTGCCCATCGAGAATCCGACCAGGACGGCGTCCCGCACGTCGAGGGTCTCCATGACGGTGTTCAGGTCGGCCGCGAACGTGTCGTAGTCGTACCCGGTCGTCGGCTGGCTCGATCGACCGAAGCCGCGGCGGTCGTAGGTGATCACCCGGTAGCCGGCGTCGAGCAGACCGGAAATCTGGCGCTCCCAGGAGTGGCCGTCCAGCGGGAAGCCATGGATGAGGACGACTGTCTGCCCTGACCCATGGTCCTCGTAGTAGAGGTCGATGGTGGTCGAGTTCTGCTGACCCACGGTGATGTACGGCAAGGTCTCTTCCTTTGTCTTGTCCGGCGAGCGCGAAGATCACGTATCGCCTCGGGTGATGCAGGGGATGTGCCAACGGCGGGGGCCGTCGGAGCATGCGACGCCCACGTCCCTGGGCCGGTCGGGCACCACACTAGGGCGCACGGTCCGCACCCCTTTTGCCGCCGGACGCACCCCTCTTGCCCAGAAGTGCCCAGGAAGGGAGATCGCGGATACACGCGAGGAGGCCGCGGGCGAGACTGGACTCGCGCCACCACGACGGCGTCGCCGTCGCCCCGGCCGACCGTGACGGAGACCGTCAACGCTGCCCCTGAACAACGGCGGCGACCACGCTCGTAGCCTTCCAGGCCCTCGTCCCGCGGTGGAGGTCAGATCGCCCGGTGGTCAGGTGCTCTTCGTGCGGTCGTAGTGGCGCTGAGCTTGCGCCCGGTTGCCGCAGCCGGCCATCGAGCACCAGCGGCGGGTGCCGCTCTTGGACACGTCGTAGAAGTGCAGGATGCATTCGGGGTTGCTGCAGGCCCGGATCCGTTCCGGCCGCTCGGTGAGCAGCCGCAGGTAGCCCCGGGCCGCTGGCCAGGCCGGCAGCATCGCCCGGCGCTGGGTGTGGACGGTGGTCAGGGAGGCGGCGAGGGTGGGGATGACGATGTCGAGCGTGCCCGTGCCCGGGACCACGACGGTCTGCTCGTCGAGTGCGTCGAAGACGTTGCCGATCAGCCGCTGGGCCATGCGCGGGGCCTTGGGCCGGATCACCTCAACCAGCCTGCGACGTCCGGCTTTCCGCAGGGTTGGCGGGGATCCGTAGCGCTCCAGGAGCCAGGTGACAGCCTGGTGGTCCAGGCGGGGTCCGAGGACGCGTTCCAGCGACGGGGGGAACTGGGTGAGCAGGCCGCGTATCCGGTTGCTGGTGCGGGTTGCCTCGGCCGCGAGGTCCTGGTCGAAGCCGACCAGGACCGTGTGCTCGGTGGTGATCTCGTCGGTCAGCTCCAGCGAGCGCAGGGTGTGCGGCATCGTGCGGGCCGCGTCCGCGATCACGGCCGCGTCCTTCGCATCGGGCTTCGCATCGCCCGGGTAGAGATCGGCGATCCGCCGCATCGCCAGTCCGGGCAGGTAGGCGACCCGGCAGCCCGCGTCCCGGGCGGCCGTCAGGGGCAGGGCACCGATCGAGGCGGGCTGGTCCACGACCACCAGCACCGTGCCGAACTTCGCGGCCAGCTTGTCGAAGACGGCCCGCAGCTCCGGCTCGCTGTCGGGCGGCTGCTTGTCGAAGACCTTCTTCCCGGCCGGAGTGAGTCCGGGCCCGTGATGGGCGCTCTTGCCGACGTCCAGGCCGAGGAAGACGCCCACGTCGTCGATGTCGTCCAGCCCGTCCTCCCGAGCAGGGTTCGTGCGGTGCCGGCCAGGGCGTTGGCGTCGTATGCGCGCATCCACGTTATGCAGACCTGCCCTCGGCAAGCGGCCGGGCATCGCGCCAGGCCAGGCGGTGGCCGGACCTCTGACTTGTTGAATCGGACCCAGACGCACGGTCTGCAGCCGTGGTCCAGGGTGCCGACCGGCACGGGCTCGCGTGACCTCATGCCACCCCAACTCGGGCCGGCTCATGATGAGTTTGCCACCGCCGGTCGGCACCCGCGCGGTGTGGCTCGACAGAGGCGTGACCAATGGACGCTGAGACTTCACGCCAGAGTGCCCACCGCACCCCTCCCATTCCCATCCCGTTCGGCCTGGGCAAGGTACACGTGATCACTACTGGTAGGCGCCACGTCACCACCCGAGAGGCCGTGCTCTCCCAGAGCCCGGCCTCTCGGCCTTCCACAGGGGGATGTGCTTCGGCTCATGAGAGCGGCGTGGCGGCCCGTGTAGGGAACCCGGAAACGACCCCGCCCGCAAGCCACCCACCGACTGCCCAGCGCGAGTATCTCGTCTGCCCTCACAACAGGGCCGTGACCTGTGAATGTCACGATGCACAGGGCTCAGTGGATGTCCCACCTGCAGAGTTGCTCCAGCCAAGGGCCCGACGCAGGCAGGGCGGCGATGCGGCACTGTCCCTGGACGGACGTCTTCTTCTTCAGCTCGAGGTTTTCGTAGTAGAGATTCGCCGTCACCGTGGCGAGCGCGTCGAGCTTGCCCTGCAGCTGAGTCGCCCTGGTGGTGGCCTCGCGGAGCCTCTTGCGCAAGTCAGCGATGGTTTCGTCGCGCTGGACTTCTCCCGGCGTACGGAGCACGGGACGCGCGACCTTGGCGTCCCACTCGGCCAGGATCTCCTCGGCCCGGTGCACGGTAGGCGGTGAGGCGTCGAGGACTGCGGCGGGGCCCAGTGTTCACATCTGCTGTGCCGAGGTCAGGTCCGCAGTTTGCTGGTGGGACGGCAGGCCGGCAACGGCTTGGACCATGTCGCCGATGTGTTCGCGGCGGCCGAGGTGGCGGACCAGTGCCCGCCAGTTCTTCAAATGTGCGATGCCGTGCTCAACGCGGATGCGTCGGGAGGAGTGGGCCTTGCGTTGGCGCTCGTGCATCTCCTCGTACCAGTCCGGGGCGTTCTTCTTGAACTTGCGGTGCGGTGGCGTCACCACGCGCCCGCCGGTCTGGGCGCCCAGACCCTGGTAGCCGGCATCCGCGAGGATCTCCAGCACCGGCCCGCCGCCCAGGAGCCTGACCGGCCCTAATGGGCGGGCATGGGTGATGTCTGCGCAGCTGCCGTGCTCAGCCGGACTGCAGAAGAGGACGCGGCCGTCGCCGTCCGTGACAACCATGGTCCTGACCGCGTTCTGCTTGCTCTTGCCGGAGATGAACTGGTCCCGGTCCTTGCGCCCGGCGGCCGGGCGCCTGACGCGGATCTCGGTTCCGTCGATGATGCCGGTCTTCCCGCTGGTTCCGAGGTGGTCGACGACCTCGGCCAGTGTCCGCAGCCGCGCACCCGGGCTGATGGTGCACCCTCGCTCGGCGAGCAGTGGCCGCACCTCGCCGATGGCACGGGTGATGGTGGAGCGGTCCACACCGAACCAGCAGGCCAGCACGTCATGAGTGACGGCATGGCGCGGATGCACGAGCGTGGCCAGGAGCCGGTCGACGAACACCAGCCGGTGCTTCGCACCTGCGCCCACAGCCGCTTCCGCGGCCTGGACGCGAGCTCGGCCTGGTGCCGTGCGTGCCACAACGGCCCCACCTCGGCAACGGGTTCAGCGATCACGTCAGCCGACAGGCCCGTGATCCTCCGGTCGCTGACGATCACTGCACGAGACGCGTTCCCCACCACACGACCATGATCGACGATCGGGAGCCCGACGCCTCACCGCCTACCGTGCACGAGCTCGATAGGTCGTGTCCGCAAAGTCAGGGCAGCCGGAGCCGTAGGCAGGCGAGGGTGACCGACCAGGGCTTCGTAGTGGCGAGCGCGCGAACGAGAGCTGTCCAGAGACGTGGATCAGCTCGCCGGGCTTGATCGCCTGTGAGTAGCCGAAGTCGCGCCCGGGGCTGCGAACCCGGGCTCGACGACATCGTCCTGGTGTGTTCGCCGGGCGCCTTGGCCGCTCTGGACGGACCGCACGCGGGCTACCTGGAGCCGATCGTCCGCCGCTTCCGCGAACACCGCTGACGTCAGGCGCCGGTGAGGAAACCGTGTCCCCCGTTCGTCGAGCTCAGCGGTTGCGAAGGTCGCCCAGGTACTTCACGAACGTCGTGTGACGGCAGCGAGCGCACTGTCGAGGCAGCGCTCCGGGAGGTTCAGCGGTCATGTGGGCGGCCTCCTGGTCGCGGTCCGGTGGTCAGGTGAGGCCGGCGGTGGCGTTGTCCTCCCAGCCGTCGACCCGCTGGAAGTATCCGTTATTACCAGTGTGTGGTGGCATGCAGCCCATCGAGCAGTCCGGCCGCAGCCGGTACGCCGGTACGAATGGACACCACCCGCTGCTCCCGGGCTCGGGCCGTGACCGGCGCGTCGAGCACTGCTGACGGCAGTGGACCCGGCTGCGGCAGCCCGCGGGCCCCTTGCTCAGGGTGCCCGCCGCATTTATGCCGCACCCTCCTGGCCTGTGAAGCTCACGTCGTCGGTCGTGGTGAGGTGCCTGGTGGCGTCCAGGGTTTCCCGAATGTGCTGGGTGAGGGTGTGCTGGCCGGAGTCGTCGATCCAGCGTTCGAAGGCGACCTTGAACGCGGCGATCCCGATTTCGGCCGCGAGTGCTGCGACGGTCGCCTCCAGACCGCGTTCGCGAAGCGCGTGGGCAAGGGTGGAGACAAGTGAGGCCAGTTTGGCCAGTTCGCGTTCCTGCAGTTCGGGATTGGCGGCGATGACGGCCTGGCGCTGCCGCACCAGTTCGGCGCGTTCTTCGAAGACCGGAGCGGCTTCGGTCAGAGCGTGTGTGATCACCTCCAGCGGCGCCAGAGAGTTGGCGGCGGTGGCCGTGGCGTGCGCGAGGACGTCGGCCAGGGCGTTGGACTGGAAGAGGACTTCCCGTTTGTCGACGAAGTGCCGGTAGAAGGTGCGTTCGGTGACCTCGGCCCGGGCGGCGATCTCCGCCACGGTGGTGGCGTCGAAGCCCTGGCGATTGAAGAGCTCCAGCGCCGCCTTCTCCAGGCGGCCTCGTGCGTCGGGTTTCCATCGGCTCATGCTCCGATCCTACACGCGATGACAGAATCTGACATCAGGGTGATGACAGAGACTGACATGGGTGCTACGTTGATGTCACGAACTGACATCAGCTCTTCGCCCCTGGTGGGGAGCCCGCAGCAGGAAGGCACGCACCATGCGCGTATTCGTCACCGGAGCCTCCGGACACGTCGGCTCCGCCGTCGTTCCCGAACTTCTCGAAGCGGGACACCAGGTCATCGGCCTGGCCCGCTCGGACAAGTCGGCCGCCGCGTTGACGGCTGCCGGAGCCGAGGCGCGCCGAGGCGACCTCGACGATCTCGACGGCCTCGCCGCGGCCGCCGCCGCGGCCGACGGCGTCATCCACCTGGCCTTCAAGCACGACGCCATGTTCGCCGGCGACTTCGCCGGCGCGGTCGCAGCGGATCTGCGCGCCATCGAGGCGCTCGCAGACGCGCTCGCCGGCACCGGCAAGCCTCTGGTGGCCACGTCGGGAACCGTGCTGTTCGCCTTCGCGGGACTGCAGGGCGTCCTCACCGAGGGCGACGTGCTCGACGCGGGACCGCGGATCGAGGCCGAGAACGCGGTGGTTGCACTCGCCGAGCGCGGCATCCGGTCGTCCGTCGTCCGGCTCACTCCGACCGTGCACAGCTCTCTCGACCACAACGGCTTCATCCCGACCTTCATCTCCATCGCCCGCTCCAAGGGCGCCTCGGCTTACGTCGGCGACGGGGCCAACCGCTGGCCCGCCGTGCACACGCTGGATGCGGCACGCCTGTACCGACTGGCGCTGGAATCCGCGCCGGCGGGGTCACGGCTGCACGCCGTCGACGACGAGGGGATCGCCTTCCGCCAGATCGCCGAGGGCATCGGTCGCAGGCTGAACCTGCCTGTGGTCAGCATCGCGCCGACCGAGGCCGAGGCCCACTTCGGCTTCCTGAGCGCCCACGCACAGGCCGACAACCCGTCCTCGAGCACGCTGACCCAGGACCTCCTCGGCTGGAAGC
This sequence comes from Streptomyces sp. NPDC093586, assembly GCF_044764905.1. Lineage (NCBI taxonomy): Bacteria > Bacillati > Actinomycetota > Actinomycetes > Kitasatosporales > Streptomycetaceae > Streptomyces > Streptomyces sp. NPDC093586. The sequence goes on along the minus strand of NZ_JBIWJA010000035.1, from coordinate 52,829 downwards.
CCGTCCAGCCCGGCCTCATCGACGACCTCGGCCAGGGCCACTACTTCGACGCCCCGGCCACCACCACACCCTGAACCCGCCCCATCTCCATCCCACCCCATCCAGGCCGGGGTGGCTGGTCCCCAGCCACCCCGGCCTGCTCGAAGACCTGGAGAGCGGCGACCACCTCGCCGCACCGACGGCCTGACCACCCTCCCGTGCCTTGACGCAGACCCCACCCCAGAAAGAGCAGAACCATGCCCCGCTCCCGTCCCGCGATCGACAGCGAACTGGCCGCAGCACTCCAGGCCATGCCGATCGGCCCGAACGGCGTCTTCGACCTGACCGACATCCCCGCCACCCGCGAGGCCGTCCGCGCGCTCGCCGAAACCATCGCCGCCACCATCCCCGACGAGCCCACCGTCACCGCCGACGAGATCCAGGTGCCGCGCGCCGAAGGCCCCGACGTCCCCATCGTCCTGCTGCGTCCGCAGAACGCGCCCGGACCACTGCCGGTCCTCGTGTGGTTCCACGGCGGTGGGCAGGTGCTCGGCTTCGCCGCCCAGGACACACCCTGGCTCAAGCCGCTGTCCGCGGCACTCGGCTGCGCCATTGTCTCCGTCGACTACCGGCTGGCCCCGGAAACCCCCGCGCCCGGCGCCGCCGAGGACGGATACACCGCCTACCGGTGGATCAGCGACAACGCCACCGACCTCGGCCTCGACCCCACCCGGATCGGTCTGGCCGGCCAGAGCGGAGGCGGAGGCATCGCCGCCGCCACCGCCCTTCTGATCCGCGACCGCGGCGCAGCAACCCCCCTGTTCCAGCTGCTGCAGTACCCGATGCTCGACGACCGCAACACCACCGACTCCAGCCACGAGATCACCGACATCGGCATCTGGGACCGCTCGACCAACATCCTGGCCTGGCAGGCGATCCTCGGCGACCGCGCCGGCACCGAGGACGTCAGCCCCTACGCCGCCGCCTCCCGGGCGACCGACCTCACCGGCCTGCCCCCGACCTTCATCGGCGTCGGCGAACTCGACCTCTTCCGCGACGAGAACCTCGACCACGCCGCGCGCCTGCGCGCCCACGGCGTCGACGTCGAGCTGCACCTCTACCCCGGCGCCTACCACGCCTTCGACCTGTTCGCCCCGCAGTCCCACCTCGCGGCGAGCTTCCACCACACCCTGAACGACTACCTCGTCCGGCACTTCACGAAGAACCCGGCAGCAACCGCGACTACCGCGTAACCCGCAGGTCTGACGCGTGCCGCCGACCGTAATCATCACCGGCGCCTGCGCGCCGATCGGTTCCAGTACTACCCTGCGCACGACACCGAGTCCACGGCCCACTTCCACTGCGGCCGGGTGGTGTCGTTTCCAGGGACGAGTCATCTGCTCCGCCGCCACGATGCGTTCCACTGCCGCCGTCACCAGTTGTTCACGCTCGGCTTCCGTGAATACGTCCGGCAGGGTGAGCTGCTCGACGAACAGCCAGTTCAGCGTCAGCATGAGCAACTTGACGGCCGTGGCCACGCGATCACCTGTGCCCACGTCGTCGCCACGGCGCTCGGCCTGGACGGCCGTAAGCCTCCCGTCGGCGCGCGCCTGTCCGTGGACCTGCCGCTGCAGTCCGCGGAGGGGGATCCGGCGACGCCAGCGCGCGAGCGCGCCGCGACCGTCACGGCCCGCATCGTGCAGTGGGGCCCGTCGCAGGCTCCTGACGGCAACGGCCCGGACAGCGCGGTGCTGCGGCTGGAGCGACAGGTGCCCGGGACCGGGCCGGTACGGTGCGTCGACCTCGAACCGGAGGAACTACGCGGGTACACCGCCGAGATCATCGGGTTTCCGACCGGCCGCAGACAGGGCGTCTGGCGCGAGGGTGTGCTGCGCGGGCCGCAGGCCGACGGCCAGGTACAGATCGACCGGGTCGGAGCCGGCTACCGCGTGCCCCCGGGCTTCAGTGGCAGTCCGGTGTGGTCCCGGGACCTCGGCGCCGTGGTCGGAATGACCGTCAGGGCCGAACGCGGCGAACCGGCGGCCGGGTTCATGATTCCAACCCGCCGGCTGATCGCTTCCTGGCGGCCGTTGGAAGCCCTGGCTCGCCCGGCCTCGCCGTTCCGCGGCCTCAAACCGTTCGAGGAGGTCCACGCCGCCGCGTTCTTCGGCCGGGACGCCGGCAGTGACCGCCTCGCGCGGATCGTTGGCCGGCAGCGGTGGACCACGCTGGTGGGCTCGTCGGGCTGCGGCAAGTCCTTCCTCGCGATGGCGGGAGCAGCACCACGGCGCCGTGCTCAGCAGGACACCGTGGCGGTCCTCCGCCCCGCCCACTACTCCACTGCCCTGGGGAGCATGGCCTCCGTCGTACTGGACCTGCTGGAGCCCGGCTGCCCGGAGGCGGAGCGGTTCGCACGGATCGCCGCGGTGGCGGAAGAGATCGGCAGCCACGGCCTGCGGGAGGTCGCCACACACGTCCTGCGGGTCCAGCGCCACCCGTGCGGGTCCAGCGCCACCCGGCTGCTGATCACCGTCGACCAGTTCGAGGAACTCCTCGACGAGGAGTCGTTCGCCCCTGGTGACATCGACGCCCTGGCCGACGCCTTCGGTCCGAAGACACCACCGACCGTCAGTGTGCTGGCCGTCCTGCGCGCGGACTTCCTCGGCCCCGTCCTGGCTCATCCCCGCCTCGGCCTGCTCGCCAAGAAGCGGATCGAGGTCCTGGAGCCGATGCGGCACGAACAGTTGCGGGACGTCATCAGCAAGTCCGTCGACGACCTGCCAGCCGTCGTCCACGAGGACACGCTCGTCCACCGCATCCCGGCCGATGTCGGCGACGCGCCAGGAATCCTGCCCCTGCTCAGCTTCACCCTCGCCCAGATACGGGAAGACCAGCGCGGCGGAAAGCTCACGCACGACGCCTACAACGCGCTCGGGGGCGTGCGAGGTGCCCTGGGCAGACACGCCAACGCGGTCCGGGAACAGTACGTCGACGAAGCGAACGCGGACGATGACACGAAGAGGGACCAGGACGAGGGGGGTAACGAGGACGGGGAGCGTGAGGTCGAGCGGCGCCGGCAGGTCAAAGACGCGGAGAAACTGCTGACACGGCTCGTCCGCACTCCCGTCGGGACGGAAACCCCCCTCAGGCGTCTCGTCACCCGGGAGGAGCTCACCGAGGGGGAATGGCAGATCGCCCAACGCCTGGCCAGTGCCCGGCTGCTGGTCATCAGTCGGGCGCGGAGCCGGGAGAACACCGGACCGGCGGAACCCGATCCCGCCAGCCGGCCGCCCACTGCCCAGGAGACCACCGAGCTTGCCCACGAGGCGCTCATCACCAGCTGGGACAGGCTCGGTTCGCGCGTCAAGGAGGACTGCGTCTTCCTCGACTGGCGCGAGAACCTCGAGTTCGACATGCACCGCTGGGAGAGGGCCGGACGGACCAAGGAGCTCCTGCCGACCCCTGTCGCCCTGGACGCCGCCGGGCGGTGGCTGCCCGCCCGCAGTGGTGAACTGGGCAAAGCGCAGCGGGAGTACATCGATCTGGGACGCGCGCACCGCCGGTACCTCACACGGCGGCGCCGCATGCTGTATGCCCTCTTCGGGGCCCTGCTGCTGGCCGTCAGCATCGCCACTGGTGTCGCGATCGACCGGGGCGGACGGTCATCCACCACATCGCCGGCATCTTCCTCTGGTCCGCCTGCTGACATAGGGAAGCTGTGTGGTGTCAGCTGACGTAGATCGGTACGCCCATTGTCAGACGCTGCTGGCAGCATTCCTGCCATGAACGCCATCTTTACCACCCCACCGCGACCGTTCGACATAACCGCGCTCTTCCCTCAGCTGGCTCCTCTGGCGCGGACGGCGACCCGGCTGCACCCGCGGCCCGGGTCGCCGACCGTGCACGACAGCTCCGTCGGCGGGCCGCTCCTGTGGCCCGCCGACGAGCCGTGGCCGTACTGCGACGAGCCGCACGACAGCCGCGCGGCGCCGGTGGTCCACTCCCCGGACGACGTCCGGCTCCTCCGCCACGACCGCGCCGCAGCGGCCGAGCGGCGACGCCTCGCCCCCGAGGCACCCCAGTGGACTCCCGGGGAACGGGCGACGTGGGAGCGGCTCGCGGACCGCCCGTGGTTCGACGGCCCGATCCCCCTCCTCCCCGTCGCCCAGCTCTACGCTCGCGACGTCTCCTTCCCGCGTCCGCCCGACGCAGACCTCCTCCAGGTCCTCTGGTGCCCCTTCGATCACGAGATGGGCCACCCCCGGACAGCCCTCTTCTGGCGCTCCTCCGCCACCGTCACCGACGTTCTCGACGCACCGCCCGAGCCGCCCATCGTCCAGCGGGACTGCTACCTCCCGGAGCCATGCCTGTTCTCACCGGAGCAGGTCACCGAATTCCCGCACCCCGGGGAGCTGAGCAAGGAGCTCCGGGACCAGCTGGACGACATGAGCCGCTGGGAGACGATCGACCCCGCGCGGTACAACACGTACGCGGACGACCCGGGCGAGCTCTACCTGAACAACCTCTCCACCGCCCCCGGCTGGAAGACCGGCGGCTGGAGCAGCTGGCCCCGCACCGACCCCAAGCCCCGCCCCTGCCCCGAGTGCGGCACCGAGCAGGTCCCGCTCCTCACCATCGCCTCCTCGGAATGGGACGGCGGCAGCGGAACCTGGATCGCCGAGGAGGAACCGACGAACCCGGCCCCGCCTCCCCTGGGCGCCCAGGACGGCAACTACACCTTGATCGACATCATCGGCGGCTACGACCTCCAGCTCCACGTCTGCCCGGCATCCCCGGACCATCCGCACATCGAACTGCTCCCGTGAGCCCTGCGGAAGTCCTCCGCACCGACGCATACGCCACTATCGGTACCGCGATCGAGTCTCCAGCCAGCAGCCTTGGCCAACCACCAGCCAGCCGCGTCACCAACCTGTCCGGACAGCACAGCTAGTCCAGTCCTGCTCGGCGGCCCAGTCGGTGAAGCTGTGCCAGCCGACTTCGGGATAGTCGCGGCGCAGTCCGGCGACGTCGACGTCGAGGCCCGAGGTGGAGAAGTAGTCGAACATGGCTGCCAGGTCGGCGGACCGGGTCCGCACATGGGCCAGAGGTACCTCCTGGTGGAGGATCGGACGGCCGGTGGCCGTCGCGAGGATCCGCGCCGTCTCGGCGGGGGTGCGCTCATCGGAGGCGATGTCGATGCGACGGCCGGCGAACTCGTCGCGGCGCTGGCGGACCAGCGCGGCGAACGCGCCCTGGCGCAGCCCTTCCAGGGTCCATCCGCTGGTGTAGTTGTCCATGAAAGCAGCCGGGGCGATCACCGTCCAGGGCACTCCGGACTCGCTCAGGTGCCGCTCGACCAGGTGCTTGCTCTCATAGTGCGGGACACCGGTGCCGCGGTCGGCGTGGGCGGCGGAGGTGAACACGACGTGTCCGAGACCGGCGGCTGCCGCTGCGTCGACGAGGGCCTCGCCCTGCCGGGTCTCGGTGGCGTTGTCGGTGCCGAACGGGGTGGTGACCGCGAAGAGCGAGTCCGCCCCGGCGAGGGCCGCGCCGAGGAACGTGCGGTCGTCGAAGTCGGCCCGGCGGACGTCGGCTCCGAGGCCGCGCAGGGCGTCGCCGGCGGGCGAATCGGGACGGCGGGTGAGCGCGCGCACCTGGTGTCCGGCAGCGAGCAGGGCGCGGGCGGTGGCCCCGCCATGGGCTCCGGTGGCTCCGGTGACGGCGACGTTGAGCATGGGTCCCCCCGGTGGGTAGAATCGCTGCGTTACACATTGACTGCGCCACGCAGCAGATTGGCCATAGACCGCTGCGCCGCGCAGCGATAAGGGGTGTGATCCGGGTGCCAGAGTCGCGGCGTGCACGGCTGTACGAGGAGTTGTCGATGGAGTCCCGCCGCTACATGGCGGCGTACGTGCTGTTCAATCAGGCCCTCGCCGACCATCTCGGGCTGCACCCGACCGATGTGCAGTGCCTGAGCTTGCTGACCGCCCAGCCGGGACCCCTCACCGTCCGGCAGATCGCGGACATGACGGGCCTGACCACCGGTTCGGCCACACGGCTGGTGGACCGTCTCGAACGACAGGAGTACGTGATCCGCACCCCGGATCGGCAGGACCGCCGGCGGGTGCTGGTCGCTCCGGTGCCGGAGCGCGTCGCCCGGGTCACCGCGGTGTGGGACGACCTCGGCCGGGCCTGGCAGACGCTGCTCGACGGTCACACCGAGGACGAGCTCGAGGTGATCACCCGTCACATGCGGCAGGCTCACGACCTCAGCCACACGCAGATGCGCCACCTGCGTGCCAAGCCCAAGCCGGACTGACCACGGGCGCCGCGGCCGGCGGCGATCGACGGGGATCCGCTGGGCGCCGGTGGGCATCGGCACCCAGCGGCACGGCGAGCGGAGCCCCCTCCCCCGGGAATCGGCCGAGGCGGCGGACCTGTCACGGGCGGGCGCCGGATTACCGGTGTGGCCGTCGTCTTCGGCAAGATGTGCGTATGACCGAGATCCGCACACCCCGCCTCCTCCTCCGCAGCTGGCGCGACGACGACCTCCTGCCGATGGCGGACATCAACGCGGACCCCCGGGTCATGCGCTGGGTCGACGACGGCTCGGTGCGCGACCTCGACCGCACGGCCGAGGACATCGAGCGGTGGGAGGAGGAGTGGGACGAGGAGGGCTTCGGGCTCTTCGCCGTCGAGCTGCTGGCCTCGGGCGAGCTGATCGGCTTCACGGGACTGTCCGTGCCCGAGTTCCTGCCGGAGGTGATGCCCGCCGTGGCGATCAGCTGGCGGATCGGGTCACCGTTCTGGGGCCAGGGATACGCCTCCGAAGCCGCCCACGCCACGCTGGAGTTCGCGCTCCAGGACCGCGGCCTGGACCGCGTCATCGGCATCCACCGGATGGGCGACGACGCCTCGGAGAACGTCATCCGCAAGCTCGGCATGGTGCCCGAGCGGGAGACGGTGCACCCGGTGCACGGGTACTCGCTGCAGGTACACGCCATCGATCTCACCGAGTTCCAGGCCTGAACCGGCCGAGCCGGTGTGCCCCGTCCGGCGGTGCGGGGCTGACGCCGGGCGAGGCGGGCGCGGTCATGTCGAGCGGGAGACGTTCCCGGTGCTCAGTCGAAGAGGTCCAGGGCGTCCGCCCAGGAGCCGCCGCCGTCGCCGTGGGAGCGGGCCCGCATCGGGCGCGGCTCCGGGTAGGCCGCCACCGCGGCCTTCGCGCGGACGGCATCCGGTCCGCCGCACGCCTCGACCGCGAAGGCGCCGAACACCCCGGCGAAGGCGGCCGGGTCGCGGAACTCCACGCCGAACGCCCGGCCGTCCCGCAGCGGCACCCACACCACCCGGTCGGAGCGTATCCACTCCGGCACCGGCTGGTCGTCCGCGGTGGAGCGCCCCTCCAGCCACAGGCGCGCCACGTGCAGCAGGTTCACCTCCTCCATCGGCAACCGCTTGCGCCGTACGCGCAGTTCACGCGTCGTCAGTGTGACCCGGTGGTCCTTCTTCGGGTACCAGGCGACACCGACCCCGAACGGCGCCCACAGCAGGATTCCGATCAGCGGCCAGACCAGGGCGTCGCCCCACGTCCGGACCACCCCGCCGTCCAGCAGGTACAGGACCCCGAAGACCAGGACCCACTTCGCCGTCATCCGCCAGAACCCGGTGCCCTGCCGGTACAGGACCCGCTGCTTCGTCGTCATGCCCCGCACGTTATCCGCCTCCCCGCAGCCCCTTCGCTCCCACCGCGGGTGGGTGGCACTGAGTCGAACCGGCCGGCCCGTCCCGCCTGTCCGCCCGCGGGGATCCGCCAAGGGGCCCTTGTCGAAGTGCATCCGTCCGGGTGAGCCTGCTCGGAGCGTGGTGGGGCAGGCGGTCCCGATGGGATTTCTGAGGACGAGCGAACGTTTCATGGAGCAGTGGACGACGAGCATGTGGCGTCACGTCCTGCCGGCCAGGCGGGAGCAGGGCGAAGCGTTGACCACGCTGCTGCGGCAGTGCGACGCCAACACGCTGATCGTCGGCCGGCGGCGCGTCGTCGCGCCCAACGCCTTCGTCATCGAACTGCTCCCGAGGATCCACGGGCTGATCGCGGCCAGCCCGCTGCCCGTGGCGTCCGCCCTCGCAGGCCAGGTGCGGCGCCACGCCGCCGAACAGGGGTACACCTTCGCCGGCCCTGTCGCCATCGTCCTGCGCCCCGCGCCGGACGACACGGGCGCCCGGTTCCGCGTCCACAGCCGCATCGCTCCGGCCACGGCACGCTGAGGCACGGCAGGCGCTCACGGAGTGCCGACGGCTGACTCATGGACCCGCAGGCCTTCCGCCGAGCATGTCCTTGCCCGCCGCCGGACGGCGACGGGAGGACATCGACGGCCCCTGCGTTCAGTCGGCCGCGTACGCGACGCCCCGTGCCGCGTCCTGGCGACGGGCCACGGCCACGCCGACGAGGCCGACGGCCAGCAGGACGGCGACGGTGCCGAGGGTGAACGTTTCGAACATGGCGCGCGAGACGCCCCAGACGTCGTGGAAGACGTAGTCGATGCCGACGAGTTGCTCCAGGACTCCGGGGAAGAGCGCCGCCCACGACCCGATGAGGATCCACGCGTAGACGAGTGCCGCGCACAGCAGGAAGCCGCGCGTGCCGAAGGGAACGCGGTAGGGCCGCGGGACGTCCGCCCGGCGGATCCGCAACGCGACCAGCGCGGGAATGACCACCAGGTACGACAGCAGCAGGGTGGTGACCGCGACGGTGAGCACCACGGCGAAGACGGCGCCGGCGTCGCCGTCCGCCACCCGCATGGCGACCAGCATGAAGACCGTGGCCACCGCGCCGGAGAGGAGGTTGGTGCGTACCGGCGTCCCGAGCCGGGGGTGGAAGGCGCCGAGTCCCCGGCTGAAGAAGCCCCCGTCGGCCGCGGCCATGGCCTGCATGCGGTCGCTGACGATCATCCAGGCGCTGCCCTGGGTGAGCAGGGCGAAGACGAACATGACGGCGGTGATCTTCAGTAGGGCGCCGGCCGCGCCGCCGTAGACGCCGAAGACGAGGCGGGCGCCTTCCATGAAGCCGCCGATGCCGGTGACCTGGTGGGCGGGGACGACGGCCAGGAGGGCGAGGACCGGCAGCAGATAGCAGCCGGCGGCGACGGCCGCGGAGCGTCCGAGCGCGGCGGGCACGTCGCGCTGGGGGTCGTGCATCTCCTCGCCGGCGGCGTTGGGGGCCTCGAAGCCGACATAGGCGAACAGCAGGATCGGCACGAGGGCGAGGAAGCCTGCGGTCGTCGGGGCGAAGCTGGTGCCGGTCAGGCCGTCGAAGCCGTGCCGTACCCCGTAGAAGACGGCGGTGAGGGTGAACACGGCGAGGGCCAGCACCTTCATCACGGCGCCCGCGGTGGTGATCCATTTGCCGCGGCGCAGGGACACGACGGCCGTGAGGATGGCGGTCCAGACGAACAGCAGCTTGAAGGTGTAGTCGGCCACCGTGCCCGAACCCAGGGGGAAGACGAAGCCGTCCCAGGTCTGTGCGGCGAGGAAGACCAGGGAGCCGCCCAGCCAGATGGGGTTGGTCACCCAGTACATGAGGGTCGTGAGTGCGGCGGTGGAGCGGCCGAAGGCGAGCTTCACCCACACGTACGGGCCGCCCTCCTGGGGGAACGCGGCGCCGGTCTCGGCGAAGAGCAGGGCGTAGGGGACGAGGAAGAGCAGGGCGATGACCGCCGTCCAGGTGGCGGCCTCGCCTCCGCCGGTGGCGATCTGGCCGACGGTGTCGAAGGAGATGACCGCCGCGATGGCCATGGCGGTGATGTCGTAACGCTTGAGGCTGCGCTGGAGCGGTGAGGTCGCCGCTCGGGTCGGTGGCGACGTGAGGTTGGAGGACACGGGCAGTTCCTAGGGGAAGGGGATGACTGCGGGTGGCGTGTGCGGGCGCCGGGGACGGCGTGGGGTCCGTGTCGGTTGCTGCCGGGTGGGAGGCCGGCGGTGTGCCGGCCTCCGCGGCGGGTGTCAGGCGGCCCGGATCTCACCGGTGGGTTCGGTGCGTTCCAGGACGCCGCGGAGAGCGGAGGCCACCTCCTTGGCCTCGGCCTCCGTCATGATGAGCGGCGGGGACAGCACCAGGCTGTGGGCGGAGTCGCGGACGATGACGCCGGTCTCACGGCGGATGACGTCGTGGGGCATCCGGTCGGGGTTCAGGGGCAGGGGTGCGCGGGTGGCGCGGTCCTGGACGAGTTCGACGGCGAGCATCATGCCGACGGAGCGGATCTCGCCGACGATCGGCAGGTCGCCGAGCTGGGCCTGCAGTTCGCCGTGGAGGAAGGCGCCCAGGCTCGTCGCGCGGTCGAGGAGGCCCTCCTTCTCGATGAGGTCGAGGTTCGCGGTGGCCACCGCGGTGGCGACGGGGTGGCCGTTGTAGGTGTAGCCCATGGGGAAGCCGTGCTCGCGCAGCAGGACCTCGGCGACGTGGTCGCCCACCAGGAGCGCGCCGAGGGGGACGTAGCCGGAGGTGATGCCCTTGGCGGTGACGATGATGTCGGGGGTGACGCCGAAGTGCTGGGCGGCGAACCACTTTCCGACACGGCCGTAGGCGGTGACGACCTCGTCGAGGACGAGCAGGATGCCGTGCCGGTCGAGGACCTCGCGCACCCGGGGCCAGTAGTCGTCCGGCGGGACGAGCATGCCGCCGACGCCCATGATGGGTTCGCCGATCATCGCGGCGATGTTCTCGGCGCCGATGTCCGCGATGCGCTCCTCCAGTTCGCGGATGAGGAAGTCGGTGACCTGGGCGGGGCTCAGCGGCCGGTCGCCGTACAGCTCTTGGCGGTAGGGCCAGGGCGGGGTGAGGTGGGAGACGTGCGGCATCATCGGGGCGAAGCCCTCGTGGTAGAGGGGGAAGCCGGTGGCCGAGCCGCCGCCGTAGCCGATGCCGTGGTAGGCCTTGCTGCGGGCGAGGATCCACGTGCGGCTGCTCTCGCCGCGCCGGTGGTGGTAGTAGCGGGCCATCTTGATGGCCGCCTCGTTGCCCTCGGAGCCGCCCGAGGTGAAGTAGACGTGGTTGAGGGGGTCGGGGGCGAGGGTGGCGAGGCGCGCGGCGAGTTCGATGGCGCGCTCGTTGGAGAACTCCCAGAAGCTGGTGAAGTACTCCAGTTTCCTCATCTGCTCGTGGGCGACGTCGGCGAGTTCCGTGCGGCCGTGGCCGACCTGGGCGAGCCAGAGGCCGCCGGTGGCGTCGAGGTAGCCGCGGCCCTCGCTGTCGGTGAGGCGGCAGCCGGAGCCGGAGGTCATGACGACGCGTTCGGCGGCGTCGCCCGGCAGGTAGGGGTGGATGATGTGCGCCCGGTCCAGCCGGGTGAGGTCTGCGGCGTCGAGGGTCATGAGCGCTGCGTCCTTTGTTCGGTGCCGGTGATGCGTGGTGGGGGCGGAGGCCGTGTCGTCGCCTGCGTGGTCAGCCGTGGCTGATCCAGGTCGTCTTCAGGCCGGTGTACTTGTCGAAGGAGTGCAGGGAGAGGTCGCGGCCGTGGCCGGACTGCTTGAATCCGCCGAAGGGGGTGAAGGGGCTGAGGGCGTCGACGGTGTTGACGGACACGGTGCCCGCGTGCAGGGCGTCGGCCACGCGGTGGGCCCGGCCGAGGTCGCGGGTCCACACGGACGCGGCCAGTCCGTAGGCGGAGTCGTTGGCGAGACGGACCGCCTCGGTCTCGTCGCGGAAGGGCAGCACGGCCAGTACGGGGCCGAACAGTTCCTCCCGGACGAGCGGGGCGTCGGGGCCGAGGCCGGTGACGACGGTGGGGTCGAGGTAGGCGCCGTCGCGGTCGGGCCGCGTGCCGCCGCACACGAGCGTGCCGTCCGACGACCGCAGGGCCTGGAGGATGCGTTCCACCTGGGCCTCGTCGACGAGCGGTCCCAGCCGGGTGGCGGGGTCGAGCGGGTCGCCGGGCAGCCAGGCGCGGGCGTGTTCGGCGACCCGGGCCGTGAACTCCTCGGCGACGGACGCCTCGACGAGCAGCCTGGTGTTGGCCGAGCACACCTGTCCGGCGTTGTAGACGAAGCCCCAGGCGGCGCGTTCCGCGGCGGCCTCCAGGTCGGCGTCGGCGAAGACCAGGTTGGGGCTCTTGCCGCCGGCCTCGGGCCAGACCTGCTTCATGTTCGACTCGGCCGCGTAGGCGAGGAAGCGGCGGGCCACGGCGGTGGACCCGGTGAAGACCAGGGTGTCCACGTCCGGGTGCAGGCCGAGGGCACGCCCGGTCGTCTCCCCGGGGCCGGGGACGACGTTGAGCACGCCGTCCGGCAGTCCCGCCTCGGCGGCCAGTTCGGCCAGCAGCAGCGCGGACAGCGGGGACTGCTCGGCCGGCTTCAGCACGACGCTGTTGCCCACGGCCAGGGCGGGGGCCAGCTTCCAGCTCGCGATGTCCAGGGGGAAGTTCCAGGGCACCACGGCGCCGACGACGCCGAGCGGTGCGCGCCGCACCAGGGCGAGATGGCCGGGCGGTGCGGGGGCGACCTCGTCGTAGAGCTTGTCGGCCGCCTCGGCGTACCAGGCGAAGACGCCGGCGGCGCCGGGCACGTCGGTGCCGTGGGACTCCGCGATGGGCTTGCCCATGTCGAGGGTGTCGCACAGGGCGAGTTCCTCGCCGTGCTCCTCGATGAGGCGGGCGAGGGCGAGCAGTACCCGCTTGCGCTCCGCGGGGGCGGTGCGCGACCAGCGGCCGTCCTCGAAGGAGGTGCGGGCCGCGGTCACGGCCCGGTCGACGTCGGCGGCCGAGCCGGCCGCCACGTGGGCGGTGGTCTTGCCGGTGGCGGGGTTCACGGTCGGGATCCACCGGTCGCCGGCGGGGTCGGCCCACGTCCCGTCGATGAACAGGCGCGTCCGTGGCGTGAGGTCGGCGGCGCGCTGGCGCCAGTGGGCGTACGTCTGCATGGTGTGGCCTTCGGTTGCGTCGTGGGCGTGGGCGAGCCGGTGACGTGGGCGAGCCGGTGCCCGTTCGGATCAGGTGCGGCGGGGGCCGTCTCGGAGCCCGCCGGCCGGGAACGGAGGCGCGACACGGGCGGGGCACTCCGCAGGGGAGGCCGCGCCGACTTCTTTGAGTCGAGATTCAAACAATGGGTGAACCAGCCGTCAATACTCCCGGCAAGGGCTTCTTGCCAAAGCTGATCCAGATCGCAGAGAATCACTCACCATGGGGAAAGCGGGCAGACCACGCAATCAGACGGCACGCAGGCAGGCCCTTGTCTCCGCCGCCGGGCAGGCCATCGCGGAACGCGGTCTGGAGGGCCTGCGCATCAAGGACATCGCGGACGCGGCGGGCGTCTCCCAGGGCTCGGTCCTGTACTACTACCCCGAGCTGGACGACCTCGTGCTGGAGGTGCACCGAGGAGCGGTCGAGGGCTACCTCGCCTCCCGGCAGCAGGCCTACGACCAGGCGCCGGCCGACAGTCCCGTGGCGCGGCTGCGCGCCCTGCTGGACAGCGGCCTGCCCGACGCGACGGACGACCCGGTCCACGGGCTGCTGTACGAACTGCACCGGCGCGCCGGCCGCAGCCCCGGCCACGCCGAGCTGATGACCTCGCTCTTCGCGCGGGAGGTCGCTCTCTACACGACGGCGCTCGAAGTCGGCGCCGCGACCGGTGCGTTCACCCTCACCGGGTCCGCGCACGACCAGGCGCACGGGCTCGTGGCCCTGGAAGACGGGTACGGCCTCCACATCGTCAGCCACAACGCGGCCCTGCACCCGGACAGAGCCCGTGAGCTGATCCTCGCCCATGCGCGGACGGTGACGGGCTGCGCCGATCTCTAGTGCCGCAACAGGCGACGCGCGTCCCGTCGCGACGCCCGGCACGCTCCCCCGGAGGGGGTGCCCCCACTCGCCGCACCGGCCGGAAGCCCGAACACGTCCGGTACGAGGGCTTCCGGCCGGGGGGACCCCCGGAGCACGCATCGGACGCCGCTCCTCACCGGGCGAACGTCGCCTGCCGCGGCACCAGCGACCGGCGGACACCGCAACGCACGTCCTCTGCCCGGGAACCGGCAGCCGGCCGGCTGCCGTCGGCCCGGCTCAGGCCGGACGGCGGGCCGCGATCTCCCGCAGCACCTCCATCACCGCCAGGGCGCGGGCGGTCTGGATCATGCCCTCCACCGTGGCGATCGTGACGTCGAGCGGGCTGCCGTCCCTGAGCTGCAGTTCCGCGATCTCGCCGCCGCCGTAGGTCTGACTCGTCGCCGGCCGCTGGTTGAGCACGGAGTAGCCCAGTCCCCTGGCCACCAGGGAGCGCACGGTCTCGTAACTCGTGGTCCGGTAGCGGACGTCGGGCGCGGTGCCGGTGGCGGCCACCAGCGAGCGGAAGTAGTCACGGCTGTGGGGCAGATCCAGCAGGACGAGCGGTTCCCCGGAGAGTTCCGCCAGCTCCACGCTGCCGCGACCGGCCAGGGGGTGACCGGCCGGGACGATGACGTAGGCCGGGGCGCGGGCGATCGTCTCGCTGGTCAGGGCCGGCTCGGCCGCCAGACCGAGGTCGTAGGTGAGGGCGAAGTCGACGCGCCCCTCCGCGAGGGCGCGCGCCAGCTGGTCCGCCTCCCCCTCCAGCACCTCGATCTCGATGCCGGGACAGCGGCTGGTGCATTCGCTGAACAGCGGCGGCAGGTAGTAGGGGGCCAGCGTGACGAAGCAGCCGACGGCCACCGGCCCGGAGAGGTCCTCGCCGTCCCCGCGCGCCTCCCGTTCCACCTCGCGGGCGCGGGCCAGCAGGTCCCGCGCCTGCTGCCGCAGCCTCTCCCCGGCAGGGGTGAGGGTCAGTCCCCGGCCCCGTCGGCGGATGAACAGCTGGGCCCGCAGGTCCCGTTCCAGGTTGTAGACGGCCGTGGACACGGCGGACTGCGCGATGTGCAGCTCCGCCGCGGCCTCGGTCATGGAGCCGCGTTCGGCGGCGACGAGGAAGTAGCGGAGCTGTACGAGGGTGAAACCCACTGGTGACGTCATGTGCGCCCCTTGCGCCCGGTGTTCCGTGTCGGTGCCGACCCTATGCGGCGCCGTCCGGCGGCCCGGTCAGGGAGAGCGGCGAGCCGCGGGGGCCGCCGTGCCGGAGACGTCCCCGGCGTGGAGCAGGGCGGATCCGGCGGTCTCCCGCAGGGACAGGGCGGCGACGAGGCCGCCGGCGGCGAACACCATCAGGTACGGGCCGGGCACCAGGGTGCTGCCGGTCGCGGAGATGAGCACGGTCATCAGATACGGCACGGTGCCGGCGAACAGGGCGGCGGTGACGTTGTAGGCGACGGACAGACCGCTCTGCCGCGTGCGGGTGGGGAAGGTCTCCGCCGCCCACACCGCGTACGTGCCGAGGATCGCCGCCAGGATCACGCCGAGCAGCAGACCGGCGATCCAGGTCCCGGTGAGCCCGGTCCGCATCAGGAGGAAGGCCGGGGTGGCGACGACGAGCAGGGTGGCCGTCGCCGCGACGAACACGGGTTTGCGTCCCACCCGGTCGGACAGCATGCCGAACAGCGGCACGAGCACGAGCCCGAGCAGTGAGATCACCGTGGACAGTGAGGCCGCGTTCCCGGCCGAGTGCCCCAGATGGTCGGTCTCGTAGGTGACCAGGTAGGTGAGCACCGCGTAGAAGGGGACGTGCATGGCCGCCATCAGGCCCGCGGCCTGGAGCAGCTGCCGCTTGTGGGAGCGCAGCAGTTCCCGCACGGGGCTGCGCGGGACGCTGCCGCTCGCTTCGAGCGTCCGGTACTCCGGGGTGTCCTCGATCCTGGCGCGGATGACGAGGCCGATGACGCCGAGCGGGGCGGAGACGAGGAACGGGACGCGCCAGCCCCAGGAGAGGAGTTGCTCCTCGCCGAGTCCGGTGGACAGCAGCAGGAAGACGAACGACCCGGCCAGGAAGCCGAGCAGGGAGCCGACCTCCAGCCAGCTCACCCCCAGTCCGCGACGGCGCCTGGGCGCGCTCTCGGCGAGGAAGCTCGCCGCGCTGCCGAACTCGCCGCCCGCGGCGAAGCCCTGGACCAGGCGCAGGACGACCAGAAGCACCGGGGCGGCGATCCCGATCGACGCGTAGCCGGGCAGCAGCCCGATCGCCAGGGTCGCGCCGGACATCATGAAGATGACCAGGGAGAGAGTGCGTTTGCGGCCGATCCTGTCGCCCAGCGGCCCGAACACGAGGGCGCCGATCGGCCGGATGCCGAACGACACGGCGAACACTCCGAACACGGCGAGCACTCCGGTCGTGCCGTCCCCGGCGGGGAAGAAGACGGAGGCGATGGTCCCGGCGAGATAGGCGTAGGCGGCCCAGTCGAACCAGTGCACGAACACGCCGACGGCTCCCGCGACGACGCTTCTGCGCAGGGCGACGCCGTCGGCGGCCACCGTCGTGTCGGTCGTGGTGGCACCGCTGTCACAGGTGCGCATGCGCGCCTCCTCGGGGGGATGGGTGGAGAAGCAGGTCACTGGGCCGCCGGCGCCGGGCCCTCGGCGCGCGGGTCCGCCGGCCGGAGAAGCGGGGCCGGTGCGGTCGCGGCGGCCGTCCGCGTCACGCCTCCCCTCCCCCGGCCCGCATCCCGCGGTCGACGCCGGTCCAGGCCAGTGCGACCGCGCCGTCGAGCAGGGCCCGCTGCGCGGTGCCGCCCACGCAGTACGCGGCGAACTCGTGCTGGTGGTTGGTGGCCGGCAGGGATCCGATGCCGATGTAGGGGTGGATGGCCGGCACCACCTGCGAGACGTTGCCCATGTCGGTGGAGGCCCGGTTCATCCGCGCGGCCTGACCGGGCGGCGCGAACTCCCGGCCCAGGGCGAGGGCGTTCGCCCGGTAGTGCCCGAGGGCGGCCTCGTCCGTGCGGAACTCCGCGTACGGCTTGCTCTCCGGCACGACCTCCAGCTCGCAGCCGGTCGCGAGGGCTCCGGCCTCGAAGGCACGCATCACCCGGGGCTCCAGCTCCGCCAGTTCGGCGAGCGTCTCGGCCCGCACGTACCACCGGCCGGTCGACCGCTCCGGGACGGCGTTCGGGGCGTCCCCGGCGTGGGTCACCACGCCGTGCACGCGGGCCGAAGCCGGCAGGTGCTGGCGCAGCAGGCCGATGGCGACCTGGGCGACGGTGAACGCGTCCGCGGCGTTCACCCCGGCCTCCGGATAGGCCGCGGCGTGCGCCGACCTGCCGGCGTAGGAGATCCTGGAGTGGCTGACGGCGAACGGGCGGGCCTCGGCGACGTCGACCGGCGCGGGGTGCACCATCATCGCGAGGTCCGCTCCGGCGAAGGCGCCCCGGTCGAGCATCTCGATCTTGCCGCCGCCGCCTTCCTCGGCCGGTGTGCCGTAGACCTCGACGGTCAGGCCGGCGTCGTCGGCGACGGCGGCGAGGCCGAGCGCCGCCCCCACCGCGCTCGCCGCGATGAGGTTGTGCCCGCACGCGTGGCCCAGGCCGGGCAGCGCGTCGTACTCGGCGCACAACGCGATCCGGACGGGCCCACTGCCGAACCTGGCGAGGAAGGCCGTCTCCAGCCCCAGGTAGGACGAGGTGACGTCGAATCCGGCGCGGTCCAGCAGCTCGGGTACGCGGGCGGCGGCCCGATGTTCCTCCCACGCCGTCTCCGGATCGGCGTGCAGCCGCTCGGAGAGGCCGATCAGTTCGCCGGCATGACGGTCGACCGCTTTCCGGGCCGCCTCCTTCAGCGCGCCCGTCATCGGTCCCCCGGGACGCCGTACGAGGGGGCGGAGGCGGGGTCGAGTCCGCGCCGCACATAGTCGTCCCGCTGCGGCAGCCATACGTCGAGGAGCTCGCCGAGCCGGTCCAGGGGGTCCTCCGCCCAGTCCACCCGTAGGTCGGTCACCCGCCAGCCGACGTCCGCCACGACCGACAGACCCGCGGAGTACACCGGTCCTTCCTCGCCGCCGGCCGCGAGGGCCGCCTTCATGGCGGCGAGCAGCCGTTCTTCGAGCTCCCCGCCGGCCGCGGCGTAGGCGTCGAGGAGGACGCCGGGAATGTGCTCGCCGGACAGCATGTTGCCGGCCGCCACCGCGCCCTCCGCGGTGGCCGAGGCGTGCGTGCCCAGCGTTCGCGAACCGCTGTGGGCGAACCCGGGCCCGGAGCGGCCCAGCACGGTCAGCTGACGGTACGCGATGGTCTTCGCGTTGCGCTCGGCCCCGGTGACGTCGGCCAGCGCGCGGGCCGCGTCGCCGTGGGCCGCCAGCGCGTCCAGCAGACTCGTGCCGAGGGTGGGATCGGTGACGTTCTGCGAGGCCGCCGCGCCGACCCCGGGCCGCAGATGAACGACGCGGGCGGCGACGGCCGGGCTCGACGAACTGGCCGCGACGCCGAACCGCTCCCCGTCGCGGACCACCAGCGAGAAGGTCATGCCCGCTCCTCTCCCGGAATCACGGCGACGGCGTCGATCTCGCACAGCCACTCGGGCCGGGCCAGGGCGGAGACGACCAGGCCGGTGGAGATCGGGTGAACGCCCTTGGTCCAGCGGCCCACGGTGCGGTAGACCGCCTCCCGGTAGCGCGGGTCGACCAGGTAGATCGTCAGCTTGACGAGGTGCTCCATGCGGCTGCCCGCTTCTTCGAGCAGCATCTTGATGTTGGCCATGGCCTGCTCGGCCTGTGCCTCGGCGTCGCCGATGCCGACGGATTCGCTGGTGTCGAGGTCCTGGCCGATCTGGCCCCGGACGTACACCGTGTCGCCGGCGACGACGGCCTGGCAGAGGTCGTTGTCGAGGTTCTGCTCGGGGTAGGTGTCGCGCGTGTTGAACGGACGGATCCTGGTGTGCCCGCCCGCGACGATCGGGGCGTTGACCGGGCGGCCCTTGTTCGTGGAGGTCATGCTTCGCTCCTCAGCTCTTGTGGGTCGCCGGCGCGGCGCCGGCACGGTCGGTGACGCCGGCACGGTCGGTGACGCCGTACGCGAGGTAGTTCCGCCGGGTCGCTATGTGGTCGGCGATGTGCCTGGCGTCGTGCCAGACGCCCCAGATGAAGCTCGACCCCCGGCGGGACAGCCAGGGCAGGCCCAGGAAGTAGACGCCGGGCTCCCGGGACACCCCTCGCCGATGGTCCGGCCGGCCGCTGTCGTCGAACGCGTCGACCTGGAGCCAGCCGTAGTCGGTGGCGAAGCCCGTCGCCCAGACGATCGAGGTGACGCCGGCCTCGGCCAGGTCGAGTTCCGTCCGCGGGTCGGTCACGCACCGCGGGTCCGGCCCGATGACGTGGGCCTCCGGCTCCTCGGGCAGCACGAGACCGTTGCGCTCGACGTACTCGTCGGCCGCCCGCAGGAGCGCCAGGTAATTGGCGTCGCCGAGCGCGATGTTCGTGGCGAGGTCCGGTGCGAAACGCAGCACGCCCTCGTCGTAGGAGGCGGTCATGCCCACGAGTTCGATGCCGGTGGCGGCCAGGGCGCGGAAGTCCACCGTGTGCCCGCCCCGGGCGCCGCTGACCGCGATGGTGACGTGTTCGGCGCCTCGGGGAGGCGTCTGCGCGTCCCAGAGTCCGAGCACCCCGAGCCACCAGCAGAAGTCGCGTCCGCGGTACTCGCGGGGAGGGCGGTCGTGCGGACCGACGGAAAGGAGGACCCGGCGGCCGGACCGGCGCAGTTCGTCGGCGATCTGGACCCCCGAGGAGCCGGCCCCGACCACGAGGACCGCGCCCTCGGGAAGCTGCTGGGGGTTGCGGTACCCGCTGGAGTGGATCTGCACGTCGACGGCGCCGTCCGGGACGATGGGCGGGATCACGGGCCGCTGGAACGGACCGGTCGCGGCCACGACGAACTGTGCGTGGACGGAGCCCTCCGACGTCTCGACCCGGAAGCCGGGCCGGCCTGCGCGCCTGCGCACCGAGGTCACCTCGACACCGCACCGGATCGGGGCGCCGATCTTCTCGGCGTACGTCACGAAGTAGTCGGCGACCTGTTCCTTCGAAGCGAAGTCGTCGGGGGCGAGATCGGAGAACTCCAGCCCTGGGAACCGGTCGTGCCACGCGGGGCCGTTCGCGACCAGGGAGTCCCACCGCTCCGAACGCCACCGCTCGGCGATGCGGTGCCGCTCCAGCACGATGTGCGGCACACCGTGAGCCCCCAGGTGCTCGCTCATCGCCACACCTGCCTGACCCGCGCCGACGACGACTACGTCAGTCTCTTCACTCGGCATTTCAGCCTCTCCGCTCGGGCGGTAGTCCGTCCCGGTGTCACGTCGACCTTCGCTGCGCTACCGCACGGAACATGCTCGGACGCACCGGGAAAGCTGTCCAACAGATGTTTTCGTTGCGGGCGATCTGATTTATCGATCCGCCAGCGCGCGCTCAGCCCGGACCACACCGAAGGCCGTGCGCGCCCCGAGCCCTGCGGACAAACGGATGGCCGGGGCGTGCGCGACGGGGCAGGATGCTCCGCATGACCTTGCGCACACCCGAGTTGCACACCGACCGCCTGCGACTGCGGCCGTTCACCGACGCCGACGCGGCGCCGCTCTACGCGCTGCACAGCGACGCCCACGTGCTGCGTTACTGGGACTCACCGCCGTGGACCGAACCGGCCCGCGCCCAGCGCTTCCTGACGACCTGTCGGACGATCGAGGAGGAAGGCACGGGAGCGCGCATGGCCGTCGACCGCCTCTCCGACGGCGCGTTCATCGGCTGGTGCGGACTGACCAGCTGGAACCCGGACTTCCGCAGCGCGTCCCTGGGCTACGTCTTCGACGCCTCCGCGTGGGGCCAGGGCTACGCCACGGAAACCGCGCGCGCCGTCCTGCGGTGGGGGTTCGACACCCTGGACCTGAACCGCGTCCAGGCCGAGACCGACACCCGCAACGTGGCGTCCGCCCGGGTCCTGGAGAAGCTCGGCTTCGTCCGCGAAGGCACCCTCCGCGAGGACTGCGTCGTCGGCGGCGACGTCTCCGACTCCTGGGTGTTCGGCCTCCTCCGCCGCGAGTGGCGGCCGACGGCCGGCCGGTAGGGCCGGAACCGAGGCCGGTCAGCCGGCGCTGATCCGAGCGGCCACCGAGAAGCCCGTTCCACAGTCCGGGCAGGTCGCACCGCCGAAGACGTGGGTCAACACGTGGGCGACCTCTCCCTGGCCGTCGGCGAGCGCGAGGTCGTGGAGGCGGCGGCCGAGGCCGGTCAGGCTCGCGGGGTCGGCGGGGAGGAGGGGCCTCGTCTCCACGTCGTCCGAGAGCGCGTAATCACCGCTGGTCGAGAAGAACCCGCGCTCGCCGAGGACGATGAACAGGCCCGCCGCGCAGCCGGGGCAGGAGATCTCGTACTCCTCGTTCGTGATCCCCCAGGCCAGCTCCTCGCCCCAGCCGACGACGCCCTCGAAGCTCAGCACGTCCTCCAGGAGGCAGACGTACTCGCCGCGGTCGTCGGCCGTGCGGAGGTGCTGTCGCGCCAGTGCGAGCAAGGCCGCCACGTCGGCCGAGTGTCGCGCCCGGACGTCCCCGGCCCCGTGCGGCTGGTCGGCGCCCGCCATGATCGCGCCCGCCAGGTTCAGCGCCTGGATCGCCTGGTCCCGGTCGCCCGAGCCGGCTACGCCGACCAGCCAGGGCAGCGCGGCGAAGCTGGCCGAGTACACGCTGCCCTGATGGCACAGGGCCGACCAGAGGTCGTTCCAGCGCGCAGAAGTCGGATCCGACGCGATCCGCTCCAGCAGAGCGGGTATGTCCTCGGCGGAGCCGTACGCGTGGGTGAGTCGTGACCAGTCCGTCATGCGGGAATCCAACCAGATCCTCTGAAACGGACGGCAAGCGCCCTCGCGGCCATCAGGTCCGAGTGAGTACCCGCCTGTTCTCCTCTGAGTACACGCACTCACGTGGAAGCGACGGCGTGATCGGAAACTTGGGGCATGAGAAACCCCGCCTCGGCCGATGCGGCCGCCCGCTCCCCGCGCCGCCTGCCGACCACGCTCGCGATGGCCGCTCTCACCACCCTGGCGCTCACCGCCTGCGGTACGGAGAAGCCGGCCGCGGACGGAGCGCACAGCCTGCGCGCCGACACCGCCGGGGCCCGGTCCAGCGCACCCTTCACGCAGATGCTGGACGAGGTCGCGCGGTCGTGCCCCGCGAGCGCCGCGCCTGAGGCGCCGCCGACCGGTCCGGCCCAGACGCTGCCGCCCGGTTCGACGGAGACACCGCCGAGCGACGCGTTCGAGCCGGTGGCCCCCACGGCGGGGCCGGAAGTGGAGCTGAACGCGCGCGACTGGTGTGCGGGGGCCCGCCACGAAGAGCGCATCACCCAGGCGCTGTGGGATCTGGCGGATCCCACCCCCGGCGAGGTCCGGACGGTCCTGAACGGCCTCGGCTACACCGACGAGCACATTCACGGACTTGAGCAGTCCGGTGCGGCCACACGGTTCTCCCTCGACCTGCGCGACCGGGGCGGGCGGCTCTGCGTGGACGGCTCGGCGGCCGGCGACCAGACCGTCGTCGACATGTGCGTGGCCCCCGCGACCGGCCCGTTCACGCGCGAAGGCCGGTAGCCACCAGTGCCCCGTTATCTTCTTCGCGGTCCTGCAAGAGGGCCGCTGACCTCCGGGCTCGGCATGACTGTTGCCCCCTGTCGAACAGGTGGCCCGGGGGTGGTGTCACCGGGCCCGAGAGGTGCCGTCACAGACGCTGATCAGAGGTCCGGCCACCGCCCGGCCCGGCGCAATGCCGGGCCACTCGCGGGCGGCAGGTCCGCATAACGTGGATGCGCGCGAACGGCCCCCGACCTCGGGGCCGGCACGCATCGACACATGTGGGGGCACGGTGATCGACACCGATCGGGTGGGCGTCTTCCTGGGCCTGGACGTCGGCAAGCAGACCCATCACGGCCACGGACTGACCCTGGCCGGGAAGACCGTCTTCGACAAGCCGCTGCCGAACAGCGAACCGAAGCTGCGGGCCGTCTTCGACAAGCTCAAGGCCAAGTTCGGCACCGTCCTGGTGGCCGTGGACCAGCCCGCCTCCATCGGCGCTCTCCCGCTGACCGTCGCCCGGGACGCCGGCTGCCAGGTCGCCTACCTGCCCGGACTGGCGATGCGCAGGATCGCCGACCTCCACCCCGGCGAGGCCAAGACCGACGCGAAGGACGCCACCGTCATCGCGGACGCCGCCCGCACCATGCCCCACACCCTGCGCACCCTCGCCCTGACCGACGAGGTCACCGCCGAACTGACCATGCTGGTCGGCTTCGACCAGGACCTCGCCGGCGAGGCCAACCGCACCTCCAACCGCATCCGCGGCCTGCTCACCCCGTTCCACCCCGGCCTGGAACGCGTCCTGGGCCCACGCCTGGACCACCAGACCTCACCTGGCTCCTCGAGCGTTACGGATCCCCGCAGGCCCTGCGCAAGGCGGGCCGCCGCAGGCTCATCGAGGTCGTCCGGCCCCGGGCACCGCGCATGGCCGAACGGCTGGTCGACGACATCTTCGCCGCCCTCGACGAGCAGACCGTCACCGTCCCGGGCACCGGCACCCTCGACATGATCGTCCCTTCGCCGGCGAAGTCGCTGGCCGCCGTCCACGAACAACGCCGGGCCCTGGAAACCCGGATCGAGGCACTGCTGGAGGCCCGCCCTCTTTCCCAGGTCCTGACCTCGATGCCCGGCATCGGCGTCAGGACCGCCGCAGTCCTCCTGACCACCGTCGGCGACGCCAGCAGCTTTCCCACCGCCGCCCACCTGGCCTCCTACGCCGGCCTCGCCCCGGCAACCCGCCAGTCGGGAACCTCGATCCACGGCGAACACGCCCCCAGAGGCGGCAACCGGCAACTGAAACGGGCGATGTTCCTCTCCGCATTCGCAGCCCTGCACGATCCCGCCTCCCGCAGCTACTACGACCGATGCCGAGCCCGAGGCAAAACCCACACCCAGGCCCCCCTCCGCCTCGCCCGCCACCGCATCAGCGTCCTGTTCGCCATGCTCCGCGACGGAGCCTTCTACGAACCCAGGACCCCACGGCTCGCTTGACGAAAGACATAGAGGCACCCCCCCGGCCGGAGGCTGGAGGAGTGCCGGCCGGAAGCCCTCGTACTGGACGCACTCGGGCTTTCGGCCGGTGCGGCGAGTGGGGCCCCCTCCGGGGGAGCATGCCGGACGCCGCGACGGGGCGAACGTCGCCTGCCGCGGCACTAGGCGGCGAATCGGCGACGCGGAACGCATCCGACGCTCCGGGGGCGCATCAGCCGCGTACTTGCGACCGCCGCCAGGACGACGAATTCGACACAACGACACAGCAGGAAGTAAGTATGGAATTCAAGACCATCGGCACCATCGGTGCGGGAGCACCAGCACGAGCCGTGGCCGCCCACGCGGCACGCGCCGGGCACCCGGTGCTGGTCAGTAACAGCCGCGGCCCCAGCACACTCGGCGACGCCGTCGCCGCCATCGGACCCGGCGCCTCGGCGACCACGTTCGAAGAGGCGGTGGCCGACCTGGTCCTGCTCACCGTCCCGTTCGGCGCGGTCCCCGCGGTCGGGCGGCGGCTCGGGGACTGAACGGGCCGAGTGGTGGTCGACATGACCAACCAGTTCGCCCGGTCCACCCCCTGCCGTGGCTTCGCCGACGTCTCGCCGCTGACCGGCAGCGAGTGGGTCGCCCAGCAGCTGCCCGGCGACACGCTGACCAAGGCCTTCAACGCCATGTTCGCCACCTATGCGGCTCCCGATCCCCGGCACCAGGACGGCAACCAGGTCGTCTTCCTCGCCGGTGACGACGAGAGCGCCAAGGCCCCCTTCACACAGCTGCTGACCGAATTCGGGTTCGCGCCGATCGACCTTGGCGCGCTGCGCGAAGGCGGGGCGCTCAGGCAGCTCGGCGGGCCGCTGAGCGACAAGCACTTCCTGTTCCAGGGCTGAGGCCCGACCGACACCTCAAGCAGACGAAGAATCAAAGGACAAGGACAAGGACAAGGACAAGGACGATGGCAACAGATACTCAGACCTCGCGAACCGTGGCCGAGAAGTTCCTGGAGCGCCTCGGCAAGCAGGACCCCGACGGCATCCAGGAACTGTTCGCCGAGGAGATCGACTGGCACGTCCCCGGCAGTGACGCGCTGCCCTGGACCGGGCGCCGTACCCGCCGGGAGGAGGTCGCGCCGTACTTCAGCACGATGTGGCCGCACTTCGCGCCCGGCAGGAGCAAGGTCGTGCTGGAGCGCTTCATCGTCGACGGTGCCGACGTGGTGCTGCTGGCGGTCTTCACACACACCGCCGTGGCCAGCGGCAAGGAGTTCACCACACCGGCGGCCATGCACCTGGCGGTCGAGGGCGGCCGGATCGTTCGCATGCACCTGTACGAGGACACGCTGACCGTCGCCGAGGCGTTCAACGCCGGATGAGCGAGGGCACTCAGGGGTCCCGCGGCCCGGGGCGGTCCGGCCGGGCATGTATGTAGAAGGTCAGCGGAGACACAGCCGAAGCCGAAACGGAGAGCAGAACTCATCCCCGGCGATCGCTGCCGTTCAGCACGTTGGGTCAGCTTGACTCTGTCGGGGATCTTGGAGTTCCTCGGTGCGGCAGCATGATCAACGGGCATGCTCGGGGAGTTCCGCCGACCGATGCGGCTGTCGAGGTGCCCGTTGTCGCTCCGCCCCCGTTCTGGTGAGCAAGTCCCTTCTCTGACTGCGCAGATCGCGCGGGCGAGCAACCCGGCCGGTACGACGGCGATATGGGTACGCGACCGCCTCGATGGGCTGTGGTGCGACGAGGACTTCGCGGACCGGTGCCCGCGGGACGGGCGGCCGGGGCTTTCGCCTGCTCAACTGGCCACCGTATGTGTGCTGCAGTTCCTGCTCGGTCTGTCGGACCGGCAGGCCGCCGAGGCGGTCCGCTGCCGCATCGACTTCAAGGACGCCATGGCGATGGAGCTGGGCGATCCCGGTTTCCACCACAGCGCGCTGGCCGGCTTCCGCGACCGTCTCGCCGAAGGCGACCGCGCCGACCGCCTCCTCGATCTCGCGCTGGCCCGCCTCAAGGAGGCCGGCCTGGTGCGCGAGCGCACCACGCAGCGCACCGACTCCACCCACGTCCTGGCCGCGGTGCGTGACCTGACCCGTCTGGAGCTGGTCAGCGAGGCGGTCCGTGCCGCGCTCGAAGAAGTCGCCGACGCCTTCCCGCATCTGCTCGACGGGCTGGTCGACGAGGACTGGGGACTCCGCTACGGCCGACCGGTCCGCCTGGGCAAGAACCCCACCAAGCCCAAGACCAGGATCCTCACCACCGGGAACGACGCGGCCCGGCTCCTGGAGCACCTCCACCGGCACGGAGCAGGCCGCGCGTCCGGTCCCCGTGTCCAGGCCCTGCGGCAGATCATGGTGCAGAACTACCACCATGACGCCGCAGGGCACCTGCGCCGGCGCACCGCCGATAAGGAAGGTGGGGCCGGGCTGCCGCCCTCGTCCCGGGCGATCGTCTCGCCCTACGACACTTCGGCCCGCTACGCACGGCACGGGCACATCATCAGCTGGAAGGGGTTCTCCGCTCATCCCACCGAAACCTGTGCGCCCGACGGTCCCCATGTGATCACGGACGTGGTCACCACCGCGGCCACCACCCACGACAGCCAGGTCCTGCCCGGCATCCACATCCGCCTGGCGCGTCGCGAGCTGCTGCCCGCCGGGCATCTGGTCGATGCCGGCTACACCTTCCTGCCCCACCTGGGACAAGCCGCCCGTGAGCACCAGGTCACCGTCTCCGGACCGCTCCGGGGCAATCCCACCCACCAGCACCGCCGAAACGAGGGCTTCGCCCGGGACGACTTCCACATCGACTACGACCGCCGGCAGGTCACCTGCCCGAAGGGGCAGGTCAGTGCGGGCCGGCACGGCCCCTACCCGACCTCCTCGCCCACCGCGGCCCCGTTGATCGTGGCTCGGTTCACCAAGGGTCAGTGCCGCCCCTGCCCGGCCCGCGCCCAGTGCACCAGCACCGCCGGCAGCGCCCGCACCGTGGGCTTTCCCCCACGAGAACTCCACGACCTGCAACTTCGCGTCCGCGCCGAGCAACAGACGCCCGAGTGGAAGACCCGCTATGCGGTCCGCTCCGGAGGGGAGGGCACGGTCAACGAGTTCGCTCACGGACACAGCATGCGGCGCTGCCGCTACCGGGGACAGGGAAGGCGCACATCCAGCACGTCCTGACGGCCATCGCCGTCAACATCGAGCGCCTCAACGGACTGTCACCGGCCGAGGAACCTTCCACACCCCGCCGACCCACGGCCTTCCAGAACTACCTCGATCAGCACGAGATCCCCCGGCCGAAGACCTGGCGAACCCTGGGGACCTGACCTCGGCAGACCCAAGATCCCCGACAGAGTCAAGCTCAGTGGAAGCGCCGTACGGCCTTGGCCTGCCCGATAGCAGAGTGTCAGTGGGTTTCGCGATGGCCCTGCGTCGCGGTGCTGACCCGCCGCTCGCCTGCTTCGGCGATCCTCTGGTGCTGCGCATCGCAGCAGCTCACCTGGAGCTGTCGGTAGTTGAAGGTGGTGAAGCGGAGTTCGATGAGGCCCGCGCGGGCCTCATCGTCGAGACGGATCCCGCAGGGCGGCGAGCAGCAGGCCGCCGCCTACTCGGCCTGGATGAACGCGCTGTACCCGGAGACCGTCCCTACCGCCTACCGCGCGGCCTGCGGAGTCGCCGACGCGCCCAACCGGCGTTTCGACACCGTCGTCATGGGCCTCGGCACCTACCGCCCCACCCTCGACAACGGCGTCACCAGCCCGTACGCACACCTGCGCCAGTACGCGGTGTCCAGCGCCCTCGAGCCGGACATCGACCCAGCGTCACCGTCATGCCGGACGACCCGCT
This sequence comes from Streptomyces sp. NPDC093586, assembly GCF_044764905.1. Taxonomy (NCBI): domain Bacteria; kingdom Bacillati; phylum Actinomycetota; class Actinomycetes; order Kitasatosporales; family Streptomycetaceae; genus Streptomyces; species Streptomyces sp. NPDC093586. Next base: position 25,098 of record NZ_JBIWJA010000035.1, on the reverse strand, counting down.
CGCCCTCGTCCGCGACCTCAAGGGCGAGGTGGGCACGCAGTCGTACCGGATGCCGCCACCGGCCGGCTCGATCGCGGGCGACGTCCACGGCGACCTCCACCACCAGCTCGGGGCGGACGAGGGTGGCGTCCAGGGCGGCGCGGCTGCCCCACCCGGCGGTGAACGTGCGCCCCGTCCAGGGGTGGTCGCCTCCGGCTGGCGTCAGCAGTCCGGCGAGCGCGGCCTCCGTGGCGCGGGCGAGCGAGGTCGTCCGACCGGTGTAGCGCAGCGCGCCTTTGTCGTCATAGCGGCCGAGCAGCAGGGTGCCCGGTACGGTGGCGGGGGCGGTGACCACGCCGATGACGGCGTCGGCGGTGGCCCGGACCTACTGGCGAAGAGGCAGTATTCGGTTCATGCACGATTCGCGCAGCGGCACGCGACAGATGGTGGGCAATGCCCGCCGTGTCGCCGATGCGGGAGCTACTGGCGGGCCTTCGTGGGCCGTTGTCCAGGGTGCCGGTCATCCGGCCTCTGGTGCGTCGTAGGAGAACCTGTATCCGGCGAAGTCGGCGAGATGGACGTAGCCGATGCGCTGGTAGAGGGCGTTGCTCGTGGGGTTGTCCGGGTCGGTGAACAGGACGACGTCCGTCGCCCCTGCGGCCTGTGCGGCCCTGCTCGCCTCGACCGTCACAGCTCCGGCGTAGCCGCGGCCGCGGAGGTGTGCCGGGGTATAGACGGGATCCACCCGGACCATGCCGCCGACGACCGAGGTCGAGGCCGCCATCGAGACGGGGACGCCCTCCGGGGTGTCCCAGAACATGAAGTGCCGGTCACCGAAACGCGAGTCTTCCCAGGAGCCGGCATCGATCAAGTCGATGGAGCGCTGCTCCCCGACGTCGACGCAGAACTCACGGCACCAGCGAACGATGTGGTCACGGTCCTTACGGCCCGTGAGCCGGCCCTGGCCCTCCGGGCGCGGCTGTGGCGGGGTGAGCGTGCCGAGACGGTAGAGATGCGTCCGCCAGAAGAGGGACGGCGCCGCGCCCGTGTGCCGCTGCCAGGCATCGGCGAATGCGGTGGCGGTGTCATGGTCCGCGATGACGTTGGCGGGTGAGTGGCCGAGGACGGCCAGATGGGCGGCGAGGGCGTCGGTCTGCTCGACAGAGAGGGGGGTGAGGCCCAGACGTCCGCGCGAAGTGAGATAGAAGACCGCGTGGACCTCACCTCCTGACTCCAGCCGGCCGAAGACGGCGGCTTCGTCGTCAGACCCGGCCGTCCTGTGTGTCCGCAGCCTCTCGATGTCCGTCAGCGGCGTGTTATGCAGGGCAGCGCGCGAGCACAGGAAGTGCCCAGCTCGGGCGAGGAAGGCGTCGACGTCCTGGGTGAGGTGCCAGTCATCCGGATGCATGCTTCATGTTCCCGGACGCCCTCGACTCGGGGCTGCTCCTTCACCTCCTTTCAGCCACCCCCCGTCCTATCGTTTGGCGCGGGCGAGTCGCGGCCAGGTAGTCGGACCACTTCTCGCCGGCCTGGCTGCGGAGCGTTCCGCGGTTCTCGGCTGGATGCCGATCGAGTCGGAGAGCACGCCGGGTGGCATGCCCCTGCTTCTTTACCTCGCCGCGATCTTCATCTGGTCGGCGAGGTGACCTGAAAGAAACGTCCTAGAACGGGGTGAACTCGTCGTACTCGCGCTGTGCGACATCGCGCTCGCGGCGCCGCGTCACGGCGGGGAGAGGTGCCTCCAGGCGGTGGTCCTCGCCACGCCGGCCCAGCATCTCCGCGCCTGCGGCCATGGGCGGCTCCCGGTCGAAGACGACCGCGTTGTCCTCGGCGCCGATGGCCACGCCGTCGCTGGCTCGGGCACCCGCCTTGACCAATGCGTCCTCGACGCCGAGGCGGTTGAGGCGGTCGGCGAGGTGGCCGACGGCCTCAACGTTGTTGAAGTCGGTCTGGCGGATCCAGCGCTCGGGCTTCTCGCCGCGCACGCGGTAGATGCCGTCCTCCTCCGCGGTCACCGTGAAGCCGGCGTCGTCGACGACCTTGGGGCGGATGACGGTATGGGTCGCCTCCTCCTTCGGCTTGGCGGCCCGCGCCTCGGTGACGATCCCGGCGAGGGCGTACGAGAGTTCGTTGAGGCCTTTGCGCGCGAGGGCCGAGACCCCGAAGACGCGGTAGCCGCGTGCGTCCAGGTCAGGACGGATCATGTCGGCGAGGTCCTGGCCGTCCGGGATGTCGACCTTGTTGAGGGCGACGGTGCGCGGGTGGTCCTCCAGGCCGCCGTACAGCCGCAGTTCCTCCTCGATCATGTCGAGGTCCGAAACGGGGTCACGGTCCGGCTCCAGCGTCGCGGTGTCCAGGACGTGCACGAGGACGGAGCAGCGCTCGACGTGACGCAGGAACTCCAGGCCGAGGCCCTTGCCCTGGCTGGCGCCGGGAATGAGCCCGGGGACGTCGGCGATGGTGTAGACGGTCGAACCGGCGGTGACGACGCCGAGGTTGGGCACGAGGGTGGTGAACGGGTGGTCCGCGATCTTCGGCTTGGCCGCGGAGAGCACCGAGATCAGCGAGGACTTGCCCGCGCTCGGGTGGCCCACGAGAGCCACGTCGGCGACGGTCTTGAGGTCCAGGACGATGCCCCGGCTCTCCCCCGGCTCACCGAGCAGCGCGAAGCCAGGCGCCTTGCGGCGGGCGGAGGCGAGCGCCGCGTTGCCGAGGCCGCCGCGGCCGCCCTTGCACGCGACAAAGGTGGTGCCCTGGCCGACCAGGTCGGCGAGGACGCTCCCGGCCTTGTCGAGGACGATGGTGCCGTCCGGAACGGGGAGGACGAGGTCCTGGCCGTCCTTGCTGGACCGGTTGTCACCGGCGCCGGGCTGGCCGTTCGTGGCCTTGCGGTGGGGGTGGTAGTGGATCCACCACGTTCCCCGCCTCCGGGAGATCGCCGCGGCAGAAACACGGACGAAGTCGTCCTCGCGCACGATGTTGAACTCCTGGCAGTCCGGACATCACCGGATTCGGCTTCTCCGCCGGCGATCCCGAACAGCCACCGGTGGAAGGCGTCCATGGTGCTGCGTGCCGCGATACGAGAGATCCCTTCATACCCGAGAGCCCTGGTAAGAAGCTGTTCCTCCTGTTCGTCTGCATTTCACTACGTTGGCCCCGGCCAGCCAGAGCGTCGTTGCCGTCCACCCGATTTTCGACGAATCAAGACCCTGGTCGAGGCTTGATCGCTGAGGTCGCTCCGCCGAAGCCGGAGGCGACGGCGTAAGCGACGCGGCGTCGTCATCATCGGCTCTGGCCCCGCCGGATTCACCGCTGCCCTCTGCACACCCCGCGCCCCGTGCCATCAGTTTTTAGAAGCCGTTGTCCTTCCGAGAGTGGCGGGTGCGTTTCCGCGGTCAGGTGTAGGTGCGGTGTTTCGGCGGCAGGGACGAGGTGTCGTGTCGTCTCTTCGGTGGAGGTGCCGGGATGCCGTCGGTGATGGGGTTGCTGGAGGAGCGTGAACGCGCCGCTCGGCAGCGGGTGGAGGTTCTCCAGGCCGAGCTGCGGGAGGCGGAGGCGGTGTGGGAGCGGTTCGTGATCGCCCGTGAGACGGTGGGCGAGGTTCTGACGGAGCCTCGCGGTGGCGAGGACCTGGCGCCGGTAGCGGTGGTCGGCGAACGGCCGGTCCAGGTCAGGGCGGCGGTACCCGGTTCGGTGGTGCCGCACTGGCAGGCGGGACTCGCTCCGACGGTTCTGGCGCCGGCCTACCGGCGGATCACGGACGTCCTGGCCGGTGGGAACGGGACGCGCGGGGAGGCGAGGGACTGCCGGCAACGCGCGGCGGCCCTCGGGCTGGAGCCGGTCCCGGCGAAGGTGGAAGGGGTGCGCTCGAAAGCCGAGCGCCTGGCCGCCCGGGGCTGGCTGGCGGAGGGACACCCGGGCCTGTTCAACGTGCCCGTCGGGCGAGGCGGCGGCTCATGACCGTGCTCATCGACCACCGGATCACCGCCTCCGAGGTGTCGGCGCGGCCTTCGTAGTCGCGGGCCAGTCGGCGTGAGTGCATCAGCCAGGCGAACGTGCGCTCCACCAGCCACCTCTTCGGCAGCACGGCGAAGCCGCCGGTGTCGTCGCTGTGTTTGGCCACGGTCAGCGCGATCCGCCAGGCGTCGCGGGCGAGGTCGACCAGGCGCCCGGTATAGCCGCCGTCGGCCCACACGCGCGTGACGCGCCAGTGCCGCTCACGCAGCCGGACCAGCAGAGCCTGTCCCGCGTCCCGGTCGGTGACCGAGGCCGCGGTCACCACCACTACCAACAACGGTCCCAGGGTGTCCACCACGATGTGCCGCTTGCGGCCGTTGACCTTCTTTCCACCGTCGAAGCCCCTGGTCGCGGCCGGCACCGGCGCGGCTCCCCTCACCGACTGCGCGTCGATGACCCCTGCGGTCGGCTCCGGATCACGGCCCGCAGCCTCGCGGACCCGCTCGCGGAGCCGGTCGTGGAACTCGGCGGCCAGGCCCTTGTCCCGCCAGCGCCGGAAGAACGCGTAGACGCGGTCCCAGGCAGGGAAGTCCGCCGGCATCGCCCGCCAGCTGATGCCACCCGCAGCCAGATACCGCACCGCGTCGACCATCTGTCGGTGGCAATAGCTCTCCGGTTGCCCGCCGCGGCCCTCCAACCAGCCGGGGACCGGCATCGCGTCGCGTACGACCGCCCACTCCGCGTCGCTCATGTCGGACGGACACCTCGGGCGCCTGTACGGCCGGTCCCCGGCGTTCCCGAACCGGTGAGCGAGACAGTCACACCAAAGGGACGCCGAGTTGGACGCCATCGGCGTCGGCACGGAAGACTGCAGCACCAGGGGCCTCCTGTTGCTCGGTTGGATTCGACACCCACGAGCTGTACGGGAGGCCCCGCTCTCATGCCCGGCCCGACAGAGACCACCCGACCGAGTCAGGGACCTCGAACTCACGCCCACCAAGATCGATACTGCAACGGCTTCTGAAGTCAGGCTGGTGATCCTGGTCCGAAGGAGAACCACGAGCAGTGGCAGCACCACGTAAACACCCGGGCGAGCTCCGTGAGCGTGGCGTCCGCGAGGTCCGCACGACGGGTCGGCCGATCGCGCATGTCGCCAAGGACCTGGGCATCCACAAGGAGGCCTTGCGCGGCTGGGTTCGCCGGGCCGAGGCGGACGCGACGCCGGCGAGCGTGACGACCGGCTGACCACCGCCGGGCTCGAGGAGTTGAAGCAACTCCGCAAAGAAGGAGCGGAGCTGAGGCAGCGGATATGGCGTATGCCCGCACGTGGTCGGGCTGGGCGTATGCGGTGTTTGTCCTGGACGGCTTCTCACGGATGGTCGTCGGCTGGCAGGTCGCGAACCGTATGCGCTCTGAACTTCCGCTGGATGTCCTGGAGACGGCGCCGGGAGGCGGAGGATCAAGAAGGACTCCGGTCTCGTTCATCACAGCGACCGCGGGTCGCGATGCGTGTTCATTTCGGTGCACCGGCCGACTCGCCGGGAGCGGCGCCTTTGCGTCGGTCGGCTCCGTCGCGGACAGCTATGACATCTATATAGGAGCGTCAACGCGATGGCCGAGTCCTGAACGGCACCTTCAAGACCGGGCTGACCGAGATGCAGGGGCCGTGGCGAGACGTCGGCCAGGTCGAGCGGGCGATCTTCCAGCGGGTCACCCGGTACAACGAGGAACGACTCCGTTCCGCCCTCGGCTACGTACCGCCCGCCGAGTACGAACGCGACTGGTGGCGACAACAGGAAGCCGCCCCGCAGTCCGCCTGAGACAAGATCACCGGACTCTACGGGACTCGGGGCAGCTCAGACTGCGGAGCAAGATCCGTTGATGGCGTGCCACCACCGTGACGGAACCACCTGCAACCCGCCGCCCGGGAGACGCCAACCGCAGCTGCCGACTCCTCGGCGAGCATCCCCTTCGCGATCTCCCGCCAGAACTGACGTTCCACCTCCCGCCGAAGCGCCGGCGCACCCGGGGACCTCATCGGCGACCATCCAGTCGACGACGCCACCCACCCTGCCTGCCTGCCCGTCAACACCTCCGAGGACGAGGTGTTGCAACGACCGATTGAATCCGCCGTCGGATCCGGGCGGGAGAAGTGTGATCGCCGTGAGGTGTGTGACCCGCCCCAGGTCGAACGCCGAGCTAGGGCTTGCGCCCGATGGCTCCGTAGGAGTCGACGTGCTGGGCCGGGGCTCCGGGTTCCGGGCGCCATTGGGTGCACGAGACGACGCCGGGGGCGATGAGGTCGAGGCCTTCGAAGAAGGAGGCGATTCCCTCGGGGGTGCGGAGGCGGTACTGGACCGGGGTGCGATCGTTGTGCTCCTGCTGGGCGGAGCGGAGTTCCTCGTTGGTGTCGGTGCCGTCGCAGACCAGCAGGTGGCTGCCGGACGGGAGGGGGGCGAGCAGGCGGCGGACCAGGTCGCGGGCCTCGTCGTCGTCCATGACGTGGCCGAGGATGCCGCTGAGGATGAGTGCGACCGGCTGCTCGAAGTCGAGGGTCTGGCGGGCGGCCTTCATGATGGTCTCGGGTTCGTGCAGGTCCGCGTGGAGGTAGTCGGTGGCGCCCTCGGGGGCGCCGACCAGGAGGGCCCGGGCGTGGGCCAGAACCAGCGGATCGTTGTCGACGTAGACGATGCGGCACTCCGGCGCCACCCGCTGGGCGAGTTCGTGGGTGTTGTTCTCGGTGGGCAGACCGGTGCCGACGTCCACGAACTGCCGTATCCCCGCCTCCGCCGCGAGGTAGGTGACACCACGGCCCAGGAACGCCCGGAAGGCGCGGGCGTTCTCGGCGATCTGGGGGAAGGCCGCCTGGAACTGTTCGGCGGCCTCCTGATCGGCCACGTAGTTGTCCTTGCCGCCCAGCCAGTAGTTCCACATCCGCGCCGAGTGCGGTACCGAGGTGTCGATCTCCGGCGTCGGCCGGACCGGCCCTGAGGAGGGCATCATCATGTCGCTTGACTCCTGTCCCACGAGACACGCGGATTGAATCCGCATGATACGCACGGGAGTTGTCCTTCGTCACAGACGGGACCAGGAATCCGTCCGGCTCCGCCTGTACGTCGACCGGGGCTGCGGCTTCGACAGATACCGCCGCCTGCTGTGGGAGCGCCGTTCACCTCCGGCCGCGAGCCAGGGGCCCTGCTGTCGTGCGCCGGCCCTCGCGCCGGCACCGGATCAGGGACCCTGGTCGACCGGACCGGTCCCGTCGCCGACGAGCGGGCGCGACGCTGCCGGGCCCCGGATTCCCGACGGCCCCCTCGCAAGGTGCGGGACCCGGCTCGCTGCCGCCGTGACGTCCGGCCCGCACGTCACGACGGCCGTGGCTCACCGCAGGACGAATGTGGCGTCGGCCCGGTCGGTCGCCGTGCCGGGAACCTGGCCCCGCAGCAGGTACTCGTAGGGGCGGAGGAAGTGGCCCGGGAAGTTGTACGACTCGTACGACACCCCCGTGGCGCCGGCGGGGCCCGCCCGGGCCACCCAGGACGCGTCACCGCGGAACAGCGCCGTGCCGTCGTTCTCCCGCCCACGCCTCGAGGTTCCTGTGGCGCGGGAAGCAGCCGGGGAAGTCGGCCGACTCGAGAGAGCGAGAGAGACGGTGCCGCTGCCCGCGAGTCCGGTGACGACCCGGAACTGCGAGTCGGCCATGGGAGGGTCTACGGTGCTCGTCGCAGGGCCCCGGGGTGCCGGACCTTCCCGGGCACGGTACGAGCCCCGCCCCGGCCTGCAGTCGCACGAGGACGACGGGACGGTCCGAAGCGAGGAGGGAGGGTCGTCTCCGTCCGGGGGCGACGGGCGTCCCTCCCTCCTCGACGGAGGGACCTGGCTCTACGGCTGGTAGTAGTCGGGTCGTGAGGCATCACGACGGTGCCGGCCGGGCTGGGCCTCCTGCTGCGGACGGCCGCCCTGCTGGTACGGCTGCCCGTACTGCTGCGGGGAGGCAAAGCTCGCGTACCTGGGCTGCTCTTCAGGGTGGCGGCGGGCGGACTCGGCCCGGTCCGGGACGGAGGCCGGTCCACCGGAGCCGCCGGAGACCTTGCCGGGCCACCAGTTCCACTTGCCCAGCGCCGTCATCAGCGCCGGCAGCACATAGATCCGGATGATCACGGCGTCCAGCAGGATGGCCGCCGCGAGACCCACGCCCAGCTGCTTGAACTCGACCATGCTCAGCGTGCCGAAGATCGCGAACACTCCGACCATGACGATCGCGGCGCTGGTCACGACGCCCGCGGAGCGGGTGATGCCCTCACGGACGGCGACCTTGGTCGTAGCGCCCTCGAGCGCGGCCTCGCGGATCCGGCTGACCACGAAGACGTGGTAGTCCATCGACAGCCCGAACAGGACCACGAACAGGAACAGCGGCAGCCAGGAGACGACGGCGCCCGAGCTGGTGAAGTCTAGGATCCCTTCCGCCCAGGTGTTCTGGAAGACGGCGACCAGCACACCGAACGCGGCGGCGGCGGAGAGCAGGTTCAGCAGGATCGCGGAGAGCGCCACGGCCGGCGACCGGAAGATCATCACCATGGTGACGAAGGTCAGCAGCAGGACGAAGCCCACCACCCAGGGCATGCGCTCCTCGAGGTGGCCCGTGAAGTCCACGCCCTGTGCCACCTTGCCGCCCACCGCGCTCTCGGTGTCGGGCACGTCGGCCATGGCCTGCGGCACCCAGTCGCGCAGCAGGTCCAGGGAGTCGCGGGCGCCCTCGCTCTTCGGCGCGTACGGCGTGCCCACGTCCACGGTGTGGACCCGGTGGTTCGCGGACTCCTTGATCGTCGGAGTGGAGTCGTGTGCGAACCGCCCGTCCTTCGCGGTGCGCTCCAGCAGGCCCTCGAGCGCGGACCTCACCTCGCCGGCCTGGTCGGCGGGCGCCCGGACGGCGACCTGGTGCACGGTGCCCTTGCTGGGGAAGTGCTCGGTGAGCCGGTCCATCGCCTGCACCACGGGGATGTCCCGGGACAGGTCGTCGGAGCCCGGCTGCTTGAGTTTCATGTCGAGGGCCGGCACGGCCAGCAGCAGCAGCGCGCCCACGGACACCACCAGCGTGACGACCGGCCTGGACAGCGCCGGACGCAGCAGCGCGGGCCACACCCTCGACTCGCCGGAGCGCATGGTGAGCCGCCACAGGAACGGCACCCTGGGCTTGTCGACCCAGCGTCCCAGCTTGGCGAGGAGGGCGGGCAGCACGGTCAGCGACGCCAGTACGGCGACCGCGACGACGATGATCGAGCCGGTGGCCAGGGAGGCGAAGGTCGCCTCGTCGGCGAGGTAGAGGCCGGCCATCGCCACGACGACGGTGGTGCCGGACACCACGACGGTGTGCCCGGAGGTCTCCGCGGCGACCTCGATCGCGTCGACGTGGGACTTCCCGGCGCGGCGCTCCTCGCGCTCCCGCTTGAGGTAGAAGAGCGAGTAGTCCACGCCGACGGCCATGCCCATGAGCAGGATGACGTTGCCGACCGCGCTGGTCTCGGGCAGCACGTGGGAGGCGAACGTGGACAGTCCGATGGCGGCGCCGACGCACGAGAGGGCCAGCACCACGGGCACGCCGGCCGCGATGATCGCGCCGAAGACGACGAGCAGGATGAGCAGGGTCAGCGGCAGGCTGATCAACTCGGCCTTCCTGAAGTCCTCGCCGAGCGTCTCCGACAGTCCCTTGGCCGTGGAGCCGGTGCCCACCTCGTCGACCCGCAGGCCGTCGTGGTCGTCCTGGACCGACGCGCTGACGTCGAGCAGCGGCTGGACCCGCTGGTCGGCGTTCTCCGTGTCGCCCTTCATGGTGACGGGGACCAGCAGCGCCTTGCCGTCGGGCGAGGGGAACGGGTCGCCGACGCTCTCCACCTCGTCGAGCGCCTTCATCCGCTCGACGACGTCCGCCGCCGCCTCCCGGCCGGCCGCCGGGTCCAGCCTCCCGCCGTCCTCGGCGGTGATCAGTACGTTCTCCTCGGCCTTCTCGGGGAAGTCACCGGAATGCACGATCTTGCCGGCCCGGCCCGACTCGCGGACCCCCGACTCCTCGTCGCTGATCGCGTTCGTCCCGGCCGCTCCACCCAAGAAGAGGCACGCGGCGACGAACACGGCCCACATGCCGATGGCGGACCACGGGTGCGTGGCACTCCATCGCGCAATCCGAACCGTTGCCGGTTTCTTTCGCACCTTGCTTCCTTCCGTTGCTGCAGGTCCGGCCCTGGAAACCGGCCGGAACTCGACGGGGAAAACGCTAGGTACGCGGGCAGCGGGCGGATACGAGGTAAACCGTCGTGGTGACCGTTGCTTTCCGCAGGTCCCACCCTGCGGAAAACCGCAGGGTGGGACCTGCGGGAAACCGTACTACCCCTGAGGATTATCGAATGGCAGACGTACATCCCTCGGCAATTGATTAGTTGCCGCGACGTGACGACAGCCGAGGGGGAGAAAACGGAGAGGACGGTCCTCACCCAGCAGCATGTTCCTGAAGTCGGCGTTCGTGACGCCGGACCACAGCCGGACGACGTGCGTCAGGACTCCAGATACCGCAGCACGGCCAGGATCCGGCGGTTGTAGCCGGTGGTGTGCGCGAGTTCCAGCTTGTCGAAGATCATGTTGAGGTTCTTCTCCACCGTGCTCATGGAGATGTGCAGTTTCTCCGAGATGGCCGCGTTGGTGTGCCCCTGGGCCAGCGTCTCCAGGACGCTGCGCTCGCGGGGCGTCAGCCGGGCCAGCGGATCGCTGTGCGTCGTGCGGATCACCAGCTGCCGTACGACCTCCGGGTCGATGGCGGCGCCACCCGCCCGGATCCGCTCCAGCGCGTCGAGGAACTCCTCCACCTGGGCGACCCGGTCCTTCAGCAGATAGCCGACCCGCTCCGCGTTCGACGTCAGCAGCCGCGCCGCGTAGTTGCGCTCCATGTGCTGGGACAGGACCAGGACCCCGACGCCGGGCCATCGCCTGCGGATCTCCAGCGCCGCCCGCAGTCCCTCGTCCGTGTGGGTGGGCGGCATCCGGATGTCCACGACGACCATGTCCGGCTGCCGGGCCTCGATCTCCCGCAACAGGGCGACGGCGTCACCCACCGCGGCGAGGACCTCGTGGCCCTCCTCGGTGAGCAGCCGGACCAACCCCTCCCGCAGCAGGGTCGAGTCCTCGGCCAGCATTACGCGCACGGCAGCTCCGCGGTGATCGTGGTGGGTCCCCCGTAGGGGCTGTGGACGTGCAGTCGGCCGTCCAGGGCACCGACCCGGCTGCGCAGGCCGGTCAGCCCGCTGTCCTCCGGCTTCGCGCCGCCGACGCCGTTGTCCTCGACCCGGACGACGAGGACCGGCCCGTACGTGCGGATGCTCACCTGGATCTCCGTGGCGGCCGAGTGCTTGGCCGCGTTGGTCACCGTCTCCGAGACGACGAAGTACGCGGCGGTCTCGACGGACGCGGGCAGCGGCCCGGCGAGCGCGAAGTCGGTCCGGACGGGGATGCCGCACCGTTCCGACACCCCGGCCAGCGCCTCCTGGAGCCCCAGATTGTCCAGCGCCGTCGGATACACCCGCCAGGCCACTTCCCGCAGCTCGGTGAGGACCTCCTGCGACTCCTTGTGGGCCTGCTCCAGCAGACTGCGGGCCTGCTCGGGTGTGCGGCCACCGCGCCGGGCCCGCCCGAGGAGCATGGCCAGCGCCACCAGACGCTGCTGCACCCCGTCGTGCAGGTCCCGCTCGATGCGCCGGCGCTCGGTGTCGACCGCCTGGAGCACCGCCGCCCGGCTGGCGGCCAGTTCGTCGATGCGCTGCTGCATCAGCTCGCGCTCGGAGGGACCGAAGCATTCGCGGGCCAGCCGCGCGTCGAGCGCCCCCAGCGAGAGCAGGCCCTGCACGTCCAGGAAGAGCAGCACCCCGCCGAGCAGGACCTGGGTGGCCAGTTCCCCCCAGTCGAGGGTGCCCCGGACCAGGCTCGCGACGAGCAGGCCCGCGAGGACCGCGCCGAAGGCGAGCAGGCCCAGCACGACGCCGGTGATCAGACCGGAGTAGGTGCGGGCGGCGAGGTAGCGCAGGATGTGCTGGTCGGGCACGGGCCCGTCGGGGAAGCGGTCCCCGAAGAAGACCGAGCGGCGCCGCCGTTCGAGCGCCGTCAGCCGTCGGGCCCCGGCGGTCAGGACGGCGAACGCCCGCCGCCGGGTGCGCGGCCACAGCAACAGCGGACCGAGCGGGGCTCCGGCGACGACGAAGTACAGCAGTCCCAGCAGCGCGGTCAGACAGCCGAGGAGGACTCCGGCGGCCCGCAGCGGCAGCGCCGGGGCCGACGTCGCCGCGGGCTCGCTTCCCGGCAGCGCGGTTCCTGGCGCCGTCGGGAGGGGCTGGGTGGTCATGTCCGCCGAATCCCCCTGCACGCTCGCCGAGCGTAGTCGGGCGGCGCAGCCCGGGCAAGATCGTTCGGCCTCGGCGGGGACGGGTCCGGTCACGAGGTGCGGCGGTGCTGGACTGTGCCGCGGGAGCGCAGCCGGACCACGACGTAGAAGACGAGCGCGGCGGCGACCAGGACCAGGACGGCCTTGCTCAGCACACCGATGTAGCCCTCGACGGTGTCCCACTGGTCGCCCAACCAGTAGCCGGACATGACCAGTACGGTGTTCCACACCAGGCCGCCCAGGGCGGTGAGCGTCAGGAAGGCCGGCAGCGGCATGCGCTCCAGGCCCGCCGGCACAGAGATGAGGCTGCGGAAGAGCGGCACCATGCGGCCGAGGAACACGGCCTTGGTGCCGTGCCTGGCGAACCACTCCTCCGTCCGCTCCAAGTCGGACGCCTTGACCAGCGGCAGCCTGGCCCAGATCGCGTGCATGCGCTCGCGGCCGAACAGCGCGCCGATCCAGTAGAGGGCGGCGGCGCCCACCACGGAGCCGACGGTGGTCCAGAACAGGGCGGCGAAGAGACTGATGACGCCCTGTCCCGCGGCGAAGCCGGTCAGCGGCAGGATGATCTCGCTGGGCAGCGGCGGGAAGAGGTTCTCCAGGGCGACGGCGAGGCCGGCGCCGGGCGCGCCCATGGCGTCCACCAGGTCGGCCGCCCGTCCCGCGATGCCGTCCGCGGGCTCCTGTGGCAGCGCAAGGGTGATGTGGTCCATCTCGAGGTCTCCAGATACGAGGCGCACGCCGCGGGCTGGTGCCGCGATCCGGTGACCACGCTAGAAATCCCAGCTCGGTGCCGGTATGCGGGTAGCCGTCGAACTTGTGCGGTTTCCCCCACCCCGGGCCCTGCGATTTTCCGCAGGGCCCGGGGTGCCCCGGGCGCGGGATCGGCAGCACGGTGCCGGCGGAACGGCATGCGCTGGACGCCCCGTTTCCGGCCTGGCCGTCCTCGCCCCCTGTGTCCCTCGAGTCCCTTGCGGGCGGAAGGCCTTGACTCACCGCCCGTCCGCCGGGGACGCGCCGGCGGCGGGACCGGCGTCAGGCGCATCCCCCGGTAGAAGGAGCCTTCAGTCCCGCCGGGGCCAGCGGGCCGGCCAAGTGGTGGAAGAGCTGCTCCAGAACCTCCGGCCCCAGACGCTCCCGGGCCCGGGTGAACGACGCCTTGTGCGGGATGCTCGCGCTCAACTCCGGTATGCCGCCGACCACATGCTCGGCAACGTCGTCGTAGGAGTCCTGATGGAAGAGCGCCAGCGCGAGCGTGAAGTAGACCATGAACACAGCCGGCAGCGCGCCCGGCCTACGGTCCCGTTTACGGCACTCCGCCAGGACCTCGCCCACCAGCTCGGGGGTCACCCACTGCGTGATCACTCCCAGCCGCACTCGCTCCGATAATCCAGTCCACGGATGCACACCGGGAACAACGGCCGAACGGCCAACCGGTCACCACGAACTCGATGAACCTTCAAACAACGGCATTGACCCGGCTCTTCAAAATGGAACCAGGTCGAACACCGGCTGTTCTCCCGGATCACCCACAGCCTGCGCGGGCAGCCGCTGACCAGCTACGAAGTGGTGCCGCAGACCATCTCGGCCACCCGCACCAGCACCGGACTGACCGTCAGTGCCGCACTGGACGAGAACGGCTGCCCCACCGGCCGCGTGCTCACCAAGGCCGAACGCGAGGCCATCATGGAGCGGGTCGAGCGCGACGAGTTCCACGGCGGGTGGAACTACACCATCGTCCCCTGCGACCCTCAGCAAGCGTTACCGGCCGAGCCGGAGCAGGCGAAAGCGCCGCCGATCCCGGCCGAGGCCACCTTCCTGCTCACGCATCCCGCCCTGACCGGCCTGTCCCGCGAGCGGTTCGACCACCTCGTGGAGGATCTTGAACCCTTCCGCCGGGTCCTGACCGAGGCCGAGCGTGAGCAGAGGAAGGGCATCAACCGACACGGCTACAACCCCGGTTTCGGCTTCCTCGACCACCGCCACCGCGTCCCGGCCGCCGTCCTGAGCCGCCGCAACACCGTCACCCTCACCCTGGCGGCCCGACTACGTGGCCGCGACCGCAACACTTTGAGCCACCACGCCCACCGCACCATCCCGCTGCTGGCCTTCGCTGCAGCCCCCGACCTCGACGCGGCCCTCGCCGGGCCAAGACGGACCCACCCGCCCCGCACACTCGAAGCCCTCCGGATCGCAATCACCGACTACGAAAGCAACATCAAGTCAGGCAGTAGTTAATCGACGGCTCCTCACCAGTTGGTCTCCCCGGCGAAACACTTCGCAGCCTTGCGCAGTATGTCCCGCTCGGTCGCCGGCTTCCGCTCGCTTGCCTCGAACTCGACCACCCGGGCCTCCAGCTGCCGGATCCGCTCGTCCGGTTCCGAGAACGGCGTCGCCGGCCCGGTGACCGGTGCGGTGCCAGGGCCGACGCCGCAGCGGTCCCGGTCACGCAGCACCCCGTTCCGCAGGGTGTCCTGGTTGATGCCCAGGTCGGCGGCGATGCTCTTGTACGTCGCCCCGGGTGTGGACTCGTACAGGGTCACGGCATCGGCCTTGAACTCGTCCGAGTAGTCCTTCATCGCCATCGGCGGTCTTCTCGCTTCCTCCGGATCAAGCAGATCCAGTATCAGCGTGTCCACCACTCAGGGGGAGGCCCCATCGCCGTCACGGCCCTCACCCTGGAGAGACAACGCTGAAGAAGCTCATTGCTCCCCGCACCCGCGGGGATGGTCCCGCGGCGGATCCGGCGCTGTGGTCTCCCTGAAACTGCTCGTTGATTCCAAGGCCCATGCCGTACTCGGCGACAAAGAAGGGAATCACCTATTGATCGAACACTGGGGAACAGAAGTTACCTTGTGAGTTTTGCACACTGAAATTCATGATATTCGCACGGTCCATCCCCTGGACGGCGTGGGAATCTCGGTTCCACACCTTTCGACGAGGAGGGGCAGATGGACAAACGGTACGAGGTGTACTGTCTCGCCGATCGTGTCTTTTACGAGACGCCGGACCGTTTGCCCAAGTCCAGCGGCGGCAAGGGCGCCGCCGGCCCCTTCGAGGCAGCACGGCGGCCGGTCCCCGAGGGATGGAGATCGTCGGTCTCCGGGGACTGGCTCCACATGGCGCCGGTCGACGAGCAGGGCGGGCCGAGGCAGAGGCGGCACCCGGCCCAAGGCTGGAAGATTCATGTCTCGGCCTGTCTCGACAACGCCAGCAGGGCCGCCGCCGCGGTGTGGGACTACTGCATACCGCGTGGCATTCCTTTCAAGTTCGTGCCCAGCGCTCAGCTGCTGTACCTGCGTAACTCCAAGTACGCAGGCCGCAGCTCCAGCGGCAAATTCGCCACCCTCTATCCGGCCGACGAGACCGAACTGCGCCGAATACTGGAGGAGCTGGGGAAACTGCTGGACGGGGAGCCGGGGCCGTACATCCTCAGCGACCTGCGCTGGAACAAGGGCCCCCTGTACGTGCGCTACGGCGCGTTCGCCCCACGTAACTGCGTCGACGACAAGGGCGACATCGTCCCCGCCATCGAGAACCCGGACGGCCGGCTCGTCCCCGACCGACGGGGCCCTGCCTTCCGGCCCCCCGAGTGGGTGGCGCTCCCGGAGTTCCTGCGCCCGCACCTCGACGCGCGCAACGCCACCTCGACCGACGCTCTGCCGTACCGCGTCGAACGGGCACTGCACTTCTCCAATGGCGGCGGTGTCTACGAGGCCACCGATACACGCACCAGTGCGAAGGTCGTCCTGAAGGAGGCCCGGCCGTACGCGGGTCTCGTCGGGGACGGGGCGGACGCCGTGGCCCGTCTGGAACGGGAGAGGGCAGCCCTTGAGCGGCTCGGGGGGCTGGGCGTCGCGCCCGAGGTGCGGGACTGGTTCACGCTCGACGACCACCGCTTCCTCGCCATGGACTTTCTCGACGGCCGCCCCCTGCACTCCCTCATCGCACGCCGTCATCCCCTGTTCCGGCCGGAGCCCGATCCGCACGCCCTCGCCGAGTACACCCACTGGGTGCTCGATGTGCACCGTGCCATCGAAAACGCCGTCTCCGCCGTGCACGGACGCGGACTGGTCGTGGGCGATCTGCACCCCTTCAACATCATGCTCGCCCCGGACGAACGGACCGTGCGGCTGCTGGATTTCGAGGCCGCCACGCCCGTCGAGGAGCATCGCGGCCAGACTCTGGCCCATCCCGGTTTCGCCGCACCGGCCGACCACAAGGGCTACGAGATCGACCACTACGCTCTGGCCTGTCTGCGCATCGCGCTCCTGTTGCCGATGACGACCCTGTTCACCATCGACCGGGCCAAGGCCGTCCATCTTGCCGATATCGCGGCCGGGCAGTTCCCGGACCTGCCGCGATCGTTCATCGACGGGGCGGTGCGGGTCATCTCGGGCGACGGAAAAGCCCGCGCGGTGGCGTATCTGCCCGTCGATCCGTCGGAGCGGCCGGAAGGTCCCGCCTCCATGGTGCGAGCGATCCTCCGCTCCGCTACACCCGAGCGGGACGACCGGCTCTTCCCCGGCGACATCGCCCAGTTCACGGACGGTGGCGGCCTCGGCATGGCGTACGGCGCCGCCGGGGTCCTCTACGCCCTCGACGAGACAGGCCACGGACGCTGGGAGAAGGGTGAGGAATGGCTCCTGGACCACACCGACCCGCCGCCCGACGGGACATCGCTCGGCTTCTACGACGGGCTCGCGGGAGTGGCGTACCTCCTCGACCGGCTCGGACACACCGGCCGTGCCCTCGACCTCATGGACCATGTCCTCGACGAGAAATGGCAGACGCTCGGATCCGACCTGCACGGCGGACTCGCGGGCCTCGGACTCGCCCTCGACCACCTCGCCCGTACGACGGGCGAGCCGGGACTGCACGACCACGCTCTGACGGCAGCCCGCATCCTCACGGAGAGGAACCACGCAGCGGGCAAGCGCGCGGGCCTGCTCCGGGGGGCGACAGGACCCGCGCTGTTCTTCCTGCGGCTGTACGAGTCCACCGGCGATCCGGCACTCCTCGACCACGCGGCGTTGGCGCTCCGCGCCGACCTGGCCCGCTGTGTACAGGACCGCACCGGCGCCCTCGCCGTGGACGAAGGGTTCCGCACCATGCCGTACCTGGCGACGGGGAGCGTCGGCATCGGCACGGTCCTCGACGACTACCTCACCCATCGACCGGACGACGAGGAGTTCGCGCAGGCCAGAAGGAACATCCTGCCGGCGGCCCGGTCGCGTTACTACGCCGAGCCCGGCCTGTTCGAGGGGCGTGCCGGGATGATCCTGCACCTCGCCCGCACGGGGGCGCCGCGCGCCGACGTGGACGCGCACATCGACGCGCTCGGCTGGTATGCCGTGCCGTACGAGGGCGGCCTCGCCTTCCCCGGCGACCAGATGATGCGGCTCTCCATGGACCTCGCCACCGGCACCGCCGGCTGTCTGCTCGCCCTCGGCGCGGCACGCGCCGAGCACCCGGCCACGCTCCCCTTCCTGCCGCCGCTGCCCGCCGGGGCACCCGGCGGCACACGGACCGGCCCGACCAGGGTCGTGACACAGCAATCCCCGTCACCACGGAAAGGATGACGATCGACATGCCACTCCTCGATCTCCAGACACTCGAAGTCCCTTCTGAAGAGGAGGCCGCAGAGGGCAACCACAGCGCCGCCAGCAAGCACTGCGATGGCGGTGGTGCCAGCTTCCTGAGCCTCCTCCTCTGCTGACCTGACCCACGCCTCTCTTGAGGCCGGCCCCCCGCCGGTCCCGGACAGCGCCCCGCGCCGACCGGGGCCGGCGGGATGCCGGGCCGGGCCGGCCGGCCGGCCGGCCGATGCCAGTCGAGCCAGGAGGACCCCCATGTCTCAACCGCCCTCCACGGCAGGCCGGTTCTTGCGGGAGACCGTGCGGCACAGCGCGGCGCCCGCGGCTGCCGTGCTGGTGGTCAGCGTCCTGCTGGCCGTCACCGAGCTCGCGCTGCCCGCCGTGCTCGGACGGACCCTCGATCTGCTGCTGACCGGACGGCACGGCGAGGCGGGGACGTGGCTGGCCACGTGTGCCGGCCTCACCGTCGCCGCTGTGGCGCTGGGCGCGCTCGACGGTGTGACGGCCGCCGTGGGCGGCGCACAGGCCACGGCCCGGATACGCAGAAGAGTCCTGGGACACCTTCTCGACTCCGGACCGCGCGCGGGTGAACGGTTCGCGCACGGCGACCTCGTGGCGCGGCTCGTCGGGAACGCCGCCCAGGCCGGGACCGTGCCGGTAGCGCTCGCCGCCTTGCTGGCCGCCGCCGTCACTCCGCTCGGCGGGATCGCGGCACTGGCTCTCACCGACGTCCGGACGGCCCTCGTCGTGCTCGCCGGAATGCCCGTCCTGGCCCTGTTCCTCAAAGTGTTCGCCCGTACCTTCGGCGACAGCGGCACCCGCTACCTGCGGGCCCAGGGCGAGATCGCGGGACGTCTGACCGAGGCCCTGCGCGGCATCCGTACCATCGCCGCCGCCGGCAATCATGAGCGGGACGCAGCCCGCGTCCTCGCACCCCTGGCCGAGATGTCCCGGCAAGGACACCGGCTCTGGCGGGTCCTGGGCCGCTCCAGCGCCCAGAGCGCCGTGCTCCTCCCGCTGCTGCAGATCGCCGTACTGGCTGTCGCCGGACTGCGGGTCGCAGCCGGGGAGTTGAGCGTCGGAGGCATGCTGACCGCGTGGCGGTACGCCGTCCTGGCCACCGGCACCGGAGCACTCGTCGGCCACGTGAGCGCCCTGGTGCGCGGCCGCAACGCGGCGACGCGGCTCGGCGAAGTCCTCGACGTGCCCGTCACGGCGTACGGACCGATCACGCGGCTTCCGCCAGGGAAGGGCACTGTGGAGTTCGTCGGCGTCACCTCGCGCCGCGCGGACCGGGAGGTACTGAGCGGAATCGATCTGCGGCTTCCGGGCGGTACCGCGGTCGCCGTCGTCGGGCGCTCCGGCAGCGGCAAGTCGGCCCTGGCCACCCTCGCGGGAAGACTCACCGACCCCGACACGGGAACGGTGCTCCTCGACGGCGTCCCGCTCACCTCACTCACCCGCGAGGCGCTGCGCCGCGAGACGGGGTACGCGTTCGAGCGCCCCGCGCTGCTGGGCGGCACGGTCGGCGGCACGATCGCGTTCGGCACCCACGACCCCGGCGAGGCAGCCGTCGTCGACGCGGCCCGCGCCGCCTGCGCCGACGGATTCGTGCGCCGGCTGCCCGACGGCTACGACACGGCCTGCGCCGACGCGCCGCTGTCCGGCGGAGAGGCGCAACGCCTCGGCCTGGCACGGGCCTTCGCCCACGCCGGACGATTGCTCGTGCTCGACGACGCCACCTCCAGCCTCGACGCCGTCACCGAACTGAAGGTGTCCCGCGCACTCCTGCTCGGCGCCGGCACACGCACCTGCCTGATCGTCGCCCACCGCGCCTCCACCGCGGCACGCGCGGACCTGGTGGTGTGGCTGGAGGACGGTGCGGTCCGCGCGGTGGCGCCGCACGCGCACCTGTGGCGCCTCGCGCCCTACCGGGCGGTCTTCGCGGAGGAGGCCGTGGATGCCGCCTGAGACGGTCCGGGCCGTCCTGCCCCACCTGCGCCGCACACCACGGGCCGTGCTATGGCTGCTCGCCTGGTCGGTGCCGGAGATGGCCCAGAGCTTCTTCCTCGGATACGCGCTCGCCCGCGCACTCGACGACGGATTCCTGGCCGGTCGGCCCGGGACCGGCATGGGATGGCTGGCGGCGGCCGGGATCTCGGCGGTGCTCGGAGGCGTCGGGACGGACCGGGTGCACGTGGCGCTGGCCGCGATCGCCGAGCCGATGCGCGACGACCTCGTACGGCGGGTCGTGCACCGCGCGCTGCGGGACGCGGACGGGGCGGCGGTGTCCCGGCTGACGCATCAGACGGAGATCGCCCGCGACACCTTCGCGAACCTGCTGCTGGTGTCCCGCACGTTCGTGCTCTCGGCGGGTGCGGCGCTGGCCGGCCTGCTGGCGCTGGCACCCGTCCTGCTGCTGATCGTCATCCCTCCACTGGCCGCCGGCCTCCTGCTGTTCGTGGCGACGCTGCGGCCGCTGGCCCGGCGCCAGGAGGAGTTCCTGGCCGCCGACGAGGCCATCGCGGCGGACCTGGGCGCCGTGGTGGCGGGGCTGCGGGACATCGAGGCGTCCGGGGCCCAGCCATGGGTGGCGGCGGGCGCCGACGCCCGTATCGACGGGGAGCTGCGGACGGCCCGCGCACTGGCCCGCTGGGGCACGCTGCGCGATCTGGCCGTCGGTGTCGCCGGTCACCTGCCCGTCGTTCTCCTGCTGGGTACCGCCCCCTGGCTGCTCGGCCGGGGCGTCACACCGGGCGCCCTCGTCGCGGCCCTCGCCTACCTCACCCAGTCCCTGCTCCCCGCCCTCGAGAATCTCATCCTGTCCCTCGGCACCGCCTCAGCCCGCCTCGCGGTCGTCCTGCGCCGCCTGACGCCCGAGGGTGCGAGCGGGGCCGCCCCGCGGCCCGTACCCGCGAAGGACACGCGGCTGCGGGCCGCTCGCCGACACACCGGACAGGGCGACGGGACGCGAACGGCCGTCGGCTGCGGGTCGGCCGGGCAACCGGACCCGCTGAACCCCGGCCCGCAGCGCCCGGAGACCGCAGTTCCCCCTGAGCGGCAACCGCCCGATGCCGCGGCGGACCACCCCGCGGTTTCTCTGCACGGCCTCACCTTCGCCTACGGCCCCCACGCCGAACCCGTACTGCGCGGTCTGGACCTCATTCTTCCCCTGGGCGGGCATCTCGCCGTGGCCGGGCCCAGCGGGATCGGGAAGTCCACCCTGGCCGCGCTGATCGCGGGAATGCTGGCACCGGACCAGGGCGAGGTGCGGCTGTGGGGCCGGGACGTGCGCGGGCTGGGGCCGCGGGAACGGGCGGCCCTGCGGGTGCTGGTGCCACAGGAGGCGTACGTGTTCTCGGGGACCGTGCGCGAGAACGTCTCGTACCTGTGTCCCGAACCGCTCCCCGACGCCGCCCTCCTGGCCTCGTGCGCCGCCGTGGGGGCCGAAGGGCTCGTCGGCCGCCTGGGAGGACCGGAGGGACGGGTGGATCCACGTTCACTGTCCGCCGGGGAACGGCAACTGCTGGCACTGGCGCGGGCACATCTCGTGCCGGCACCCCTCGTGCTGCTCGACGAGGCGACCTGCCACCTCGACCCCGCGGCCGAAGCCCGCGCGGAGCAGGCCTTCACCGCCCGCCCCGGCGGTTCACTGATCGTCGTCGCACACCGCATCAGCGCGGCTCGCCGCGCCGACCGCATCCTGGTCATGGACGGCACGCACACCGACTGCGGTACCCACGAGGAACTGCTCGCGCGCTCCCCGCTCTACCGCGACCTCGCGGGGAGCTGGGCCGACCGCTCACACCCAGCCCTCCTCCAAGGAGATGCGTACGGCGTCGACCCGGTTACGGGCACCGGTCTTACGGGTGATGGCCGCCATGTAGTTGCGCACGGTCCCGGTGGACAGGTGGAGGCTGTCGGCGATCTCCGTGATCGTGGCACCTTCCACAGCGAGTGACAGCACATTCAGTTCACGTTGCGTCAGCGGCATTCGCGCGGCCTTGAGGAAGGCGAAGCCGAGCGAGTCGTCGGCGAACCGCTCACCGTCGGCGACCAGCCGGACGGCGGTCAGCAACTGCTCCACGGTGCCGTCCTTGTTGAAGTAACCGAAGGCGTGCGCCTGAACCGCGTGCCGCAGCGGCCCCGGCTTGTTCGCGGTGGCGAGCACCAGCAATCGGCAAGGACCGGGACCGGACGGATGCCGGCGGTCCTCTGCCGGACCGATCCCGCTCCCGTCTCCTCGCCCCATCCTGGGGGCTGGAGACGGCCCTGCACGCTGAAGCTCTCCAAGAGGAGGCATGTTGTACGGATCAGAGCAGTTCAGGTCCGCTACGCACACGTCCGGAGACAAGGAGCGCGCTCGAGCCGACGCCGTGCGCCACCGCGTATGGAAAACCTCCAGGTCAGATTCCCGGGCCAGCCGGTCCGCGAGAGCCGACCGCAGCAGACGTTCGTCGTGCACCAGAAGTACCCGGATCACGCCCCGTCCTTCAACAGTTCCCCTGAACCATCCCCTCGCCCCATGTGCTGCCCGGGTCGTCGAGCGGTTACTCGCCGCTGCACAACGGCCAGGGTTCGGCAAGACCGAGAATCACCCGTACGGATGATGGGACGTACGGTTCATTGACGAGGTGGTCGCTGGCCGGTGTGGTCTGAACATGGCGGCCGTGAGCGAGATCCGCGCCATCCATGCCGAACACCATGGCGCCTGCGGTGCCCCGCGCGTCCGTGCCGAGCTGCGGGCGAGGGGACGGAGGATCAACCGCAAGCGCGTCACCCGGCTGATGCGGATCAACCACATCGTCGGCCGGCACCTGCGGAAGAAGAAACGGACGACGACCGCGGACAGGACCGCGCCGCCCGCGCCGGACCTGGTGATACGCGACTTCACCGTGGACACGCTGAACACCAGGTGGTGCGGCGACATCACGTACACAGCCGTCGGCGCGAAGTGGCTCTACCTCGCCACAGTGATCGACATCTGCTCGAGGAGGGTGGTGGGCTGGTCGATCGCCGACCACCTGCGCACCTCGCTGGTCACCGACGCGATCGAGATGACCGTGGCCGCCCGCGGCAACCGGGTCCGCGGCGTCGTTTTCCACACCGACAGGGGCGCTCAAGGTGAATTCAACTGGTCGTCGCAACACCCTGATCTCGGAGGTGTGCGACGTGGCCACGGCGCACTGGAGTTTGAAGACCAGCGATGTTCCGGAGGGGCGGCGTCGGCAGTGGCGCGCCGACCGTGCTTTGCGGCCGGCGATGCGTTCGCCGGGGCGGCCTGATCCGTCTCGCGTCGTGCAGCGCCAGTTCTGGCGACTGATCGCCACGGGGGTCACGACGGTGGAGGCGTCGCTGGCAGTTGGCGTGTCGTGGCCGGTGGGTGCGAGGTGGTTTCGTCACGCTGGCGGCATGCCGCCGATCTCGTTGGCCGAGCCCTCGGGCCGCTACCTCACGGTCGAGGAGCGTGAGGAGATTGCGATCCTCAGGGCGATGAGCAAGGGCGTGCGCGAGATCGCCCGCGCCCTGGGGCGTGACCCCGGGACAATCTCTCGCGAACTGCGCCGCAACGCCGCCACGCGCGGCGGCAAGCAGGAGTACCGAGCGACGGTCGCCCAGTGGAAGGCCCAGCAGGCGGCCAAGCGCCCGAAGTGCGCGAAGCTTCTGGGCAACGACCGGTTGCGCCAATACGTTCAGGAGCGGCTCTCCGGGAACGTTCACCGGCCTGACGGGACGGTCGTCGCGGGACCGCAGACGCCTCCGTGGAAGGGGCTGAACAAGCCGCACCAGCAAGACAGGCGGTGGGCGACAGCATGGAGCCCGGAACAGATCTCGCACCGGTTGAAGGCCGACTTCCCCGAGGATGAGTCCATGCGCATCAGCCACGAGGCGATCTACCAGTCGCTGTTCATCGAGGGCCGTGGTGCGCTCAAGCGTGAGCTGGTCACCTGCCTGCGCACCGGGCGGGCGCTTCGAGAGCCTCGGTCGAGGTCACGGAACAAGCCGCAGGGGCACGTCACCGCGGATGTGGTCCTCAGTCAACGTCCTGCAGAGGCCGCAGACCGCGCGGTCCCGGGGCATTGGGAAGGCGATCTGATCATCGGGACGGGCCGGCCTGCGATCGGCACGCTCGTCGAGCGCAGCAGCCGATCCACCCTCCTGGTGCATCTGCCGAGGATGGAGGGCTGGGGCGAGGTGCCGCCTGTGAAGAACGGCCCGGCGTTGGGCGGTTACGGCGCCGTCGCGATGAACACTGCCCTGATGGTGTCCATGACGAAGCTGCCCGAGCAGCTCCGCAAAACACTGAACTGGGACCGCGGGAAAGAACTCTCCGGGCATGCCCAGTTCGCGCTCGAGACCGGGACGAAGGTGTTCTTCGCCGATCCGCACTCGCCCTGGCAGCGACCCACGAACGAGAACACGAACGGGCTGCTGCGTCAGTACTTCCCGAAGGGCACCGACCTGTCCCGGTGGTCCGCCGAGGACCTCGAAGCCGTCGCCCTGGCGATCAATAACCGACCCCGCAAGATCCTCGGTTGGAAGACCCCCGCCGAGGTCTTCGAGGAGCAGCTACGCTCACTACAGCAGCCCGGTGTTGCAACGACCGGTTGAACTCGCCCAATACAGCGCGGCCACCTTCGCCGAGGTGTGCCGTCGGCACGGCATCCGGCGCAGCACGGGCCGGGCCGGCTCGAGCCATGACAACGCCCTCGCCGAGTCGTTCTTCCAGGGCCTCAAGCGCGAGTTGCTCCACGGGAGGCGCTGGACCTCGAAGGCACAGACGCGGCTCGAGCTGTTCCACTGGCTGTCGTACTGCAACCGGCGCCGTCGGCATTCCGCGCTCGGCTACCTCACACCAGCCGAGTTCGAACAGCAACTGATCACGTCACGTACGCTGTCGCGCGCCGCGTGAAACCCGGTGTCCCCTCCCAGGAATCAACCTCACAGTCGCCGCTCCCTCCCCCTCCGCGCCACGCAGCGCCCTCCGCACCGTGGCCAAGACCGTAACCGCCCCATCGGACATCAGCCGGCCAGAGTGCCGAACCAGTGACGTTTTCTCAGTGAAATGACCACGTGGTGGCTGAGGCGCCAGATTGTGGGCGGGTCGGTCGTGGGAACCTCGGCCGTAGACAGGCGTGAAGC